>CAKZHE010000258.1 GCA_936920195.1 uncultured cyanobacterium | reverse complement strand
CCCCATTTCCCTCGACCAATATCCTCTGTCCTTCTTCCCTTTTCCCTTTTCCCTTTTCCCTGTTCCCTGTTCCCTGTTCCCTGTTCCCTGTTCCCTGTTCCCTGTTCCCTACTAATAACCCCTTTCTTCTTCGTATTCTGGGGTTTTGGTCTTTTCGGGAATATTTACTTTGGGAGCTTGATACTTGGGTGCGGCGGCATCTGCCCAAGCATCCTCTTCTTCCTCTTCGTACTCGTCGTCATACTCGTCGTCGTACTCATCCTGGGGATAGGGAGCAGGGGCTTGATAGGAAGTTCGTGGCGCTCGGTTGGAACTGGCTTCGCTCCAGTTGTCTTCTTCGGCTTCTTCGTAGTAAATCGATTCTTGCTGCCGTCGCCGAACTGGTTCTGGGGCTGGTTCTTCCCATTCTTCCTCTTCTTCCCAGGTGTTTTGAATGGGTGGGGCAGGACGGATGGAAGGTTGAATGGGGGGACGAAGTTTCTCTCCACTACCCAGTTGATTTTCTACTCTGGCTGTGGGTGGAAAGTAAGTTTCTTCTTCTTCTCTTTCCCAAGGTGCTTTGCCAATGCCCAAATTTTCCAGAAAACCTACGGTTAGTTGGTTAAGGCGTTCTTCGGCTCCTTCAAAGACAATTAACCGATTCGGTCCGCTGCTGACAATTTCATCAATGGGCAGTTCGTAGGTACTGATGACGCGATCGGGAATCAGGGGATAACCTAGGGAATCGACGATCAGGGAAGAAACTCTGCCATCTTCAGAATTGAACTTAAATCCCCGCACTTTGCCTAGTAATTCCCCAGTTTCGGTAATTACTTCGCTACTAATTAGGGTGCTATAGAGTTCAGCATCCAGATCTTCGACGGCGCTTTCATCTTCCACCAGGATGACATCGCCCATTTGGGAGATACTGGTCAAGAGCATATAGCGGGGCATCCCCGCAATGGAGAGGAGATTATCCCGCAAACCCAGAGCGACGACTTCCCGGCGGTCAATGTCTACTAATAATTCTTTTACAACGCCCAAGCGCTTACCCGTATCGCGAGTGATGACTTGGGTGTTTAAGATATCGGAGCGGTAACGGATTTGTTCAGATGTCATTTATTTCCTGCGATCGTGAATCCTAACTTTGAATATGAAAAACAATATGCCAACTGGTTTCGATCAAACTCTACTCTACCGGGAAGCGCTACGAGGTTGCAACTGAATTCCCAAAACTTGGGTATAGGCTCCTCTAGCTTGGGTAACGCCGATGGTACGTTGGGCTGATTCAATCATGGGACGGCGCAAACTAACTACGATAAATTGTGCTTGTTGGGCTTGTTGTTCAATCATTCTAGCTAATCGTTCTACATTTGCTCCATCTAAAAACATATCGACTTCATCAAAGGCGTAGAAGGGAGAGGGGCGATAGCGTTGCAGGGCAAAGATGAAACTGAGGGCGGTAAGGGATTTTTCGCCGCCAGACATGGAGGCTAATCGCTGGACTGGTTTTCCTTTGGGGTGGGCAACTAGGTTTAAGCCGCCGTTGAAAGGATCTTGGGGATCATCTAGTTGCAGGTAGCCGTCACCTTCGGAAAGTTCGGCAAAGATGGTTTGGAAGTTTTGGTTGACGGCATCAAAGGCTTCTTTGAAGGCTCGCAACCGTAGGGTGGTGAAGTTTTCAATCCGGAGCAGGAGTTCGGTCCGCTCTGCTTCTAGGGTAGCTAATTTTTGGGTGAGTTCTTCTAACCGATTTTGGGTGCGTTCGTATTCTTCTAGAGCCAGCATATTGACTGGTTCCATGGCTTGTAGGCGTTTTTGGAGCGATCGCGTCTCTTGTTGTAACTGTTCCAATTTTACAGTTTCGGGGACGGTGGGCAAGGGGTCGGGAAGTTCGGCTTGCTGGGCTTGCATTTGGGTGCGTAAATTGGTGAGTTCTTCCCGGCGATTTAGTTGGGTTTCTTGGAGTTTTTGTCCTTGCCATTCTAGCTGCTGGTGTTGCAGGCGGCGATCGCGGACTTGGGCTTCTAATTTGTCCCGGTCAATTTTGGCTTGTCCCAGGTTAGCTTCGGCTTGAGTAATTGCCAATTGGGTGTCGCTAATTTGCGCGTCAATGACGGCTAGCTGGGTCTTTAAGGTCAGTTCTTGCTCTCTGCCGTGGTGGGACTGCTGTTGGTATTCTTGCACCCGTTCTTGGGCTTGCTGAACCTTTTCTTGCAAGCGCTGTTGTTGGTTTTCTAGGTCTTTTAATTGTTGTTCTTGCGATCGCCATATTTGTTCTTGGCGGCGCAATTCGGTTTCTTGAACTTTAATTTCGGCTTGAATTTGCTGCCATTCGCTGTGGGTTTGGGATTGTTCTAATTCGGCGAGAGCTTGGCGATATTGTTGCAGTTGGGTTTCTTGGATGGGTAAGTCGGTTTCTAGCACTTGCAGGCGCTGGGTGGCGGTAGCTAATTCTTGATGATTTTGATTTAAAAGGGATTGCCCTTGTTCCTGTTGGGCAATTAAATTTTTCAATTCTTTTTGCCATTGTTCTAATTGCAGTTGGGTTTCCCGACGCTGTTGTTTGGCTTCTTGCAATTCTGGAGAAATTTGTTTGATTTTAGCGGTTAGAGAATTAATGCGATCGCCGCAACGTTCTAAAATTTGCTCGATTTCCTGCAAGCGATTTTTTAAAGCTGTCATTTCTGCCGATTCTGCCGGATCTCCGGTTTCAAAGCGCAATCCCGAACGTTGATTGCTGCTGCCGCCAGTCATAGCTCCGCTGGTTTCTAGTAATTCTCCTTCTAAGGTGACAATTCGTTGTTGTCCTAAAAATGGGCGAGCTTTGGTTAAATTTTCAAAGACAACTGTATTACCAAAGACGTAGGCGAAGATGTCTTGATATTGGCGATCGCATTCAATTAAGTTTACCGCCCAACCGACAAATCCCTCGGCATAGCGTAATGCCACAGTAGGGGTAAATTGTCCGGGGCGAATTTTGTTTAAAGGCAAAAAAGTTACTCTGCCTGCGCGTTTTTGTTTCAGCAGTTCAATTCCCGCCGCGCCTACACCATCATCTTCCACTACTAAATATCCTAGTCGCGCTCCGGCGGCGGTTTCTAAAGCTAATTGATAGCGCGGTTCAACTCTGCCCAATTGGGCAACCAACCCACAAATACCTGGCAATCCAGCTTGCAGTAATATTTTGGTGGCGTAGGTTCCTTGAATTTCTTGTTGAGCTTGATTTTGAGCTTCTAATTTATCTAGTTGGCGTTGTTTTTCTCGCTGTTCCCCTAACAGGCGTTTTTGGGTTTCTTGCTGAAGTTGCAATTCTTGTTCGGCAGCGGCAAGAGCTTTAGTTAAGGTTTCAATGGGGGGGAGTGAGGTTGCCTGTAAAGTTTCTAAGTTGCCAATTTGAACTTGCTTTTCAGCTATCTCTCCGGCTAATCTAGCTAAAAGTTGATTTTGATCGGTAATTTGTTTATTTAACTGGCGAAAACGTTCTTGTAATTGGGCTTGTTCTGCTCTTTGAGGATCGATGGTTTGGAGTAAATTGTCAACTTGCCGACTGAGGGCAGTTTGTTGTTGTACCCAAGCTTCCGAAGCGGCAGCGATCGCATTGGCTTTTTCTCGGTCTTGAGTTAATCTGTGTTGTAATTGCTCCTGTTGCTGTCGTTGCTGGGCAACTTGTAAAGTGGTGGTTTCTAAGCGGGTAATATTTGCCGTTATTGTCTGTTGATACTCCTGAATTTCCTCTTCCGCTTTTTGGACATGACTCAGCGCCTGTTGAATCGCTCCTGTCACTTCTTCAACTTGTCTTTTTACCTGCTTTTTTTCCGCTGACTGGGTAGCCAAGGTAGCCTGTAAAGCCAGTAATTGCTCCTCTCCCAACGCCTTCACCGCCGCATTTAAAGCATCCAATTCGGCGGCTTGCTGGTGAATTTGGGCAGTTAAGGAAGTTAACTGCTCTGTTAAAGATGCCTGCTCGCGATCGCCATTTTCAATTTGCTCTCTTAGCTGCCATTCCTGCTTTTGTAAAGACTGCCAAACTAACACCGCTTCCCAAACTTGTTTTTCCTGTAATTCGGCTCGCAACTTTTGATATTTTTCCGCTTTAATGCGATCCTGAGATAGGCGATCGCGTTGGGCTGCCAATTCTTTTTCCACAATCCGACAACTATCTTCTCTTTCCTTAACTGAGTTTAAAGTATCCTTGGCTTGGACAATTTTGCGATCAAAAGCTGCCACCCCAGCCAACTCATCAATAATTTCCCGGCGCTCGCGGGAATTCATGGAAATAATACTGGTGACATCTCCCTGCAATACCACATTATATCCTTCGGGATAGATTCGCAATTCATTCAATTGTTCGTGCAATTCCGTTAAATTGCAAGTTTCCCCATTAATATAATAAGTAGAAGTATAAGTTCCTTGTTTCGTGACTCGCAATCTTCTCGTCACGCTCCAATCTGATTGCAAATTAGAGATTCTGGATAAAGAATGTTCAGTAGTTTCTTCTCCCGTCTCTTCCACCATCTTTTCCTGGTGGTAATCCCCCAAATCAAAAGTTACCGTAACGCTAGCTTCCACTGTTCCCTTGTGGGGTTGATTGTGATTCACCAAATCTGGCAACCGCTCGGCTCGCATCCCCTTAGAACTTGCCAATCCCAAACAAAATAATAGCGCATCTAAAATGTTGGATTTTCCCGAACCATTGGGGCCAGAAATCACTGTAAAACCGGGCAGCAAAGGGACAGAAGTTGTGCCGCCAAAGGATTTAAAATGAGTAAGTTCGACGCGCTTAATGTAAACCATTGGCCTAGGAAATAGATAATAATTAATTAGCCATTGATGAATTTCGTTCAAGTGGAGCCACCTGGCAGCGTTTCCAGTAGTTCTGGGCAACGCGATCGCCCTGATTAATTTCCAAGTATTTCGTAAATAATGAAGCTGATTCTGCCAATTTACCTTGCTGATAAAACTCTAAGGCTTCTGCAAACAAAGACATATTTGCTAACTTTTTTGCTTTCAGTTCTGGCGCATCCGCATCAAAAACTTCATAGATAGTTACTATTTGGGATTTTCCGCGCACAGCCACCCGATCGATTGCCCGAATTGCATAGTCATTAGAATTATTCAACCGGGAATAAGTCTGCCCGGTAATTAACAGCGATACGCCATAATTTTTAGTTAAACTTTCAACGCGAGATGCCACATTCACCGCATCGCTAATTACTGTACTGTCCATCCGATTTTGTCCTCCCACTGTGCCTAACATCAACAATCCCGTATTAATGCCAATGCCATTTTGAATTGGTAGATACCCCAACTTAACACGTTCTTGATTATATTCCTCTAAACGATATAGCATCGATATGCCCGCTTTAAGAGCATTATCGGCTGTGCCGCTAAATAGTGCCATAATCGCATCGCCAATATACTTATCAATAAAGCCACTATTTTCAGTAATTACAGGCTCCATACAACTAAGATAGGAATTGATAAATTTAAAATTCTCCTCTGGAGTCATTTGTTCAGAAAGGGTGGTAAAGCCGCGAATATCAGAAAACAGCACCGACATTTCCAACTGCACTTGATCTCCTAATTCCACATCGGTTACACTAGATTTATCTAAAAATTGTAGAAATTGACGCGGTACAAAGCGCTCGTAAGCTTTATTCAGCCGTTCTAATCTGATTTCGTTTTCCCTTGCCTCTGTATAAAGTTTGGCATTTTCAATCGAGATTACTGCTTGAGAAGATAATAATTTTAATACTTCTAACCGATCGGAAGTAAAGGCTCCAGTAGTTAAATTATTCTCTAAATAAACAATCCCAATTAATTGACCTTGATTAATCAAGGGTATGCACAAAATTGATTTGGGCTGAAACTCTTTAATATAGCGATCGCCTGTAAATTTCCCCTCGCGACTGGCATCATTTAAAACCACACTTTCTCTAGTTCTAGCCACATAATTGACAATGGACGCAGAAAGAACTAGGCTATTTTCAACGCTTATCGATTGGAAAACATTCACGACAGCAGAATTGACAGTACCTTCCGCCTCAATGAGTAATTTTCCCTGGGTGGACAAAATCAAGTAACCTTTTTGCGCTCCAGCATTTTCAATCAAGATTTTCATTAAACTAGATAATAATTGCTCCAGCTTAATTTCGCCAGAAATAGCTTGAGAAGATTTCATAATTGTGGCAATATCTAGATTAGATGAAGAACCAGTATTAGTGACTGATACAGTGGTTTTACCATCGATCGGTTTTAATTGATTTCCAGTAAAAAACTGCGGATATTTTTTTTCTAAATCTTTAACTTTGGTAGTAGCTCCCCAAAGCTGATAGCAGTAACGTGCTTCCTGCATATAACCTCTGGCATTTAATTCTTGATTTCTGGATAAATAAAACTTTCCTGCCAATTCATAACTCAAAGCGGCATGGTGGATGTATTCATTTTCTTTAGCAGTGGCAATAGCCCGGTGATAATAATCTATAGCTAGAGCATCTTTGCCAAGTACCCGATACATTTCTGCTTCCACCAGCAGATATTTATCCAAGTGATTTTCGGGGCAATTTTCTGCCCATTTTCGCATTTTCTTTTGATTGCGAACTACTTTTTTAATGAGGCGCTGACGCTGAGATTTTTGACTATCTGCTGCTACTGCTAGTTGGGCAAGAGAATCATAGAAATAAAAATGAGTAACTGTTAAAGACCCTATATGACTGCTTAAATATGGTTCCGCTAGTTTGATATTAGCTATTGCTTGGACTGAATCTCCCAACAGGTAGCAGAGTAACAACTTATTCAAATATATATGAAAAATTACATTGCCATCATTTCTATTTTGAGTTAAGGGTAGCATCACCCGTTCATCGTATGCTTCACCGATCAAATTACCAAAATTTTCTGAGGGATTAAGTAAGTTGAGCGCAGTTTGATGTAATATTCCCAAAATATCCAACGCTCTTCCCTGCTGCATCGGACGGATAACGCGCTCATAGTTTGCTATTTCTAATTGTAATTGTGCTAGATTGAATCCAATTAAAAATTTAAGATAACAGTAGGAACACGCTGAATAAGCAGCATATTCTAAGTCTCCAGTTTCTAGACCAATTGTGTAAACTTGTAACATTGGACTGACAACTTTTTGGGCTGGTTCTATCCAGTGTTCAATAAAGCTATATACTGTAAATTCAGCCTTGGATTGAACTTGTTTAGCATCGAATTGCCAGACGATGTTTAGAGCTAGCTTACCAAAATGATAGCCTAATTTAAGATCCTCAATCAAGCCGCAAAGAATCAAGCCATAGCAACTATAGGCAATAGCAGATTCAAAAACATTGCCCCATTTAATTGATAAATTAACTTGTTGAAATACAATTATTGGAAATAGTAAAGGTTTAGCAGAGTAGGCAGGAGCAGTAAGTTTATTTAGAATCCGCATAGCTGCTTTAGGATACGGGGCTGTCATTTGCGGCAAGTCAATTAAGCGGTCAATTTTTCGTCTGCCAATCATTAGTTTTGTCCGCCAAAATTCCCATAAAATATTTATTTCTTTGGGCTGTTTAGGCAATTTTATTCCCAGCAAATTCAAGATTTCTAAGCCCAGCGCAAGTGCCTCAGTAGATTTCAACTGAGCCGTATATGACATAATTTTTACTTCATAAACTTTCACTTTATCTAGTACCGTTTTAGCTCGTAATATTACTTTTTCAAAATACTTCTCCACCAAGTCAAAATTTGTATTCAGATAGGCAACTTCAGCTGCTTGAGTGTAAAGCGCCAGCGTCAGATCGTACTGTTGCTGCCAGCTATGCTCATTTAGCAATCCTATTCCTACTTGCAAATAATTTAAGGCTGATTGATAGGCAGTAGATATTTGGGCTTTTTTGCCAGCGGCAAGGTTTAATTCGACAAGTTGGTTTCTTTCACTTTCATTTGCGATTAACTCAATGCCGAAGTTTAATTGGTTGGCAATATCAAAAAGCTTTTCTCCTTGCTCTTCAACTGGAGTATTTTCTAGCAGGAATTTTCCGATTTGCTGATGTGTTTCTCGCTTGGTAGTTTCCGGCATCAGAGAATAAGCTGCCTGCTGAATGCGATCGTGAACAAATTTATATGGCAGCAATTTATATTTGATATTTGGTAATTCTTCAGCAGCCAGAGCTAATTCTAAATCGTCGCGGCTACCTAGGGGTATAACTAAGTTTTCAGTAATGATTGATTCTAGGGCGATCGCTGTTTCGGCTAAAGATTTATTGGTTATCAAACTGATTATTTCTAGCTCAAATTGATTGCCAATACAGGCAGCAATTTTTAACAACATTTGGGCAGCTTCTGGCAATTTTTGAATCTTCTCTGCCATTAGTTCCACGACATTATCAGTAAATCCCTGCCGTTCAATCTCAGCTAAATTCCACTGCCACTTACCTGCAAACAAATCAAACTCTAACAATCCTTCTGTATAAAGCGATTTCAAAAACTCATTCATAAAAAAGGGATTGCCCCCAGTTTTGAACTGAACTAATTTAGCCAGATCTTTAACTTTATCTGGCGTACAGTTTAGAGTATCGCTAATAATTTCAGCCGTAGTCGATAAATCCAAAGGTGACAGAAAAATTCTTTCAACAGTTACGCCATTTTTAGCAATTTCACCAATGGTTAACATTAATGGATGGACTGGAGATACTTCATTATCCCGATAGGCTCCAATTAAAAATAATCCTGATGAAGCAGCATTAATTAGTAGAGGCATTAATTTCAAAGATGCCATATCTGCCCACTGGAGATCGTCCAAAAATATTGCCAGAGGCCGCGAACTTTGAGCAAAGACTTTGATAAAGTTAGGAAATACTAAATTAAACCGATTTTGAGACTCATTTACTCCTAACTCTGGAATGGCAGGTTGCTTGCCAATAATTAATTCTAGTTCGGGAATTATATTGACAATAACTTGCCCGTTTGTCCCCAAAGCTGTTGATATTTCTCTTTGCCATTCTTGCAATTCTGCGGCGCTTTCGGTTAATAACTGTTTGATTAATTCTCTCAACGCACTGACTACGGCACTGTAGGGAATATTGCGCTGATATTGGTCAAACTTTCCAGCAATAAAATAGCCCCGCTTTTCGGTAATTGGTTTATATAGTTCTTGGACTAAGGCTGATTTACCTATGCCAGAAAACCCAGCAATTAAAGCGAGTTGGCTTTGGGTATGTACTCGCTCAAAAGCGGTTAATAAAGCTGAAATTTCGGCTTCTCTACCATAGAGTTTTTGAGGGATTTGAAATTTGTTATAAATATCTTGGCTGGCGAGGGGAAATTCAGTAATACTATTATTCTCTTCGAGTTGTTGCCAACATTGTTCTAAATCTGCTTTAATTCCCCAGGCACTTTGATAGCGTTCTTCCGCAGTTTTGGCTAGCAATTTCATCACAATTGCAGAAATAGCTGGCGGAATTTCGGGATTTAATTTGTCAGATGCTAAAGGTGGTTTGGCAATATGCCAATGGACTAATTCTAAAGGATCTGTGGTTTCAAAAGGTAATTGGTTTGTCAGCATTTCATAAAAAGTTACTCCTAAAGAATAAAAATCAGTGCGATAGTCTAAACACCGATTCATTCTGCCTGTCTGTTCTGGAGAAATATAAGCTAAGGTTCCTTCGAGAATATTGGGGTTTTTGAGAGTGAGGTTTTCTCGTGTCAGTTGGGTAGAAATGCCAAAATCAATGATTTTTAATTGCCCAGTCTGGGGATTAAACACAATATTAGCTGGATTAATATCTTTATGAATAATGTTGGCTGCGTGAATTTGTCCTAATGCTTCAGTTATATTAATAGCAGTTTGTAAGAATTCTGCTAAGGTAAATCGCTTTTGCTGCATCCAATACTTTAAAGATTCTCCCCCAAAATCTTCTAAGGACATAGCTAGAGTATTTTGGTAGTTTTGCAAGTCAAAAACCTTGACTACTCCAGTCAAATCCAAAGATTTAGTAATTTGATATTCAATCCGATAACGAGCTAATTCTGAAGGGGTAGGATAGTTCTGCTTGAGAATTTTCAGAATTAGCGGTTGATCATCCTTTTGTCGGATGCCTCGATAAACTAACGAGTTATCGCTTTCATAAATCTGAGTTTGAACTGTAATCCCAGGGATATTCAGCATATTGAGTTTGTGGCAAGTATTACAGCTTTTTTATCCCCCTAAATTCTCGTGCTGATGCGCCGCTACGAAGCGAAAAAAGGGGGACTTAGTTTAAGTCTTGTTGATGATTTATTTCCTATTCCTGTAAAATAGTTTTAGAAACAATCCTGGTTTTCTTCCGATCTGCTTCCGAAAGTTCTTCTCCTTCTTGCAGGCGAGTAGCGCTGAATTGGAGAACAGTGGCAGCGCTTTTATCTCCCATTTGCAAAGCTGTTTTTGCAGCAGTTTGTAACATGGTAGCAGCTCCAGAGCGATCGCCCTGCTTTAATTTAGATTCTGCCAGTTGCGTTTGCCGATATTTGGCGAGAGCTAGAATGTGCTGTTGGACTTCGGGATTCGACTGGGGTTGATAGTTTTGAACTACATTAACTTCTACGGTGACAGGATCGCAAAGTACCGCTTCTTCATCGGCAGCGAGGTTATCATAGCGTACTTGTAACTCGGCGATCGCCTGTTTCCCCTCTGGCAATTTCCCCACATACAAGTTAGCTAAAACTACCCGCGCATCGTTCATTAAATCTCCCAACCGTACCACATAGCGATCGCCTTCCATTTGGACTGGCAACTCAATTGTATCTGGGGCAACTTGCGCCACAGGTTTCAATTCCGCTAATCGCACCTTGGGCATTAAAGAGAATAACAGATAAGCATTAGTTAGTCCCACCGACTGCATCCGCTTAAACAACTTGTCAAAAACTTCCACTGCCTGCTCTGGCTTCTCAATATAGGCCAGCGTCCCGCCCCCAGCATCGGCAATTTGTTCTAAAATATCTTGGTTCCAGTTTTCCCCAAATCCCAAAGCGTTTAAAGTGAACTTTTTGTCTGGGGCAATTTTGGCATACTTGATGCAGAGTTGATTATCTCCGTGTTCGTTTTCCCCATCAGTCAGGATAAAGGCATAGGAAATTGACTCTTTTGGGCCTTTTTCCAATTCCTTTAACCCCAACTTAATCCCTTCGTCGATGGCAGTACCTTGATCCGCTCGCAATGCTTCAATTTTCTTGTTAATGCCAGCAATGTCTTTCGCTGCCTGATTGCCGACAATCACCTTCGCTCGATGATCGAAGGCTACCACGGAAACGCGATCGCGGGGTGACAGTCTTTCCACCAAGCGCTGGGCGGCTTTCTTGACTGTTCTCAAGGGTTCTCCTTCCATAGAACCACTGTGGTCTAAAATCAGGCAGAGGTTGAGGGGTAGCTTAGAGGATAACTGAAATTGGCAGTTATCGCCTACTAGCTGACCAGCGATCGCCGAAACCGAAATAGCCAGTTGACGCTGGCTATTGGCTTGTTTAGCGTCAATATTGATATCGTTGAGAACAGGCTGCAAACCAACTTTCATCGCGCAAAGCTCCTGGCAAGGTGCAGATATATCACAAGTGTAGTTTTTTATAGCCAGTGCGACCAGCTATACCCCCTTTTTACTCGTTCCCAGGCTCTGCCTGGGAACCGATATCCAGAGGCTCTGCCTCGTATGAGCGCCAAGCGAGGCGGAGCCTCTCAGTGGGCATTCCCAGGCGGAGCCTGGGAACGAGTAAACAGATCGGAAACTGCATGAACAGAAACCCTCTAAAAAGGCACAAAGTCAACCGCTAGGTGTAGGGGTGGCTATTCGCCTACTAAATAGGTCGGTTATGCGTAAGTCCTGTTAAAGTTGTTTAGAGAAAAATTTGCTTAGAGGTAGTTTTCTCCAAATTCTGTGGTTTGCCAAAGTTGATCTAAAGCTACTAGAATCTTTCCTCCTAGTGAGAGGAATTCAGTTGTAGCTAAGTTCCGATCGCAATAATAGGATAAGGTTTTTCCGGCTTCCTCTTGCCAAGCATCAGGGCGGCAAGTGCGCCATATTCGCTCTAATTGTGGCACAATCGGCAATAAATTAGACTTTTCTCCTAGCTGTTGCCAGTGATGTTCTGTGGGTAAAAAGGCGATCGCTGCCTCCAAACGATTGTAGCAATCAACAAATTTATCTAAAGATTGTAGCTCAGAAAGCTTGACTTGGGCTGGGGGGCAAGCGGGATCGCAGGCTGGGTAAAATCCTAGTATTTGTAATTCGCGATCGCTATTACTCAATCGAGTTGCCATATAGCCTATGCGCTCGGCTACAGTATCTGAGTCAATTATACAAACTGTCTCGTTTTCCAAAACTGACAAGCACTCTAACTTGCCAATACCTGAAATGGTTAAAACATTAGCCCCAAATAGTTGTCGTGAATTTAGTTTCTCTAAGTTGCTTTGATTTAAGTTAGTTTTGATTTGCAGCCAAGAGAGATAATTACCAACTGCACTGACAACAATCGTATTGTAGTATATTTTCTGCTTTTTCTCTGACTCATGCTGTTCTAGGGCAAATTGCCGTGCCAATTGGCGCGTTGCTTCAGCAATCGGAATAGATAAAAAGGTTGTTGTTTTCTGCATATAATTTAGATTGATTGACGGCTCTACCAATAATGCCCTACTGAATCACCAGCAGATCTATAGACTAGCTTGAAATTTTAATATAAACAGCACTCACTCCACAATCCTAAAAGGCTGATACTTTGGGTACTTGGTTCTATCTAGTTATAATTTTCTCAGGCGAGTCCTTGTAAAAATGACTGAAAAACCTGATTGTACAAAAAAAGATTTTCAAAATTATGGCATCAGAAGTTAGATTGATAGCCTCGATCTGCGGCTATTTCTTTGGCAATTCTTTGAATTAATGGCAAACTCTTCCTTTTCCAATGATAATTAAGAGTTTGGTAATTAATGTTTATTTCTCTAGCAATGTCAGTTAACTTATCAGGGGGATTTTTCAGCAAGAGTTTTTGACTGAGCAACTGACAGTGACAATCGGGATATTGGCGAGGATGGCAACTTTTCAGTTCTCCTTTGGGATCGGTTTCAATATAAAGCTCTAGTAAGCAAGCAACTTGCCGTTGTTGCTCAATATCTATTTGCTCAATATAGCTGTCAATGCCTCCTGGTATGGCGATGTTATCTAGGTATTGGACTGTGTTTGGTTGGTTATTAGCTTCATGCTTGCGGGTAATTAAATCTTTGTACCTCCAGTAGAGATAGCTATTAATCCAGCGAGTTAAACCTTCTTGAATTGAAGGCGATCGCTGTTCGTCAAATTGGTGAATATTTTTGCTAAACCATTCCCAGGTTTGATTTAAAGCATCAAAATATTCTGAGTCAGAAAACCTAATTAAGCCGGGAAGTTGCGGGACTTCGATTAATAGGCGATTCATTGCCTTACGCCATTGTGGACTGCCATTGGCAGATTGACGCACGGCAATTAGCAGTTGTTGCAACCGTTTTTCCTGTAAATACATAGCACCCTCGATTTTGATGAGCAAACTAGTGATATTTCTTCTAGCATACCCATCTTTTATTTTTTCCGATCAAGAAAAGGCTCTTTTAACATCACCTGGCAAAATGGACTTATGTTTAGAAGCTATATTAGTAATCATGGAACACCTCTATTCGTATGGTGCTTTAGCAGCGTAACGCATCCAGGCACTATACATAAAAAAGATTGCAAGTCAGCGGTTTCCTTGTGGACCTCTCGGTTTTCCTAACTGGACATAACCCTTTGGACAACTTCCGCCAGCGCCAACCATAATTATACCGTTACCATATCCAGGCGCAAACATATCCTCAGATACGCAAATTACAAAAACTATTTCTCCTGTATTGTCACCTATATAATTAGAGCCTACATAAGATTTCATGCCTGATTTTACTGGTTGAGCAATGACTGCGACTCCATCAGTGAGAGTAGGATTGGGAGGGATTTTTTGAAACGAATAATTATAGTTTGGTGTCTGCAATTTAACCGAAATACCTAGGTAGTTTGGATTGGTAGTAAAAGAGCCGTTTTCTAGATAGTAAATCTGCTGTGCTTGGTTAATATGAGAAATATATATCTGCGCCTCTACTTCCTTCGCCTTATTAACTTGACGCAGAAAAGAAGGAAGGCTAATTGCCGCTAAAATACCAATAATTATTATGACAACTAACAGTTCAATCAAGGTAAATCCACCCTCCGATCGTTTGCTAATCAGGTGGCGCAATAATTTAGCTTTAAAGTCCAAAGGCGATCGCCGATCTGAAGTCGCAGTAGGTGAGATTTGAACCACACAATTATTGTCCAATGATTCTTCTTTGGTCAGAGTGATAACGCTCATATTGATCTCCTGATGAATTTGTTGGTACTAAAATAGCAACGTCAATCTAGCTACTTGCCATATCGGTTACTCTGGGCTTTATAAGCCTGTCGATAAAAAGGACAACGTAGCTATTTAGGCGCTTCTATTCATGTATCAGCCCTTCGATAAAAAAATATGGAAATGTTCTAGCCGCCAAATGCTGTAACCCCGATGCCATCAGGAATAAAAAATTTTTAGCCATCCCTTTTCCAGCCCCCAGAGAGTGAATTTTTGCTCCCTAGGGAATGGATGGGGGAATAAAATTGAGAGTCAATCCATAATATTTTCGCTAAACCCAGATATATAGATAGAACCCTGCTATCTCAAATTAGCTTATGCTGCTCAACAGCCCTAGCCCTTTTTTAAACGCCTCGGCTTGGAGCCAGGTTTACAACGGCAAAATTACCTGCCACCAAGCCCTAGAACTGCTAGTAGACTCCCAAGGGAATTTAAACCTCGGCTTTTTAGATCCAGAAATCAAAGCTCGGTTTTTCCGATCTTTTCCCCAGCAATCAACTTCTTATCCAGTAATTCCTTTATTACTCTGGAAAAATTGCTATTATTTGGGCAGTCCGGTTAATTTAACTTCAGAAGCTATTCAGCAAATTAGCGATCGCGTCCAAGCCGAGATTCAAATTATCGCAATTACTAATGAAAGCTATCAAAGATGGGATCAAATTCAAAAAATTCCGGCGGCTGATACCGAAGGCATTAATAATTTAACGAAAACTTTATTAGCAGAAGTCAAAAATTCTAGTCGCCAAATCCTGCGAATTTTAAAATTAATCACCTTAGCATTAAAATACCGAGCCAGTGACATTCACTTAGAACCAAGTCCAGAAGGGCTAAAGATCCGCTTTCGCATTGATGGCATACTCAGATATATAGAAACTTTCCCCCCCGAAATCAGTCCCAAAATTGTTGTCGCCCTAAAAGTTATGTCCAATATGGACATTGCCGAAAGTCGTATCCCTCAAGATGGTCGGATCGGTCGAGAATATCAATTTCAGTCAGAACAAGGGGGGAAATTTTTTACAAATCTAGATATGCGTGTTAGTACCTTACCCTGCTTTAATGGAGAAAAAGTTGTAATTCGCCTTTTACCCCAAAAAAATCCTTTTTCTAGTTTAGAAGATATTGGTTTTACTGCTAACAGTTTAAATACTTACAAAAGTTGGTTGCAAAAACCTCAAGGCTTAATAGTCTTAACTGGACCGACTGGCTCTGGTAAAACCAGTAGCTTATATACCAGCTTGCAGGTTTTAGCCAATTCAGAAACCAATATAGTTACAGTAGAAGACCCCGTAGAATATGTTTTATCAGGCATTAATCAAACCCAAATCAACAAGCGTTCTGGTATGACTTTTGCCATTGGATTGCGAGCATTATTGCGCCAAGATCCCGATGTTTTGATGGTGGGAGAAGTTCGGGATGCTGAAACAGCCGAAACAGTTATTCAAGCAGCATTAACTGGACATTTAATTTTTACCACTATGCACACAGTAGATACTGTGACGGCAATTACACGCTTAAAAAATATGGGGATTGATCCTAGTTTAATCAGCGAAGTAGTCCTAGGAATTGTTGCCCAAAGGTTGGTGCGGCGAGTATGCCCCTATTGTGCCATTCCTCATCCACCAACACCTAAAGAACTAAAAATATTAGGCTTAAGTCTAGAACAAGCCAATCCGGATGCTTGGCGGCGGGGGAAAGGTTGCTCTAAATGCTTTAATTCGGGATATTTAGGTAGAGAGGCTATGATTGAATTACTGAATTTTGATCGCCCTCTGCGCCGCAAAGTCCCCAATAGTAGCACCGAAGATTTATATGATTATCTGCACCAAACAGATTTTGCTTCCTTTCGACTAGCCGCTATTGAAAAAATCACTTCGGGTTTGACAACCACGACAGAAATATTGCGGGTACTCCCTGACACGGCGTTACTTGCTCCCGATCCCAAATCCGGTTGATAAAAGCTACTAACACTCTAGCCATAGTTAAGCCGGCGCACCGATTTCTCATTGTCAGTGGTCTTATCATCACCAGATTTGGTATCATGGGAAATTAAATTATCAGCCAAGGAAATAGGGCGATCGCATTCGGGGGTGTAGTGAAAACAGACATACTTTTTTATTACCTATTGCAGAGCTTTCCACAAATTTTCTTTGAATTGATTGGTCAGCCGATAAATCGAGCTACTGCCTATCAATTCACTTCCGCAGAAGTCAAACAAAAGGCATTTCGCTTCGACGGCTTATTTCTTCCTGTAGTTGATGCCCCAGAACTACCCATATATTTCGTTGAAGTCCAATTCCAGAAAAAGCCTAAATTCTATGCTCGTCTGTTTGCCGAAATTTTCTTATACTTATACCAATACAACCCCCCAGCTACTGACTGGCAAGCCATTGTCATTTATCGCCGCCGGAGTACCGAAACCCCAGCACTACCGCGCTATCGCGAGTTGATGGCACATCGGGTACAATGTATTTACTTGGATGAACTTGGACAAACAGACAATCAATTACTAGGGATTGGAATTGTCCAATTAGTTGTGGAGTCAAAAAACAAGGCAGCAGAAAAGGCTCGACAGTTAATGATTCGTGCCGAACAAGAATTACCTGATGCCCAGAGTCAGCAACAAATTTTAGAATTGATTGAGACAATTATTGTGGGAAAGTTTCCTAATTTGAGTCGGGAGGAAATAGAAGCGATGTTGAATTTAAACGAACTCAAGCATACCAGAGTTTATCAAGATGCTTTACAAGAAGGTCTGGAAAAAGGCAAGTTAGAAGGCAAGTTAGAAGGCAAGTTAGAAGGCAAGTTAGAAGGCAAGTTAGAAGGGATTCCAGGGTTGGTAAAACTAGGTTTAACTGTTGAGCAGATAGCTGGCGCGCTAGAGTTGGATGTTGAAATTGTCAGAGAAGTAGTAGCGCGATCGCCAAATTAAAACTACTCAAGAACTTGCAGATACTTGTAAATTGGGAATCTGGGTGATTAACTATCGATCAATTCCATATTTGGCGCAATTCTGCTGAATTTTGGATGGTGGGTAAATTAGTGGCGATCGCCATTAATTTGTCCAACTCCTCAATCTTAGCAATTTCTGTCAGCAATTCGGTACTCTCGGCACTAAATTTTAGCCTTAAACCCAATTCAATGCTAGTTAAGAGCGATCGTATGGCTTGTTGTTTGATCTCAGCGATTTCTTGGTCTTTCTGGGAGATTTCTCGATCTTTCTGAGAAATTTCCTGGTCTTTCTGAGAGATTTCTTGGCTTTTTTGGGAGATTTCCTGATTTTTCTGGAAGATTTCCTGATTTTTTCGGGAAATTTCCTGGTTTTTCACCGCTGCTAGTTCATCCCCAGTGGGAATCACCGCACCATCTTCATAGCGCCAGCGCAGCCAAGTGGCATTGATACCTTCAAATGTTCCTGTCCACACAGTCAAGCCTAAACCCACTTCGGGAAACCAAGTATCAATTTTAGGGATGTAAGATCCCCCTCGCAATTCAAACACTCGCAATACTGGCTCTCCTAAGCGTCGCAGGGGGTCATAGACTACATAGTAGGCCACTCGCAGTTGAGCATAATCTTGTAATTTGCTCCCCAGTTCATTACCAGGAGTAGGCGAAACCACTTCAATCGCGATTTCTGGCGGTTTGCCAAATTCCCAAAACAGATAGGAACGAATGTCTCTATCCCACCATTCTTGGGGAGCATCCACATTGAGACTGAGGAAGACATCTGGCACAATGGGAGATTGGCGAAGGCTGCCAAATAAACCCACATTAGCTGCCACGATAAAGGATTCGCTACTTTGCAGCAGCCATTCCGGAGCGCGATCGCGATCGCCTCCACTATAAAAAACCGTGGTTAGCAACCGTTGTTGCTTTTCATTAATGAAACTATCCAAAGGCGTATCGTCCTGAAAAATCAGGTGGCTAGTATCTGGGTATTGGCTAGGGTCAAGATATACCATTTTGATTAAATGAAAAAATTCATAACTTTTAGTTGGTCTATTTTACCATATTTACCCGCTAGCCGTGAAAACCTCCGGGTCGATCGCAAAAATTACTTAAAAACCGACTGATTTAGGATTTGATGCAATTTTACCCCCTGGTGCGATCACCAAATTCACCACCGCCCGAAATCCCCACGACATCTTCAAAAGTACAAAAATTGCTAAACTAATGAAAAACAGCGCCATCTCAATATAGGCAACAACTCTCTATGGAATCACCAATTCAGGCTGTTCAAGCTCCCTACTATGGGGATGCCTACCATAGAACGCCCCCCCCAGATTTATCCTCCCTGCTCTTGCAGGAGCGTATTGTCTATCTGGGTATGCCATTGTACCCAGAGGTGGCGGAACTAATTATCGCTGAATTGCTCTATCTGCAATCAGAAGACCCAGATAAAGCGATTAAAATCTACATCAACTCTGTGGGCGAAATCCCTGGGGCTGAAACGGCGGCCTTTGCGATCGCTGATACCATGAAATACATCAAGCCCCCCATTTACACCATCTGCATTGGCTTTGCGGTGGGAATGTCGGCGATGTTGCTCGCCGCAGGCACCAAAGGTTATCGCACCAGTTTACCCCACTCCACCATCGTCCTGCGCCAAACCACAGGCTCCGCCCAAGGTCAAGCCACAGACATTCAAATTCGAGCCAAAGAGGTGCTGGCAACCAGAACTACCATGATTGAGATTTTTGCTGCCAATACTGGTCAAACTCCGGAACGCATCAAAAAGGATATGGATCGCCTATTCTACATGACTCCCGAAGAGGCTAAGGAATATGGCTTGATTGACCGGATTATGGAAAGCGAAAAAGAAGTTAAACAACTGACTGCGACTGCCTAAAAAAGTCAATTGCTGTCTGGTATTTACTCAAAAATGGAGTCGGAATTATGCCCATTGATATCCCTAAAGTTCCCTATCGGTTGCCGGGACAATCCTATACCGATTGGATTAGCATTTACAGCCGAATGTTCCGGGAACGGATTTTGTTTTTAAGCGGCGAAATCAACAATGAAGTTGCCAACAACATTGTGGCCTATATGCTTTACCTGGATTCTGAAGACCCCGGTAAAGAAATTTACCTCTACATCAATTCCCCCGGCGGGATGGTGGGCGCAGGGTTGGCAATTTATGACACCATGCAGCATATTAAATCTGAGGTGGTGACAATTTGCGTCGGGTTAGCCGCATCGATGGGTTCTTTCCTGCTCGCGGCTGGTTCTAAGGGCAAACGCTTGTCCTTACCCCACTCCCGAATTATGATTCATCAACCTTCGGGGCGAGGTTACGGACAAGCGACAGATATCGAAATTGCTGCCAAGCAAATTATTCGGACTCGGCAGCAGTTAAATGAGATCTATGCTCAACGGACTGGGCAAACTCTAGAAAGAATCGAAAAGGACATGGACAGAGATTTCTTTATGTCTCCCCAAGAGGCGAAAGAATACGGTTTAATTGACCGGATTATCGAGGAACGGCAATAGGGCGGCAGGGGTAAAGTATTTAGATTAAAAAAACTTGTTTGCCTAAATACTTTGCCCCTAATTATGATCCATAAACTGCGCTTAAAGCGATGAATTTGGCGGATTGTTATCGATTATTGGGTTTAAGAACTGGAGCGCCAATGGCGGAAATTAAAACATCCTATCGCCGTTTGGCGCGGCAATATCATCCTGATATTAACCCTGGTGACAAGCAAGCGCGGGAAAAGTTTATTGAAATTACTGAGGCATATAAATTTCTCCTCAGTGTAGTGCCGCCGGAAGAAAAGCCGAAAGCATCAAGTTCTGAACCAAAAGTATCGGAAGAGTTTTGGCAAAAAACTAGGGTAAAAGTTACCCATCGTCAATCAGCCAAATCTACTAATCCAGTTCAGTTATCGGAAGCGGAACAACAACTAAAGTGGAGTTCCTACGAACAGCTACAATTGTTACTCAAGTCGCGCAAATTTGCGATGGCGGTGACTTTGGTGGAAGGTTTGGCACAACGGTTTCCCCAGGATTTGGAAGTGCGACAATGGCAAGCGATCGCTTATTCTGGTTGGGGAAGGCAATTAGTTACAGAAGGACAAGTGGATAAAGCTCGAATTTATCTCAAAAAAGCCCTGCGGACAGATCCTCATAATCGCGCTTTGTGGTCAGAAGTAGAACGAGATTTTCGCCGGATTGAGCAAATAATGTAGTCAAGTAGTCAAAAATAGTCTAGTTAACAGCAAATAATTAATTTATGACCTCTGTAGAACTTCAAAAACCCGGAGAGACTTACCAATCTTGAAAGTCAAGCGATCGCGCTAGTAATTTAAAAAATGCAGAAAATGTGTTAAAAGTCAACTTAACTATTGACCAAGCTGGTTGGCATACTAGCCCACAAGTTCAAGTTCCAGAGGGGTTACACTTGGAATTGATGCCTTCTCATTCTCCGGAATTACAACCAGCAGAACGTTTGTGGCCTTTGGTAAATGAACCAATCGCCAATCGTTCATTTGAAAATCTGGATGAATTAGAATTGGTGTTATTTCAGCGCTGCCAAGTTCTTCTCAAACAACCTTCTTTGATTAAAGGACTGACTTGTTTCCACTGGTGGCCAGAAACTAAGGGCATATCATTCCGGTGCAACCGGAATTGATATGATAGCAATCATAATGATTTTGCTTGGCGAAATTACCAATGGATACGGAACAGCGCTAACTAGCCATGTAGCTACCCATGTCCAAGACAATTAAAAGCCAATTGGCGCAGGCAGGAAACTGGCTGAATCGCCGATAGCACTAAAATTTGGGGTTGCACCCCACAGCCTTTTAGCGGATTCGGAGTGGCAAAATGACAAGTCAATCAGTTTATACGGAACATGGGGAGAATGCTATGGGACTAGCACAGACAGAACTATTAGCAGCGCTCCTCCAGTCAGAGGATTTGGTATATCCTTGGGAACCTGCGGACTCAAGTACAGAAGAATATTTTGCTCAATTAGAAGCTAATTTTAGTTGGGAAGGAGAAATTAATAGTGCTGTCGAACAGGTGTTTGCTAGACTAAATCAATGCTGGGCGATCGCTACCCCAGTAGACCCCCTGAAGGAATCTTTACTCCAAAGGTTTGCCGCCCACATCCCCACCGCCTGGTTAGAGTCCATTGCTCAAGGTGCGAAACAAGTTGTTACTACTCAACTTTCCGCTGCCGAACAATTAGTCCGCTGCGTCCAAAGTTTACTGCCAGATTGGGCAGAAGACGATTTATTAGTTTTTGCCCGTCCTGTAGCCTATACAATGCGAGGGCGGGAAATGGAAACAAGCGATCATCTGACCGAACTTGCTCGTGCTGATTGGGAAGAATTATCAGAAGTAGAACGAGCGCGTTTAAGTTTAACCGTTGCCAAGTTTGCCCTAGCTCAATTAAAAACCTCTCAACAGTAAGAGACTAACTACCGCTTTGCTCTGTTCCTGGCTTAATCCCGTAGAATATCTAGTAGAAAGTCAGTTAGCGAAGACTCATCAAGCTGCTCTAATATTTTGGTATCGACAATATCAAACTTCGCTCCTCCTACCTGTAAGTCGTCATCGAGAGCGTTCAAAAAACCTCTAGCCATGATGTTATCTCCAACTTGGGCAAACCCAATCCCCAATTCATCATCTCGGTCTAGTTGTTTGGTAGCTTTAATAATGGCTTTCATTACTGCCATCCTATCTCCCGGTTCGCTATCCAGTAGCACCACAATAATCTCTCCATTGGGTTTAGTTTTCCCCGCCGTCTTGCGTTGGAAATAATCATCTAGAGCAGTCTGCAAAACGCCTGCCAGATTGGTGTTGGTGGGAGGATGATTAGCTTGAAAGAATTCTACTAAATGTTCGGCAGTAGCGCGATCGTACTTTTCGACAACTTTGCCAGCAATATAAATGGTAATCCCATCCGGATCGAATTCTTCGCATTTTTTAGCCAAAGCAATTATCGAGTCTTGGGCTTTTATCCAGCGAGTTTCGGAACCCGGTGTGGCTAGTAGTGGTGTAGAAGCCATCCTGGCAATGATGACTGTATAATCTCGGTCTTTTAGTAGAGCTTCTGACATAGTTTGACCTTTAAGATCTGCATTCAGATTACAATTATTAGGGTAGTCAGTCCATTGGCAACGATAACATTAAATTTTTAGATGGTGGGCGATCGCTGGTTGGCTATCATCTCTATTCAATTTCCCGTTTAATCGCTAAAGATTGTTCGTGAAAAGCGATCGCTTTTTCATATTCTCCCAGAGAGTCGTAAGCACTGCCTAAATTTCCCAGAGAAGTTGCTTCCCCTTGACGGTAGCCAATTTCCCGACTAATCGCTAAAGATTTTTCGTGGAAAGCGATCGTTTTTTTATATTCTCCCAGATAGTAGTAAGCACTACCTAACCCTATCAGAGCATCTACTTCTCCCTGATAATCTTTAGTTTCTCGACTCTTTGCTAATTGCCGTTGATAGAAATCAATGCCTTGATTAATTTCTTCTAGAGAATTGAAAACAACACCTAGATTGTCTAACTGTAAAAATTTATCCGATTTAGACTCTAAATGTTCTGATTCTGTCGTTAATACAAATACTCCCGCACTCCAGTCAAAAAAATCCGGGGCGCGGCGAATTAAATATTTAACTGCATAAAATGGCAAAACAAATACAAAACAGATTTTACTGAAATCATCTCTAAATTTCTCTCGCCGTTGATTTAAATGGCTAAGTATCGGAGGGACAACATCCAAAATGTAGTAATTTCCATCCCCTCCATACCCCGGTTTAATATAAGGCTCCAGAGACTTTTCTATCCCTTGAATTAGCAAAATATTGAGATCGTGACAGTCGGGAAAATTCGCGATTAAATCGTAGAGATTCTCAGTTGGTTGGGTTAGCTGCAAAACTTCAATCTTTTTCTGCGGTAAACCTTGCCGCATCCGCTGAATTAACTGGACAGTTTCGCCGGGAGAACATTGCACAAACACAATTCCAAAGCCTTTTCTCCGCCGCAAAGAGCGGAGCAAAGCCTGATAGACTTCCTCCTTAGAAGGTGCAATAGTTGGCGATTCGCTATCCGATGATTTAGTCAGACTCATAGGGATTTAACCTGCTTCAGTGCATCCTGAAATTTTTTAATCTCTTCAATGAGAGGATGAACATTACACCAAATCTTTAACTTGTCATTCTCATCATAATACCGATATTCTAGCAAAGCGCGATTTAGCAGCAAGCGTAAATGTTGCTCATCATTATCTGATTGTTGCAAATTGCAAGCTCGCGCCAAAATCTCCCATTGATCCTCTTGAATAGTCTTTTGAAAAGTTTCCCGCGCCTCTTCCATCGCTCGTTTAGCTGCTTTCGCCGTGATTGGCAACTCATCCGTCCAATCAATTGCTTTTTGAATCAATTGCATCAAGTTTCGCACATGACCGCCACTCATCAAACAAAGCTGTTTTAATGTCTCAGGACTATCAAACACGGGGGGAGTATCAGTATCTGGCTCTGCAATTCCCCCTGTTAAAGTTAAAGTTTTCCCTAAATTGGATTCAATTTTCTTAACCCGACGACAGATCAGTTCTTGCAATTTCTCTAATCCTTTTTGATTTTCACTCCCATCTGGATTGCGTACCATCACCATTGGTAATACATTCGGTTTGTCATAATTATTTTCAAGTTGCGTGCCTTTACCGGAATACACCATCGCAATTGGTACAGTATAAATCACATGACAAGCTAATCCCCGCATGATTTCACTGCGATTCAAATAAATATCATCATAGTTACTGGGTTTGCCCTCTTCTTTGGTTTCCACAATTCGATCCAAATTGTCGGCAATTAATACGATGCCGCGAGAATTACTATCCAAAGATTTTTGTGCTTCTTTGATAAAGCTGTTCAACGCTTCTACCAGAGATGGCGTATTAGCATTAATTTTCTGGCGCAGTTCCCGGCGTTTATCGGGAGTTGCTCGCAAATTGGTAGTGATTTTGGCAAACTGAGATATCTGCGCTTCTAAACTCAAACCTTCCCAGGAAATATCTGTAAGGGCAATATCTTTGAGAGATTCCCACCTGGCGTTTAACCAGTTGAGCAAGGGATTATGGTTTTTGAGTTTAACTGCTTCTACTAAATGGCGCGTACAAGAAAATAAAATATCTGTATATTCAGCATCTTGAGGTTCAATATCTTGATCGTTAGCAGCAAAATAAATCACAAAATACTGGTTTTCTTCTAAATATTCCTTTAACCGCAGAAGTTCTGTGGATTTACCAACGCCTCTATGTCCAGAATAAAGTTGACAGGTGGGTTTTTTAGAACGAGTAATTTTATGTCCCAACTCGCGAACCACATCCCACCCTCCCCGCACATCTTGGCAATCCACATAAACATCATCACCATCATCACCATCATTTTGGGGAGATTGAAAGGGTTCAAAGGAACTATAAATTTCAGTTAAATAGTCTAATGTCACAAGCTACCTCCAACAATCTTAATAATGCTGCTAGAAAACTGGCGGACTGAAGTGCGGAATTCTACATTGATGATTATATCGCGATCGCCTGACAGTTTCGGCTAGAATTATTAAAAACTCTAGTTTATCACCCCATCACCCCATCACAGGGAAAGTTGTGGCAGCCACAGTAAGTAACTATGCAGAAACTCGATACCGCCAAAAAAGTCGCCATTCTCACTTCGGCAAAGCAGCGCTTTCGCACCTATGGGGTGCAGAAAACTACCATGCAAGAAATTGCTAGGGATGCAGGCATTGCTGTTGGCACGCTATATTTATACTTCAAAAACAAGGAAGAAATCATCCTCTCCTGCGCTGAAGCCTTTGCCCAGCGCCATGTAGAGGCGGCTGAAACCATTTTGCGATCGCCCATTTCCCCAGTGGAAAAGCTCCGTTCCTACATTCTAAATCGTTTTCGCGCTGCCCAAGAAACTCGCATCAGTTCCGCCCACGCCGCTGAAATTATCCGAATTGCCCTTCGGTTGAAGCCAGAAAGCTTGGTGGAAGAAACAACTTGGCGGCAAAATACAATTTTAAGCATTCTCGAAAAGGGAATTGCTAGCAATGATTTTCAGATTGCCAATCCAGCTAGGGATGCGGAAGTGTTTATGTATGCCATTTCCTGTTTCCTTTCGATTGCGGTGATTGAGGGGTATCGCGAGCCGGAAGAATCCCAACTTTGTCTGGTGATGGATTGGTTTATCGAACAGTGGAGTCGTCCATAATTGCCAATTACCACCAAATGTCCCATAAAAAACGAATTATTAACCTTGTAGGGGCGGGTTTGGGGATAAATTGTAATACTCACCAATAACCTGAATAAACCCGCCCCTAGCCATCGTTAAAATCAATTAATGCTCAATTGGTTTGCGAGCAATGAAGGCAGCATGGGCGGTTCGTAAATTATACTCGCCATAACTATGCTGAATTTGGACTTGAAAACCAACTTGGTTTAGTGCTTCAGCAATCTCGGTTGATTTGTACAACTGCAAATGGTGGATTTCATCATCTCGCCGATAGTATGCTCCAACTTGGCGAAAACTAATAATTCGGCGAGTTAATATATTTGATTCGGGATTTTCTTGCTTTTCTACCAGCACAATCCAATCCTGACCTTCATTAAAACTTTTGGTGGTGGTTCCTGGCAATACCTGCCCTGGTTCAACAATATCAAAGATGAAAATCCCACCGGGAATTAAGGCTTGATAAATGCGGTGGAATAGTTGGAAAAGGGTAGGGCGATCGCTTTCAGTATCAAACAAATAATTCAGACATTCCCCGATGGAGATAACTGCATGACAGGAGGGAATTTCCGCTTTCCACAAGGATTCTACTCGAAATTCTGCCTGCGGGACTCTTTTTCTGGCAATGGCAATCAAATCGGCAGAAAGATCGATTCCCAAAACTTGATAATTTGCCTTGACTAATTCTAGGGCAGATAATCCACTCCCACAACCCAATTCTACTATTAAACCTTGCCGAAGCTGGTTTTCTGCCAAGATTTTGAGGATGGCAGGAGTAGATTTGAGGGCATAATCGCGGTAGCCCACATCATGGATATATGCCAAGTCTTCTTTATACCATGTTTCTGACATTGTTTTGTTCCTAATTTTTAGGCGATCGCCATCCTCTAATATCAAAGGGTTGATTCCTTATCCTGGAATGAAACCGAACTAGAAACTGGGAAGATTATTAAAATAAAGAAGTTTCCCAAGGATAAAAAAGTGAAGCTATTCCGGGTAACTATACAATTTATCAAATCAAGCATAGTTTGTAGAATTACTCCGGACTGCATTCCGCAGTGATTTTACCCGTAATTGTCCGGAGCAATACAAACAAAATCCCTCAGTGTCTTACATGAGGAAAGGCGAGCAACCTATCTGGCAGAGACGGTTTTGGGAACATCAAATCCGAGATGAAGTAGATTTTAATAACCATTTGAATTATATTCATTATAACCCGGTTAAGCATGGTTTGGTTGCTGCACCAAGGGATTGGGAATATTCAAGTTTTCATCGTTATGTTCAACATGGCTATTATTCAAGAGATTGGGGGGAGAATGTCAAAATTGAGTTTGATAGCCAGGTTGGTCACGAGTGATAAACCGTAGGTTGGGTTGGAACGATAGTGGAAACCCAACATTTATCAGTAATTTGTTGGGTTTCGCTGTCGCTTAACCCAACCTACGGTACTACAGGTGAAACTTTTGAAACTTCATTTGAAACTTCCAAAATTTGTTCAAACTTTGGCAATAGATTTTTATCGGATTTGGAAACAATTTTATTGGAGTTTTGCGAAACAAACTTGCGATGACTGATTAATAAGTTTTTATCAGACTTTGAGGCAGTTTGAGAGGTTTTGAGTGAGGGATTGACAATAGCAGTAGCTTGTAAAAATCCCTTGGCATTAGTTTGATAGCGATAGGTATGAGCAGACCAATCCAGATTGCCTCCAATGCAGTAGCGCAATCCTAATATATAGCTCCTCAGTTTAGCATCTATTTCTTCGCCAAATTTAGGTAAATTTGCTTCTAAGTCCAGAAAACTTTGCGCTTCAGTATTATGAAGTCTTGCCGCTTCTTTAATAGCTTGATCTAGACTCAGACGTTGTTCATTCTTGATTGCTAAAACTAAGTTGTGGACATCACCTTGCTTCATTTCTCTATGCAGTGAGAATATGTCATTACTCCAGCAGATGACATTATTAGCTATTTTGGCTAGCTCTTTCACGAAAAAATGTTCTTGTATTGCTTCAGGAAGAAAAATCTGTTGTGTAAACTCAAGCAATTTAAAAATTGTATATGCTGCACCAGTGTCCACCCTTTTTTCTATGTATATATCAACTCCTGGAATCTGCTTTCGCATACGGTTATTAGCCTCCCAAATACAAGCGTTGAAATAGTCTTCTACTACGCGAATAAAAGTACAAAACCAAGGTTTACTAGCTTTTGCAAGAATCCGATCGCGAATGTCTTTTAATGCCCAAGCTAGCGGAATATCTCCGTGATTTGGCTGATATCCTTTAAGAACTTCTAGCAGTCTTGTCTGATAAATTTTTAATAGATCAGGATTTTGACCCAAATTCAACATATCGCATTGGTCGTCCCAAATAAAGACCCAGCTAGACCAATCAGTGACAATTTTGAACTCTTCAAAAGGAGCATCTGGAAAAAAATAAGCAGCCAATTCAAAGAACTTAGCAGCATAAAAGTTCTTGTAAGCCGATTCATTTTGGAGCAGATTGAATTTAATTACCCATTCATTAGTATGTTGTTCTGCTTGCTTAATATGTTCGTTGACTTTTGTAGGAAATGGACAGTAGAGGGATGGAGTTACAACGGTATTCATGATAAATGCACCCAGGATAGAGAAAGAACAAAAAATGCGTGTAGATTGCGGTTGAGAAAAACGTGTAGATTGCGCTTGAGAAAAATCTGATTGTTAAAACCAAAGTGTTTTGAAGTTTTTACTTTTATACAAAACCTTGATTTATCTTCAAAATATCAGACAAGTCTCTAGCTGGCTAGTCCTTTTTGTAAAGGATGTGTGTGATTTGAGTCATGGAAGATGAAGACATTGATAAAATCAGTAGAAACCAGGTTTTTTAGCGATCCTGCGGTTTTCACTGAATTATCCGTAAAACCCACACTACTTACAGACGATATCAGATACTTCTCTGAATGTCTAGTCAATTGAAACAATTAATTGTTGAGCAGAATCACAAATTAACAGTGCTTAAATCACAAGCTAAAGTGATATTGATCGCATTTAAAAGAAATATTAATAGTTCTCATCTTCGGCTTTAATCTCTAAACCTTTACTTGGAAAGGGAAGCAGCAAATATTAATTCGATTTAAGGAAATATACAGGCAGTATTTTGCCGTGGGTATATACACTGTGTAGCTTGGTTAGTTGATTGCTTCATTAAAAATAACAATCTGTTAACAAAAAAATATTATGTTTAGTTATACTGACGTTCCCGATAAACAAGAAACTGAAACAATTGTACTATCTGGATAGAGCGATGACTAGCTAGCGACTGGACTCAATTCAAGAAATCACTAACCCATCTTTAACATGAATTGTCCGCTGGGTGCGAGCGGCAATATCTGGTTCGTGGGTAACAATCACAATGGTAATTCCTTGACGGTTTAAATCCCCTAATAACCCCATCACTTCCTCAGAGGTTTGAGTATCTAAAGCTCCTGTCGGTTCATCCGCTAACACCAAGGCAGGACGATTCACTAGGGCGCGAGCGATGGCTACTCGTTGTTGTTGTCCTCCTGATAATTGATTGGGGCGATTACTCATTCTTTCTGCCAAACCAACTCTGGTTAAAGCTTCTTCTGCCCGACGGCGGCGCTGGTTTTTAGAAACTCCCGCATAGATCATCGGCAGCATGACATTATCTAAGGCAGTGGCGCGGGGCAGCAAATTAAATTGTTGAAAGACGAAACCAATTCGTTGATTGCGAATATATGCCAAATCATCGTCATCTAAAGTGGTTAAATTTCGGCCTTCTAAAACATAGTTTCCCGCACTAGGACGGTCTAAACAACCAAGAATATTCATTAGGGTAGATTTGCCCGAACCAGACATCCCCATAATTGCCACATATTCGCCTTCCTGAATATTGAGATCGATACCTTTGAGAACAGGCACATCTATTTCCCCTAGGCGGTAGGTTTTGATAATGCTTTCCATCCAAATTGTGGTTGCCATTCTATCTCCTTTCGTTTCCCAGGACTCAATACAGTTCAGTTAACACTGTTTATATCTCGGAGATCCCCCTAAATCCCCCTTAAAAAGCAGGGCTGTTTCACGCTAAGGTTCAATTTCCGATCTTTGGCTTTTCAATGCCTCTCCCAGTGGGCAAAACCGGAGTTTTTAATAATTCCTACCCTCTTGGTAGGAATTATCGTCTGAAACCCTTGCTTTGCAAGGGTTTCAGGCCGTAAAAAATCCTAGCGTGAAACAGCCCTGCCCTTCAAAAGGGATCTGATTGTGGCAAATTAGGAGATGAAAACCATGACGATTTCACCAGTCAACCTTCAAAATCGGGAACAAGAATTAACTGCGCTCGCTCGCTATCGTCGCGCTACTAACTATCTTGCTGCTGCTCAAATTTATCTCAAAGATAACGTTCTCGCTCGCGAACCCCTGAAACCAGAACATATCAAAGATCGGTTGCTCGGTCACTGGGGAACTTGTCCCGGCATTAATCTAGTTTACGCCCATTTAAATAGTTTAATTCGGCGTTACGATCTGAATGCCTTATTAATTACTGGACCCGGACATGGCGCACCAGCGAACCTCGCCAATTTGTATTTAGAAGGCTCTCTGCAAGAATTTTATCCAGAATTGACCTTAGATCGATCTGGATTGCATGAGTTTATTAAACGCTTTTCTTGGCCTGGAGGGTTTCCTTCCCACCTATATCCCGGCATTCCCGGCACTATTCACGAAGGGGGAGAACTGGGTTATGCTCTAGCCACTGCCTTCGGAGCAGTAATGGATAATCCTAACTTGATTGCCGCTTGTATCATTGGCGATGGGGAAGCGGAAACGGGTCCTACGGCGACGGCATGGCATAGCTACAAATATCTCGATCCGGCGGAATCGGGGGCAGTCCTGCCCATTCTGCACCTGAATGGTTACAAAATTTCTAGTCCGACCATCTACGGAACAATGAGCGATGAGGAATTGCAGCACTTGTTTACGGGATATGGTTACAGAGTGCGAATTGTCAAAGATGCGGATTTAGATGCCGATTTGTATGATTCCTTCGATTGGGCCTATCAAGAAATTGCCGAAATTCAACAGGCAGCCAGATCGGGAAAAAGAATTGCTCAACCAAAATGGCCTTTAATTATTTTGCGATCGCTGAAAGGTTGGACTGGCATTAAAGAAATGGATGGTAATCTGATTGAAGGCTCTTGGCGATCGCACCAAGTTCCAGCCAAAGATGTGAAAACCAATCCCCATCAAATGCAGCTTCTAGAAAATTGGTTGCGTTCCTATCATATCGAAGAATTATTCGATCAACAGGGGCAACCGCTGCCAGAAATTCTAGCCATTTGTCCCCAGGGTGAAAAGCGTTTGGGTTGCAATCCGCACACCTTTGGCGGGCGCATCCGGAAGGACTTAACTTTACCTAATATTTTCGACTTTGAAGTTCCCGTTGAACGGGAAAGTACCCCTGGAGTTTGTCAGCGGGGACAAAGTTTCATCAGCAATGTGGAACAAGTCGGGAAATATCTCAAAGCGGTAATTACACAGAATCCGCAAACATTCCGCATCTTCAGTCCCGACGAACTAGACTCTAATAAATTAGGCAAAGTTCTAGAAGTTACCCAACGCGATTATCAATGGCCTACCCAACCCCAGGATACCCATATTGGGGCTGAGGGCGGACGGGTTTCGGAAATTCTCAGCGAACATACTTGTCAAGCTTGGTTGCAAGGCTATTTGCTCACCGGAAGATATGGGTTATTCCCTTCCTACGAAGCATTTTTGGGCATCATTACTACCATGATGGATCAGTATGCCAAGTTCATCAAATTATCCAAGGAATTTGATTGGCGGTTGCCCGTAGCTTCCTTAAATTACTTGGAAACATCGACTCTGTGGCGGCAAGAACACAATGGATTTTCCCATCAAAATCCTGCCTTTATTAATAGCGTGCTGGATAAACAACCCGACTCAGCACGAGTTTATCTGCCCCCCGATGCCAATTGTTTAGTTAGCACCATCGATCATTGTTTGCACAGCAAAGGTTATGTCAACTTGATTGTCGCTAACAAGAATCCCATGCCCCAATGGTTATCGATGGAAGAAGCGATCGCTCACTGTCGAGCCGGAGCTTCCGTTTGGCAATGGGCAAGTACAGATCGGGGAATTAATCCTGACATCGTGCTAGTGGGAATTGGCGATAGTCAAACCTTGGAAGTGATGGCAGCCGCCCATATTTTGCGCTCAGAATTGCCCGAATTGCGGGTGCGAGTGGTCAACATTACCGATTTGCTAGTCCTAGAGGAAAAATCTACCCATCCTCACGGTTTAGATACCGAAATGTTTGAAGCTCTGTTCACTCCCGATCGCCCGGTAATTATTAATTTCCACGGCTATCCTTCGGTAGTCAAACAGTTGCTATTTCGCCGGAAAAATGTTAGTCGTTTCCACATTAACGGCTATCAAGAAGAAGGCACAACCACTACACCTTTTGATATGCAGGTTCGCAACCGCACCAGTCGCTACCACCTAATTATCCAGGCAATTCGACTGTCAGCCGCTCATAATCCATCTGTGGCAGTAAGCGCGAGCGATCGCGTGCATCACTACGAATATGAGTTGAAAGAACACCGCCGTTTCATTCAAGAACATGGCGACGATCCATCGGAAATTGCCAATTGGCAATGGTGTTAATTGGGGGTTTCTGTTCATGCAGTTTCTGAACTGATTTTCGGGATAAAAAACGCCCCCCTAACCCCCCAAATTTGGGGGGAATAGGATAGTGTGAAAGGTTCAAAGTCCCCAGTATTGTGGGATGAACTGGTTCCCAGGCTCTGCTTGGGAACCATATCCAGAGGCTCTGCCTCGCTTAAAAAAATGTGGGTTTTATACCAATACGGTTCAGTTAATAGGTGGTCATAAATGAAAGAACGCAAAGGTTCGTAGTTGGGCTTTAGCCCTCTCCGGATTGAGGCTCAAGCCCAACTACGAACTTAGTTAACTGAACTGTATTGGGTTTTATCCCAGTTCGTAGAGACGTTCCACCGGAACGTCTCCAATACGAGGATCTATGAAAATATTGGTACTAAATGCTGGATCTAGTAGTCAAAAAAGCTGCTTATACGATCTGAAGGAGGAATTACCAAAATCTCCACCCACCCCACTTTGGGAGGCGAAAGTTGATTGGACGCAACATCAGGAATTTGCTGAAATTACGGTAAAAACTAACCAAGGGGTTGTTCTAGAAGAAGAACTAAAAACTGATTCTCATTCCGAGAGCTTGACTCACCTTTGGACTACTTTGTGGTCAGGAAAAACTCAAGTCATTACTGAACCTTCAGAAATTGATATTGTTGGTCATCGCGTCGTACATGGAGGATCAGAATATCAACAACCCACCCTAATTACCCAAGAAGTAAAAGAGGCGATCGCTCGTTTAGCCACTTTTGCGCCCATCCACAATCCGGCTAATTTAGAAGGCATTACTGCCATTGAAAAATTGCTGCCCAATCGAGTCCAAGTAGCCGTTTTTGATACCGCCTTTCATTCCCATATCCCCCTAGCAGCGGCAGTTTATCCACTCCCCTATGAATGGTTTGAAAAAGGCATCCGCCGCTATGGTTTCCACGGCATCAGCCATCAGTATTGCGCCCAACGCACAGGGGAAATTTTAGGACGAGATTGGCAATCTTTACGGCTGATTACCTGTCATTTAGGTAATGGTTGTTCCCTGGCGGCGATTCAGAGAGGTAAAAGCATTGATACTACTATGGGCTTTACACCTTTGGAAGGGTTGATGATGGGAACTCGCTCCGGTTCCATCGATCCTGGCATTTTAACTTACTGGCTGCAAGAATCAGGTAATGATGCCAATAAGTTAAATCAAATTCTGAATTATGCTTCAGGATTAAAAGGCATTTCGGGCATCTCTGGAGATCTGCGCCAGATTATGACAGCAATTGCCGAGGGCAACTCCCGCGCTCAACTAGCCTGGGAGATGTATATACATTCCCTCCGCAAACATATCGGAGCAATGTTGGCGACTTTAGGCGGATTAGATGCAGTAGTATTTACTGGGGGAGTGGGAGAAAATTCGGCCTTAGTGCGATCGCAAGTTTGTGCCGCTTTTGAATTTCTCGGCTGGCAACTAAATGCCGAGCAAAATGCTCAATCTCCCGTCGATCAAGATCTTGCCACCAACAATTCCACCGTCCGAATAGTAGTGGTGCATACAGAAGAAGATTGGGCGATCGCTCAAGAATGTTGGACATTAGCTAAACAATTAAAACAGCAATAATCATGCAAAAATCTATTTCTGCTACCCCCGATCCGGTATACGATATTCTTCGTTCCGAACAACAACCCCTTGATGCCATTTTTGCTCCTAAAACAGTAGCAGTAATCGGGGCTACCGATCGAACTGGTAGTGTAGGAAGGACGATTTTATGGAACTTAATTAGCAGTCCTTTTGGGGGAACTGTTTTTCCCGTTAATCCCCAACGTCATAGCGTCTTAGGAATTCAAGCCTATCCCCATATTTCTGCCATTCCCGAACCTGTAGATTTGGCAGTAGTGGTAACTCCGGCATCAACGGTTCCCGGAATTATTAGTCAATGCGCTGATGTGGGAGTAAAAGGAGCAATTATTATTTCTGCTGGCTTCAAAGAAATTGGTGCGGCGGGAATTGAATTAGAGCGGCAAGTATTGGCACAAGCTCGCCGGGGGAAAATGCGAATTATTGGTCCCAATTGTTTAGGTTTAATGAATCCTCTGAATGGATTAAATGCTACTTTTGCGGGAGCGATCGCTCGTCCTGGCAAAGTTGGTTTCATCAGTCAAAGTGGAGCGCTTTGTACTGCCATTCTGGACTGGAGTTTTCAGGAAAATGTTGGATTTAGCTCCTTTATTTCCATCGGTTCCATGTTAGATGTTGGGTGGGGCGACTTAATTTATTATTTGGGCGATGACCCCCATACTGAAAGTATTGTAATTTACATGGAATCGATTGGCGATGCCAGATCTTTTATTTCGGCGGCGCGAGAAGTGGCCCTAACTAAACCGATAATTGTGATTAAGGCTGGACGCACAGAAGCGGCGGCTCAAGCAGCAGCTTCCCATACAGGTTCCCTAACTGGAAGTGATGAAGTTTTAAATGCGGCTTTTCGCCGTTGTGGAGTCTTGCGCGTTAATACCATTGAAGATTTATTTAATATGGCAGAGGTGCTGGCAAAGCAACCGCGTCCAAAAGGAAAACGATTGACCATTTTAACAAATGCTGGCGGTCCAGGGGTACTCGCCACAGATGCCTTAATTACGGAAGGGGGGAAATTAGCCGAATTATCTTCGGAAACTGTAGAAGCGCTCAATCAAGTTTTACCTCCCCATTGGAGTCACAGCAATCCTATTGATATTTTGGGGGATGCGGATAGTACCCGCTATGCCAAAGCGATTGAAATTGCCGCCAAAGATCCGAATAGTGATGGATTGTTGGTAATATTAACCCCCCAATCCATGACCGATCCTATTCAAACCGCAGAAGAGTTTAAAAATTATGTGGAAGCCAAAAATACTGGTACAACTGCCCACGCTTTGAAAGGAAAACCAATTTTAGCAAGTTGGATGGGGGGAGGAAATGTTGCCCCAGCCGAAATGATTCTGAATCGAGCTAGCATTTTTACCTTTCCTTATCCCGATACTGCCGCCCATGTATTTAACTATATGTGGCAATATAGTTACAATGTTCGAGGTTTGTACGAAACGCCGATTTTAACTACAGTTTGCGATCCGACAATTGCCCATTGTACTATTGCCCAGAATATCATTCAAACGGTTCGCCAACAGGGGCGATCGCTCTTAACTGAATGGGAATCCAAACAATTGCTTTCTGCTTATGGTATCCCCACAGTAGAAACCCACATTGCTACCAGTGCGGAAGAAGCTGTCAGCAAAGCCGATATCCTCGGTTATCCAGTCGTCCTGAAACTATTTTCGGAAACAATTACTCACAAAACCGATGTGGGTGGCGTACAGTTAAATTTGCCCGATGCTGATGGCGTTCGCGATGCTTATCGAGCCATTCAAACTGCCGTTACCGAGAAAGTTGGCGCGGAACATTTTGGCGGCGTAACTGTGCAACCAATGGTTAAATTGGATGGTTACGAATTGATTATTGGCAGCAGTCTCGATACTCAGTTTGGTCCAGTTTTACTCTTTGGAGCAGGCGGACAATTGGTAGAAGTTTTCCAAGATCGCTCCATTGCCTTACCACCATTAAATACTACTTTGGCGCGGCGGATGATGGAACAAACGCGCATTTTTAAAGCTTTGAAAGGAGTGCGAGGCAGACAACCTGTAGATATTGCTGCCCTCGAACAGTTGATGGTGCGATTTAGTCAATTAGTAGTCGAACAACCTTGGATTAAAGAGATTGATATCAATCCGTTGTTAGCTTCTGCTGAAAAGTTAATTGCCCTGGATGCTCGCATAGTATTGCACGAACCGACAGTCACAGAAGAACAACTACCAAAACTGGCAATTCGCCCCTATCCCTCTCAATATGTAGCTCCTTGGACAATGAAAGATGGCACAGATGTCACGATTCGCCCCATTCGTCCAGAAGATGAACCATTAATGGTGCAGTTTCACCAAACTTTGTCCGAGCAAAGTGTTTATTTACGGTATTTCCATCTGGTTAAATTGAGTCAGCGCATTACCCACGAACGGTTGACGCGAATTTGCTTTATTGATTACGATCGCGAAATGGCGTTAGTCGCAGATCGTCAGCACCCAGAAACTGGCGAACATCAAATTTTGGGAGTAGCTCGCTTGAGTAAATTAGTGGGCAGAAATGAAGCTGAATTTTCGATGTTGGTAATGGATCAATTTCAAGGGCGAGGTTTGGGAACTGAGTTACTACGCCAGTTGTTACAAGTGGGAAAAGATGAGCAACTAAATCGGGTGGGGGCAGATATTCTGTTTGATAATTTGGCGATGCAAAAGGTTTGTAAAAAGTTGGGGTTTAATTTGGTGCGATCGCAAGCTGAACAGTTGATGAAAGCCGAAATTCAACTTTAACAGATCTTACGCAGTACATCTATCTGTAGGGCGTATTATGCTTATCGTACAAATATTACAAGTGATATCGTGTCTTGAACTAGACAGGACTTGTGTCTGGCACAGATGCCAGGCACAAGTCCTGCGTGCTAAAGATAGGCAAACAGAGATCGGTTTTGACCAAGCAACAAAAAACCAACTTCGGCTACAATTGATCTAGGCAATAACTCCGACTATTCAGTAGGAGGCACTTATGCAAATTAAAACCGACAACAAAATGGGAAAAGTTTTTACCACTTTAACTATTTTTAATCGAGCCGACCAAATTCGAGCCGAAGATGGCACAATTACATCTGAAGAAATTCGCTCTATTATCTTGAAAAATGTTTTAGTAGATACAGGAGCAACTACCTTGTGTTTGCCACCACAGGTAATTGAGGAACTGGGGCTAAAAATCCTCAAAGAAGTTGATGTATCAACCGCAATGGGGATTGGCAAAGCCAGAATTTTCCAAGATGCCAAAATATCTCTGTTTGGGCGAGAAGGAACCTTTGAATGCTTAGAGTTACCTGGCGGGAAAGATCCGCTTTTGGGAGTAATTCCTTTGGAAGCGTTGGGATTAGAAATAGATTTACAAAATCAAGTTTTGAAACCTTTGCCTATTAGCCCCACGGAGACATATTTGACAATTCTATAATCATCCAAACCGTAGTTATTCTTGGAGTAGGGGCGATTTGGTTATACCGGTTTTCTTAACTTTTTCAGCAAGCCCTATCCTAAAATAAAATCAAGGGGCGTTGTCAACAACGTCCCTTAATTTCAGGTATTTAGATTAAACTAACTCAGAGATTCCAAATAATCCCTGACTCGGTTGCGGCGCTTGGGTTGCCGCAACTTTTGCAGCGCCTTGGCTTCAATTTGGCGCACTCGCTCGCGAGACAAATCCAAAGCTCGCCCAATTTCGGCTAAGGAATAGGAATGTCCATCTTCCATCCCAAATCGCATGGAGATCACATCCCGCTCTCGACTGGTAAGATCGGCTAAGAGATGATTCAAATCGCGATGCAAGGCTTCTTGCATCAACACTTCTTCCGGAGAAATTTCTTCGGTTTCTAGTAAATCTCCCAATTCCGTGTCTTTCTCTTTGCCAACTTTGATTTCCAAGGAGACTGAACGAGGTACGCGCAACAGGACTTCCCGCACTTGTACAGCTGTCATATCTAACTCGCTGGCAATGTCTTCAATGGTGGGAGTTCGGCCTTTTTCCTGGGCAATTTTCCGTTGAGCCTTCTTGATTTTATTCAGCTTTTCGGTAATATGAACAGGTAAGCGGATGGTACGACTTTGGGTAGCGATCGCCCTGGTAATCCCTTGGCGAATCCACCAGTAGGCATAGGTGCTAAACCGATAGCCTTTAGTGGGATCGAATTTCTCTACCGCTCGCTCTAAACCCATCGTTCCCTCTTGGATTAAATCCAAAAGTTCCATCCCGCGATGTTGGTATTTTTTGGCAACTGACACCACTAGGCGGAGATTCGCCTTAATCATGTGTTCTTTTGCCCGCAAGCCTTCCGACTGAATTTGCTCTAATTCTTCGGTAGTCAAACCAGCTTTTTCTGCCCAGCGACGTTTGCCAGCAGCTAGAGTGGGTTTGAGTTCCGTCACATCAATTCCGCCTTCAGCTGCCCAACGCTCCAAAGAAGGACGATGACCTAATAAAGATACTAGGCGATCGTGAGTTTCAATTAACATCACGTAGCGCTGAATCAGTTCTTCTGCCTGCGTTGCAATTTCGGAGCGCAGTTCTACCAACCGCATATAGCGCTGAACTTTTTGCGCCTCTGAAACTTCTTCATCGCGCCGCAGCAATCGAACTCGACCAATTTCCTGCAAATATAACCGTACCAGATCGGTTGTGCGTCGGGCATTATTGGTAGCAAGATCGATGCTTTCTTGACTTTCGATCTCCGCAACTGCGATATCTTCTACCGATGGTTGTGAAACATCGTCGCTCTGATTGTTCATGCCAAGGTTGTAAGCAGGCAGCTGATCGTCATATTCTGTTTGGGCATAGAAAGGAGTGGCTGGCATATTGCTCTCTCAATTGCGATCGGTGACAACAATCTCTGCTGTAATAGTCGCGACCTACTCTGAATGAATGTTTCCCGTGCTTCAGGAAATTGCGATCGCTGCTTATCTTTTTTTAATCTTCGCGCTAGTCGATTGCTGTCAGTGAAGTACAATAATGTCAGGAGCGTAAAAAAATATATCGCTTTCCTGCTATGGCACTGAGGTTAATTGCTAGGCAGAGGGCTGAAAGAATTTGCTTGAAGCAGCAGGCGCTGTTTCAGGAAGATTCGTAGTTTCCCAATGTCTGTTAGTATAGGCAGTTCGCTATTCCCCAAAAGTGACTTGAGTCAAATGCTAGGTTAATCTACATCACTACTAGACCTCTTTCCTGAAAAAAGCAAAAAAAGGGAACAGGGAACAGGGAACAGGGAACAGGGAACAGGGAACAGGGAAAAGGGAACAGGGAACAGGGAAAAGGGAACTGGGAGGTGGGGAGTGGGGGGAGGGGTGGGGG
>CAKZHE010000257.1 GCA_936920195.1 uncultured cyanobacterium | reverse complement strand
TTTTTTGTTTGTGCTTTTTTTTTTTTTTTTTTTAGTTTTTTTTATTTTTTTTTTTTTTTTTTTTTTATTCTTTTTTTTTTTTTTTTTTTTTTTTTTTTTTGTTCTTTTCTTTTTTTGGGCTATTTGGTTAATAGGAAAGTTCTGGGAAAGATAAAAGGCTGTTTGAAACAGCCTTTTATTTCTCATCAATCCATCAGTTCAAAAAAGTTTTGATTGTGTTATGGGCAAGCAACTAAATTAGTTGCTTTTGTGCCGGGGTAGCCATAGGCAACCCAGCCAGATAAAGGAGCGGTAATTTCTACCCAGGAACGCCCGTCATTATCTTTGCTATATTCTGGGGGGTCAGTTTTCAGCGTGACTGTGGTTCCATAAGCGACTCCACCGTTAACAGTGCTACTGGTGTTAGGCTGCGATCGCACCTTTAACCCGATTTTATCTTTGTCTGCCACTAAACGGCAACCGTTGCCAGAGGTAGTTGGAGTTGGGGTGGGATTGGGGTTTGGGGTTTTGCCGCCACAAGCAGTTAAATCTTTAGCTTCTACAAACCCCGGTGCGGGAAGACTAATGGCGATAAACCCAGCGCTGCCGTTGTCTGCCAAAGTCACCTGTTCTCCAGCGGCTAAGGTGCGGACAGATTTACTGGTAGTATTGGGCTGAGAATAGATAAAAATTGACCGTTTTGCTGCGCGGCACTGTCCGACGAGCGTACCTGCTGAGACAGTAGCAGAGGGAGCAGGTTTAGGTTGTGCTGATGGCGAGGCTTTCGGACTAGATGTGTTATTGCTTGGGCTATTACTATTTCCAGCACTGGCAGGAACATTGATGCCTCCGACAGCAATTGATAGTACAGCTAGCAAGGCGATGGGTTTTCCCAATTCACGAATTTGTTGCATACAGTTAACTCCTCTTCTCACCAAAAAAAACTAGCAGAGCATACACCACTAGATTAGTCCATATTTTGCTGAACGTAAGTACCTCAAAGATAAGAATTTTCTTATTTTTGGCGATATAATTTCAGTCTGTCTAAACGAGTTGATTGGGTGAAGAAAAGTTTAAAATATTGATTGAAAACAGGGTTTTCAGGGTTTTCCCTATAAAATCAGGTTAAAATACATCCGGCTGTACAGCGCTGGTCAGGTGTCAGATGGATTATCGGGAAGCAGGTGTTGACGTTGAGGCAGGACGGGCTTTTGTGGACAAAATCCGCAATTTAGTCCAAAGTACCCATAGACCAGAAGTTTTAGGTGGTTTGGGCGGGTTTAGTGGCTGGTTTCAGCTACCTGGCGGATTGCAGGAACCGATTTTAGTATCGGGAACTGATGGGGTAGGAACAAAGCTGAAAATTGCTCAAGAGTTGAACCTTCACAATACCGTGGGCATTGACTTAGTAGCAATGTGTGTCAATGATGTGCTGACGTGCGGTGCAGAGCCGCTGTTTTTTTTAGATTATTTGGCAACGGGGAAATTGGAGCCAGAACAACTTGCCCAAGTGGTTGAAGGTATTTCTGTGGGTTGTCGAAGCGCGGGATGCGCTCTGCTAGGAGGAGAAACGGCAGAAATGCCGGGTTTCTATTCGGCGGGAGAATATGATTTAGCAGGTTTTTGTGTGGGAATTGTAGAAAAAAGCCTGTTATTAGATGGTTCTCAGGTGCTATTGGGGGATGTGGCGATTGGGTTAGCTAGTCAGGGAGTTCACAGTAATGGATTTAGCTTAGTTAGGAAAATTATTCGCGATCGCCATTTTAGCTGGAGCGATCGCCCGCCACAACTAGCTGGGCAAACCCTAGGAGAAGTTTTGTTAACTCCTACCCAAATTTACGTCAAACCAGTCCTCGCAGCTCTTCAAGGGGGGTTAAAGATTCACGGTATGGCGCATATTACTGGCGGCGGCTTGCCAGAAAATCTCCCCCGTTGTTTACCTCCAGGGATGTCCATTCAAATTCGTCCAGAAAGTTGGGTAATTCCACCAATTTTCCACTGGTTGGCAGAAACAGGGGAAGTTAATCGCGAAGCCATGTTTAATACTTTTAATATGGGGATTGGTTTTGTGGTCATAGTTCCCCCATCTGAAGTAGATCGCACGATTGAATGGTTTGATACTAAAAATATTGCTGCCTATAGGATTGGTGAAGTAATTGCTGGTAATGGGGAATTACTCTTGGGGCAATAGTCCCGATGGTTGATGGCGATCGCTTGTAGATTTATGCTAAAGTGAAATTTTCTATGAAGCGATCGCTGCGTACCTTGGGAGTACCACCCAATGCTTGGGGAGTAGATGCCGAAATTGCTGATATTACTCGCCCCCCGCTGCCACCACAGATTGTCACTCTAGAGACGGAAACCAAAACCCTCAATTTGGACTTAGCCAAAGCTGCCCTGCTCGTGATTGATATGCAGAATGATTTCTGTCATCCTGATGGCTGGTTAGCCCATATTGGGGTTGATGTTACCCCAGCGCGATCGCCCATTCCCGCTTTACAAAAATTGTTCCCCCCACTCAGGCTAGCCAATGTGCCAATTATTTGGTTAAACTGGGGCAATCGTCCTGATTTGTTAAATATTAGTGCCAGTCTGCGCCATGTATATAATCCTACAGGTGATGGCATTGGTTTAGGCGATCGCTTGCCCAAAAATAACGCCCCAGTCTTAATTGCGGATAGTTGGGCAGCCGCAGTAGTTGATGAACTAGAGCAGCACCCTACAGATATTCGGGTGAACAAATATCGGATGAGCGGTTTTTGGGATACTCCCCTCGATAGCATTCTCCGCAATTTGGGAAAAACCACTTTATTTTTTAGTGGTGTTAATGCCGATCAATGTGTTTTAGTTACTTTACAAGATGCTAATTTTCTGGGTTATGACTGCATTTTATTAAAAGATTGCACTGCCACTACTTCTCCCGAATATTGTTGGCAAGCAACTCTTTATAACGTCAATCAATGTTTTGGTTTTGTTGCCGAATCCCCATCTCTTCTAAATGTGATTAATTATTAAATAGGGAACAGGGAACAGGGAACAGGGAACAGGGAACAGGGAACAGGGAACAGGGAATAGGGAATTAGGAATAAAAGGAGTTCTTGCTAATTCTCCACTCCCCATCACCCCACCACCCCATCA
>CAKZHE010000256.1 GCA_936920195.1 uncultured cyanobacterium | reverse complement strand
TCCCTATTCCCTTATTCCCTATTCCCTATTCCCTATTCCCTTATTCCCTATTCCCTGTTCCCTGTTCCCTGTTCCCTGTTCCCTGTTCCCTGTTCCCTGTTTAAAAATACCCATGTTCGGCGAGGAACGCCGGGGTAATTTCATCTAAAGTTGATGGGGAAGAGTTTTCTTTGGCTCGCAGGCGATGGTGCAATAGTTTTTCTGTATATTTACCCAAAATATCGCTTTCTAAATTTACCCAACTGCCCGGTTGCAAATCACAGAGGTTGGTTTGATGAAAAGTATGGGGAATCACCGCTGCCATAAACCAAGTGCCATCGCGATCGCAGTCTGCTACCGTTAAACTGATCCCGTTGATGGCAATACTCCCCTTGGATAGAATATAGGGAGCAATTTGCTGCTGCCAAAGCTCGGCAAATTCGCTCACAGGTGTAAAGGATATTTCCCAAGCATCGCCGATTTTAACCGATTTTTGCAGCTGTCCGATACCATCCACATGACCCGTGACAAAATGCCCCCCTAACTTACTGCCTACCCGCAAAGAGGTTTCTAAATTTACCCAGGGAGCAACTGCACCAGCATCCCCATTTAAACGCTGATTGAGGGTAGTGCGATAGAGGGTTTCCCCGGAGGCATAGGCAATGAAGCCTGGGGATAATACCTCTTCCACCGTCAAGCACACTCCATCTACTGCCACGCTGTCACCTTCAGCCAAATCTTGCCAAAGTGCCGGAGCAGATGTTGACTGAGGGGAAATCTGAAGGCGATTACCCCCTAGCGATCGCACCGTCCCCAATGCTTGAATTAATCCTGTAAACATAATTTTTGGCTGAAGTTTATTGAGAGCAGGGTCATTAACTGGCAATTGTTGACAATTGATGGAGATCGCCAATCCCCCAAAGGTCTACCATTATCTAACCCAAATGAATCTAACTTTTTGAGTAGAATTAGCAGCACAATCGTCCTGAGACTAGGGCATACTTGGAATACAGGTAGATCGATCCCCACTGTCAAGAGTCTATCTAGATTAAACCAGTGGAACCCCCAAAACCTTGCCTATGGATGTGCTTTATTGACGATTGGCTGATTTTAATTCTAACGGCGAAATTATTCCCATTCTCCCACCTGCCTGCTGACTCAGGCATAGGGGTTCCAAACTACCAGGAGTTTTTATGATTGAAATGAGAGTTGCTGGAATTGCCTTGGATGCGGTAACGCGCAGCCCGATTGTACTCTTAAAAGATGCTTCGGATCGTCGCGCCCTCCCCATTTACATCTCCCAAGATCAGGCAAAAGCCATCATCAGCGCTTTGGAAAAACAGGCTCCCCCCCGCCCTCTTACCCATGACTTGATTGTGACTTTGCTAGAAAGTTGGAATATGAGCTTGGAAAGAGTGATTATTCATTCTTTGCAAGATAATACTTTCTATGCTATACTTACAGTCCGCAACGGCGAAACCAAAAAAGAAATTGATGCTCGCCCCAGCGATGCTATTTCCCTGGCTCTGCGGACAAATAGCCCGATTTGGGTGATGGAAGAAGTGGTGGCGGATGCCTCAATTCCAGTAGATCGGGATGCGGATGAAGCGGAAAGAAGGGCATTTAGAGACTTTGTTTCTAATCTCAGACCAGAGGATTTAATTCAGCGGGGGGGCTTTATCCAAGATTAGCAATTTTCGCTGACCAATATATTCATTAAAAAATTCCTTATGCGTTATCGACGATTTGGCAAAATTAATCGACAAATCTCGGTTTTTTCGCTGGGAATGATGCGCTGTCTAGCTTCGGAAGAAACTGCTATCCAAACGGTTCAGCAGGCGGTTTCGCTGGGAATTAATCATCTGGAAACGGCGCTGACTTACGGCAACAGCGAGCAGTTTTTGGGAGCGGCGCTGCAATCTGATTTGCCTATGACGCGGGAAGATTTGATCGTTTCTACTAAAATGCGTCCTGCGGCTGATGCGGAGACAATGCGACAGCAGATTAATCAATCTCTGGAAAGGTTAAATCTGGAATATATCGATTGTTTGGCAATTCACGGGATTAATACCGAGGAGCATTTAGTCCTGGTACAGCAAAAAGATGGCTGTATGAAAGCGGTAAAAGAGGCGATCGCTCTTGGTAAAATTCGTCATCTAGGGTTTTCGACCCACGGCTCATCCGAAATTATTACTGCTGCTATCAACACAGATTTATTTGAATTTGTCAATCTGCATTATTACTATTTTTCCCAACGTCATCGAGGGGTAATTGAACTAGCTAGTCAAAAAGACTTGGGAATTTTTATTATTTCTCCCGCAGATAAGGGGGGAATGCTCTATACACCGTCGTCAACTCTCCGGGAGTTGTGCCATCCTTTCACACCGTTAGAACTCAGTTACAGATTTTTACTCAGCGACCCGCGAATTGCTACTTTAAGTGTAGGGGCAGCCCATCCAGAGGAACTGCTAGCACCGCTACAAACGGCGGATCAGGATTTTCCCCTGACAGCAGAGGAAAAAGCTGTTTTTGACCGCTTAGAAACCCATTTAGCTGCCAAGCTGGGAACAGATCTATGCAGCCAATGTCATGCTTGCTTGCCTTGTCCAGAAAACATTAATATTCCCGAAGTTCTGCGACTGCGGAATTTAGCAGTTGGTTACGATATGACTGCCTATGGCGAATATCGTTACCGAATGTTTGAAAATGCTGGTCATTGGTTTCCTGGCAGGAAGGGCAATCGTTGTACTGATTGCGGTGATTGTTTGCCTAAATGTCCCCAAAATCTGAATATTCCCGAACTGTTGCGGGATACCCACGATCGCTTGCATGGGTCAGAAGGTCGTCGCCTTTGGGAGTAAACTGGTGAGGTGATGGGGTGATGGGGTGATGGGGTGATGGGGTGATGGGGTGATGGAGAGGTGGGAAGTTATACCAATTCTTCAAATTACGACTACAGATGGCGAAGCTATATATTTTTATTGCCTCCTGTGACGCACCACCGACAGAATTTTCATTGAGTGGAGTGTATTGACAAAATACATAAAGCCTGGTTTAATTATTAAGATATCACACGAATCGCTTAACAGATTTAATTAATTGATGAAACGTACCGTCTCTATCCCAGTCATATTGCC
>CAKZHE010000255.1 GCA_936920195.1 uncultured cyanobacterium | reverse complement strand
ATAGTCAATTCCCTTTCATTCCCTATTACCTATTCCCCATTCCCTTATTCCCTTATTCCCTCTGTTCCCTGTTCCCTTTTAAGATACCGCTCAATCAACAATACTGCCACTAAATCATCAATGGGGCGGGGGGGTTGGCGCATTCCCTGGGGAATCAAGCGCTGGAAACCTTGGGGAGGATACATTTGCCAATAGCGATCGCGGGCTTCTAAGGTACTACAATGTTCATCTACTAAGGCAATTTTGAGGTTGGGGAAATTTTCCGTTAATTGCCGCCGCCAGGTTTTAGAAGTAGTGCGATCGCCCATCACTAACAAGTCAATGGTAAACTGCTGACAGAGACTTTGAATAGTGGCGATCGCCTCTGTAGCCGCTATCACCTGATGGTAATGCAATTCTCCTGCCATCCCCATCACTGCCAAACCGCATTTATCCCGTCCTGGGTCAAATCCTAAAATCACAATCTATCCTGCTAAAGTGCTAAAAACCACTTTGCCATTTTCAAAAGCCGCCAAATGAATCTTTAATGGTCCGGCAGTATAAGTATCTTCCACTACAATTGCTTTTAAATCCAATGGCTGTTTAGATTGTTTCAGATTTTCCAAGAAATTAATATAGGTATTAATCCGCCCATCGCCAATTTGAACGCTATCATTTAATACTCCGGCTCGCCGAGCGCGTAATTGCGATTCCTGAACCAAAAACTCAATTCGCTGTCTGATTTCTTCCGCACTCATGGTGGCAGGAGAAGCATAAGTTGTACCAATGACTTCGCTGGCTCGCAGCACTATTTGATTAGGAGCCGCATCAGCCAAAACTTGCACTTGTTTTTCTCCTTTGACATAGTTCCCGGCAGAAAGAATTCGTACAATATAATCTTGTCCATCTTTAATTTTGCTTAGTAATTCTTCCACATCCTTTTGGGTAATTTGTACTACTCTTTCGTTCCCACTACTATTATTAATTTGGTTCGCTTCAATCGCCTTGCGGTTGGCTTCACTTAATAGTTGGTCTACGGCTTGCCGAGCCGCTGTGGGGTCAAGAATGCGGACTATTCCCGCTGCCAAAACTTGACCTCTGACTAAAGAAACTTCCCTTTCTCGCAACAGTTGATAGGAGCGATAATATTCTTCTAGTGCTGCTACTTCCTGCTTTAGAAATACTCTTTCTTTTTCTTGTTTAGCAATCTGCTTTTCCTGTTCTTCTAACTGCTGCTTTTGGTCGGAAAGCTTAATAGTTTGTTCAACAATTTGCTTAGTCTTTTCTGAAATTTGTTGGGTTTGGTCAGCCAGTTGTTTTTCTAGTGTGCTATTCCGGGCTTGCAGTTCGTTGTTCCGTCCTTGCAGTTGGGTATTACTAGCTTGTAATTGGCTATTACTAGCTTGCAATTGGTTATTACTGGTTTGCAACTGATTATTATTAGCCTGTAATTGGTTATTTTCTCCCTTGAGTTGGGAGTTTTGACCTTGTAATTGATTATTTACAGATTTGAGTTCCAGAATATCGGCTTTAACGCGATCGCGCTGTTTAATTAATTCCGATCTTTCCCCTAACAACTTACGGATATCTGTACTCAACACTCCTATCTGTCGAGAAGACAGAGCCTGTTTTGCCACTGCCACCTTCAAAGACTTATTGGTAGCATCTAGTCGCTTTTGTGCATCCGCTTTTTCAGTTTTAGTTTTACTTAATTCCAGTTCGACTTGAGTTTTCTGCGCTAAGGTAGTGGTTAGTTCTCCCTCGACTTGGCTTTTTTGATTGGTAACTCGGTCTAAATCTTCTCTAGCGATTCTGAGTCTTTTTTGAATCTGGTCTAATTCAAAGATTCCTGTCCGCAATTGGGCGCTGGAGGCAAACAGAATAGTCAGGGTAGATGCCGCAATTGTTACCCCAGTCAGCAAAGTTACCACGATCGCCGTCTGGCGGGGGCGCAAATTAAATAAACTTAACCGCGCCTTGCCAACGCGAGTGCCAATGCGATCGCCCAACGCTGCAATGCCGCCGCCCAAGATTAGAATTGACAATATCAAAACAAGAGCGCTGGTGGTCATCGAAAAATTGGGTAGAAACCCCGTCCTTTAGCGACAGGGGAGGACGGCTTTATCTTAGTTTAACCCAATCACAAAATATGTGGTAGGATGTGAACTATGGAAAAAGCTTTTAGTTACCGATTTTACCCCACGACCGAGCAAGAGTCGCTGTTGCGACGCACTTTGGGCTGTGTAAGATTAGTTTACAATAAAGCGCTCCATGAAAGGACTCAAGGATGGTACGAAAGACAAGAGCGAAT
>CAKZHE010000254.1 GCA_936920195.1 uncultured cyanobacterium | reverse complement strand
CCACACCCCAAACCTCTAACCCCCCCACCCTACCCACCCCCCGCTCCCCCCCCCCCCCCCTGTTCCCTGTTCCCTGTTCCCTGTTCCCTGTTCCCTACTTCCCATCCGGTCGGTCTAACTCAATACTTTCACCCCGGTCTAACACTTCTATATCCCATTGACCGCGATTGCCAGTTTCAAAAACAATATAGCGCCCATCGGGACTAATGGCAGAATTCCGCACCCAACCACGATAGCCCATACTTAAAGTTTGCGATCGCTGGGTAATCCGGTCATAAAGTTCAATTTCTGCCCGACCTTGGGCGCTACTAGTATAAGTCAGATAGCGGCCTGTATAACTGAGACTGGGATTTTCGGCGATCGCATCCCCCCGATTTAATCCCGGCAAATCCACAAATTGACGGCGCTGCAAATCATACAGCAATATCTCCCGGCGACCATTCCGATTGGAAGTGAACGCCAACAATCGACCATTACCACTTAAAGCTGGTTGCTCATCGTTATAGCGACTGTTCAACACTTCTGGAGTATTAGAACCATTTCCAGAACTGCATCCCACCAGCAAACCCATCAAACTCAAACCAATCATTCCCAGCTTGAGTTTTAATCCATTGTCCGGTGAGTTAGCGATCGCCCTTGGCGCTGGGCTTCGCCCAATCGCATCACCCACCGCCAACCAAAATTTTCGCCTGACCACAATTAAAAATGGTTTCAAGACAACAGTTAATCGCGATCGAAATTTCCCCCATTATCGCCTTCTTCCGGCTCCACCGGGCGATAATCCACATAATCCGTCGGAATAGCATCGCCTTCCCTCCGTCTAGAAGCTCCAGGTTCCCCCGGCGGACGACTCCTTTTTGGCTTCGTTGAACCATCTGGATTGCGAGTTGGCGACTTTGTACCGCTGGTTCGCACTGGTCTTTCGCCCTCTTCCGCAGAACCTCCCCAATCTGATTGGTTCGCTGGTGGTTCCTCTGGACGAGGACGACGAGGGCGTTGACGATCTCCCGCACTTGGCTTGTCCGCACTTGGTCTATCATTACTTCGGTTAGGACGGCGGCGAGTTTCATCCTCATAGGATTCCGGACGCGGCCTTCTAGTTCCTTGAGTTCCCCGAATCCGCGCCCTTGGAGGTGGCTCATCCTCCGGTTCCAACTGCTCTAACTCAGCTTGGTAAGCCTGATATGGACGATATCTAGGACTAACCGGACGCTCATCATCCACAATTGGCGTGCTGCGTTTCGCCTGTTCTGTCGCGATTCCCCGCAACCGCACGCTCTCGGTAGCAAAAAAGATCGCTGTAGCCGCCAGCAGAAACTGACTTAATTGCAAAATCGGGTCGAGCCGCCATCCTTGAAATACTAGGATACCGCCACAGACCAGACCAATAAATGAAAAAAAGATATCGTGTTCTCTCGATAGTTCTGGACGTATCGAGCGCAGAAAGTACAGCCCTGCTCCCGCGACTACCAGAAAAATCCCCAGAAGGCTAGCTGGATTAAGCCCAAAATTTACCATTGCTGTTTTCCGTGCGTCACATCTATATTAACGATTTCAGCTTAAAAATTCTCTTCTCTAGCGCGGATTGCTAATTTTTTCTCTAGTATCACCAAGATTCAATCTGGACATTTCCTATCTAGTCAGGGTGCAATGCCTTCGTTTACTCGTTCGTTCCCAGGCAGAGCCTGGGAATGCCCATTGAGAGGCTCTGCCTCGAATGATAATTAAGCGAGGCAGAGCCTAGGCTGTTGACTTTGTGCGTTTTTATGGTTTTTTTATTCATGCAGTTTTTAGGTAGTCAGTTGCGGGATTTTCAACCAATACCAAGTCCTTTTGATTGACCATGATTTATGTAGGGGCGGGTTTGGGGATGAATTTTAATATTCACCAATAACCTGAATAAACCCGCCCCCGACGGCATCGATGAAGTCAATTAATGGTAAATTTGAGGGTGTATGGGGCGGGTTTAGATCATTTGTTGGTGGGTATCAAAGATCTGAGTTTTAGCGAAGCGAAGCCCTTGGCGTTACCCGCCCCTACAAACTACAGACTTGGGTTAATGATTTAGACCCAGTATAATGACACAGTTATTGCATGAACAAAGTTGCTCAAAAACTCCCAAAGTCAACAGCCTAGGCAGAGCCTCTGGATATCGGTTCCCAGGCAGAGCCTAGGAACCAGTTTATTTTGAGCTTAAGTTGACACCAATGAATGCCTTGCGCCCCTACATCTAGTGGTTGACAACTGAGGTTTCATTGCCCAAAGCTTATGAACGTTGGATTTTATCCTTTTGACTAATAAAAATCAAGGCGACAGTGATGGGGATGACAACGATGACTGCTCCCCAGAGCAGGCTGTACAAAAAGCTGGCTAAAGATGGGGTCATAAATGTTAACTCTCTGTCACGAAGATTTCTTTCCCCCAATTTTAACAATCTGTTATCTTTTTGAGAAGCCCATTCCGAGGATTTTTTTGTCAATTCGCCTGAAAGACTATATCTGGTTATAGTTTGACCTACTTGGTCTAGCAACCATCCTAGGTTAGAATAATGAGGACTTTGGGTAACAAAACTTAAGATTTGGTTAGTACCTTCCTAGCGCCATGAACGCCATCACGATAGCCAGCTTGATTCTCAGCCCTCTAGTGGGTCTGATGACACTATTTTTCATTTTCCGCATCATCCTCACCTGGTATCCCCAAATCCATCTGAGTACGTTTCCCTGGAATGTCATTTTCTTGCCCACAGAGCCTTTTTTGCTGCCAACGCGCAAAATCATCCCTGCCATCGGTGGCGTAGACATTACCCCGATTATCTGGGTAGGTATTTTCAGCTTGATCCGAGAAATGCTTTTAGGTCAACAGGGCATTTTGACCATGCTCAATTGACATACTCCCCGGCCTAAAGGCACGGGGATTCTAAGGTCGAACAGCAATTGCAGGCATCAGCCCGTCTGACATTACCTAACTTAGCGGTTGATGCCCCAACCGCACAAATATTTCTAGCGGCGTTTTCATCCCGCCCATTTACTGATTGACAGGATGGACAACGCCATTCTCTCACCGACAAATCTAAACTGGATAAAACCAGACCGCAGTGCGAACAAGTTTTACTCGATGGATACCAAGGGTTAATAAAAATGATTTGTTTCCCCTTCTTAGCCGCC
>CAKZHE010000253.1 GCA_936920195.1 uncultured cyanobacterium | reverse complement strand
TAGTAATCATTTCAGGCTGGCATCAATCACAGATTTTTAATGATTAAATCTCTCTAAACATCTGCGGAATGTGGGTTTTAAAAAGAGGTCATTATGGCCTCTTTTTAAATGACTCTAATCCCTAGGATTTAAGGATTGAAAAATCATTTTTAAATTACTAGCGCGATCGCTTGACTTTCAAGACAGTCGCTACGATTTACTATCCCCATCCAATGTTGGGTTTCCACTGTCGTTCCAACCCAACCCACGATATATTCAATTCATTAATTAATAGGGATTTCAATCAGAAATTCAGCCCCTTCACCAGGAACAGAAATACATTCCAACTTACCACCGTGCTTTTCCACCACAATCTGATGCGAAATCGATAACCCCAAACCCGTGCCTTTCCCTTCCGGCTTAGTAGTAAAAAACGCATCAAACAACCGCTGCCGCACCTCCTCTGTCATTCCCGGTCCATCATCCTTAATCCGAATCACCACACTATCTCCATCAATTATTTCCGTCTTAATCGTAATGGTTTTTTTGTGCTTAACTCTGGCTTCTTCCATTGCATCAATGCTATTGGCCAGAATATTCATAAACACCTGATTCAGCGAACCAGCATAACAGGCGATTTCTGGTAAATCGCCATACTCTTTCACAATCCTAATCTCTTCTAATTCCCCTTTAGGTTTCAAGCGATGCTGAAGAATCATCAGCGTGCTGTCTATCCCCGCATGAATATCCGCAGGTTTTTTCTCCGCAGTATCCGTTCGCGAAAAATTACGGAGCGACTGCATAATTTCTCGAATTCTATCCGTACCTAATTTCATAGAAGATAGCATCTTCGGCAAATCTTCAATCAAGTATTCCAGTTCAATATCTTCTTCATTTTCTTGGATTTCTGCCGGAGGATTAGGAAAATACTTCTGATAGAGATTGATGTGCTTCATTAAAGCGGCTGTATATTCCTTCGCGTGATGCAGATTCCCAGAAATAAAGCTTACCGGATTATTAACTTCATGGGCTACCCCAGCCACTAACTGCCCTAAACTTGATATTTTCTCAGTTTGTACCAATTGCGCCTGAGTTTGCTGTAATTTATGCAGAGATCCTTCTAGTTCCACTGCCGACTCTTGCAATTCATGGTAGAGCGTCGCATTTTCCAGTGAAATCGCTGCCTGAGATGTTAAGATTTTCAATACTTCCAATCTTTGTTGGGTAAAAGCTCCAATGGCTAAGTTATTTTCCAAATAAAGAACGCCAATTAATTTGCCCTGATAAATAATTGGCAAGCCCAAAATCGACTTTAGTTGATGCTTGACGATATAGGAATCATTAATAAAAATTCCTTCCTGGCAAGCATTACTCAAAATAACTGTCTCTAAAGTTCTTTCCACATAGTTGATCACCGAAAAAGGCAGATCCTCTAAAGACAACAAATCATCTGAAGGAATTAAAACTACTTGATTATTTTCCAGCTTGCCAGAAGCTACCGGGAGCAATTTCTCAGCTTTCTTCAACAATAAAAATCCCCTTCTAGCGCCAGCATTCTCCATCAGGATTTTCATCAAGTTAGCAAACAGCTTTTCCAAAACCAGTTCTCCAGATATCGCTTGCGATGCTTTCATCACCGAAAGCATATCTAGCACACTTGAATTGCTGCCAGCGGTAGCCGTACTAGAGGTTAAAGTGAAATTGAAAGTAGTCGTGGTAGTGAAATCAAGATTTGCAGCTTCTCGCCTCAATACCGCCGAAAATATTTCCGGGTATCGTTTTTCTAAATCCTTGACTTTGGCTAAAGCTCCCCACTGGATATAAGCATAGTAGGATTTCAATAAATAGGCTTTGCCAGTTGTTTCTAGGTTACGGGAGAAATAAAACTCGGCAGCTAGTTCCCAGGCTAGGGCTTCTTCGTGAATATATCCTTGTTTTTTCGCTCCGGCGATCGCTTGTTCATAATATTTTATTGCTTGGTAGTCTTGACCTAAAATTCGCGCTTTTTCCGCTTCTACTAAATCGTATCCGTGCTGATAGTTCATTGGAGCATGAAAAGCCCATTTTTTTCTGATTTTCTGATTAGTAGCTACTTTTTTTAAGAATTCTCTTTTTTCTTTGTCTGTAGCTTGAGAATAAATAGCAATAAGAGACAAAGAATAGTATAAATTATAAGCAGGAACAGTAATACTACCTAATGCGCTTTCAATATACTTTTCTGCTAATTTGATTGTTTCGATTGCCTCATAGTAATTTCTCATAAAATAAGCAAAAATACACTGAGTTAATTTATAATTAAACAGGAAATTTTGATTTTTACTTTCTGCAAATCTTTGTAGATATTCGTTTACATATTTAAGGTTATTTGCCAAAGATTCATGAGACAAAAATTTTAAGTACAATTGTCTCCAGGCATAGTTTAGTGCAATTGAAAAATCTGCATTTAGCTTGACTATTGATTCAACATAATAACCATGTTTTTTATTTAATGATTCTAAGTCGCAACCAGTTAAAAACGCAAATTGAATATACGCAGCTATAGCATAACAGCTATATTCTATATCGCCAACTTCTAGAGAAATTTTATTTATTTCTAAAAATTTTTCTATTACACTTTTGGCTGATTTTTTCCACTGAAAAATAGTAGCATAAAACAGTAAATATATGCTAGGTTTAAGTTGTTTAAAGTCAAACCTATCTATTAATTTAATCGCAAGATCGCCAAACTTATATCCAGAATTTATATTTCCTATTCCAGCGATTGAAATCACACCATAAATAGTATAGCCAATAGATGTTTGGGGACAATTACCATATTTAAGACTAAAACCAATCATCCTCATTGCCAGCAAAGGCAACAATTCTGGCTTTGTTGCTCCTGCGGCAATAAACAAAGCGTTTAAAATCCTCATTGTTGCTAGTTTATAAGGATCTATCATCACTGGTAAATCAGCTAATTCATTAACCTGTCTTTTACCCAACTTTATTTTTGTTTTCAATAGTTCTATTAAAATTAATATTTTGTTTATCTTCCTTGGTAACGGAAATTTCAGCATTTCCAGCAAATTCATGACAATGTTCATGACTTCTTGCATCTGATTTTGGATTTTATAAAATTGCATTTGTGTTTCATATACTGGGATTTTTTCTATTAATGTTTTGCCTCTTTGAAAAACGATATTAGCTAATTTTTGACCTTGTTCAAAATTATTGTTTAAATATTCGCTACCTACCGCTTCCACATGAATATCTAGCGTCAACTGATACTGACTTTCCCAACTATCTTTCCCCAGCAATTCCAAGCTCGCATTCAAATACCTCGCCGCCGCATCATAGGCATTTGAATCCTTCGCCTTCTTCCCCGCCAGCAAATTCAGTTCCGCCAATTTATCCTTTTCCCCCTGAGACTGAATAAATTCTCGCCCCATATTTAACTGATTCACAATATCAAACACATTTTCGGCAATTTCCGCCTCTGGCGTACTTGCCAGCACCAACTGCCCAATCTTTAAGTGCGTCGCTTTTTTCTCTTCCTCTGGTATCAAAGAATAAGCTGCTTGCTGCACCCGGTCATGCAGAAATTTGTAACCAATTTGTAATGAATAATTATTCTGTTCCCAATCCACCGCCCCCACCAAGGGAACTTTATAGGATTCCGATAATGGCAACACTAATCCCGTTTGCAGCGCCGCCCACAAAAAAGTCGCCGTTTCTGAAGCTGCCTTTTCTGCCGCCACCGCCAGCACATACAAATTAAACCTATTGCCAATACAAGCCGCCAACCTCAAAACTTGTTGCGTCTCTGCTGGCAACTTCTGAATATTTCTGGCAATCAACTCCACAATACTATAATCAGTTATCTCTCGCCCCAGAATTTGCTCAATATCCCATTGCCAGCATTCCTTCGCAAAATCAAAAACTAATAATTCGTCGCTATGTAAAGTTTGCAGTAATTGCGTCAAGAAAAATGGATTGCCCTGAGTCTTATTATACAGCAACTCTGCTAGGGGTTGGGTTCTTTCCCTAGTGTTACTAATTCCTTGATGATGCTTACCATTATTCTCTACTTCCAAAGTATCAGCGATTAATTCTAAAACGCTAGCTAAACTCAGTTGTTTAAGAACAATGTTGTTAATCCTCCCCTTTTCTTCCTGAATTTTCTCAACTGTACTGGTTAAGGGATGAACTGCATCCACTTCGTTATCTCGATAAGCCCCAATTAGTAAAAAATATTGGCTATCGGCATCAGTCATTAAAATTTGAATCAACTTCAAAGAAGTATTATCTGCCCATTGCAAGTCATCCAAAAATAAGACTAACGGATGAGACTTTTGGGCAAACACCTGGATAAACTCTTGAAATACTCGGTTGAAACGGTTTTGTTTCTCCGCTGCTCCTGCCTCCGATACAGCAGGTTGCTTACCAATAATCCGCTCCAATTCGGGAATCACATCGATAATAATTTGCCCATTTTCCCCCAATGCAGTTAATAACTTAGATTTCCAGTTGTCTAAACTTTCTGCTTTTTCCGTCAGCAACTGCTGAATCAAGTCTTGAAAAGCTTGAATCAACGCTGCATAAGGAATATTCCGTTTAAATTGGTCAAATTTCCCCGCAATGAAATAACCCCGTTGCCGAACAATCGGTTTATGGACTTCATTCACTAATGAAGACTTACCAATCCCCGAATATCCCGAAACCAATACCATTTCTGTCTGTCCCAAACTAACCCGCTCAAAAGCAGACATCAATTGGGCAACTTCAACTTCCCGCCCATAGAGTTTTTGCGGAATTAAAAATTGTCCAGATTTATCCAGAGTTCCCGGTGTAAATAATTCTACTTGTCCTGTAGTATTTAGTTGCTGATAACAGCGTTCTAAGTCCGCTTTTAATCCCAGAGAACTTTGATATCTCTCTTCGGCTGTTTTCGATAATAATTTCAGAATAATTGCGGATACTGTCGGTGGGATTACTGGGTTCTCTAAATGAGGTGCTAGAGGCACTTTGGCAATATGGCTATGAACCAATTCCATCGCATCAGCAGCGACAAAGGGCAATTTACCTGTAAACACTTCATATAAAGTTGCACCCAGAGAATACAAATCAGTGCGATAGTCAATCGCCCGATTCATCCGCCCAGTTTGCTCTGGGGACATATAAGCCAAAGTTCCTTCCAACAAGTCAGGATTGGTGATGGAAGGAGTTTCTTTAGAGAGGCGAGAAGCAATGCTAAAGTCAATCAGGTTGACTTTGCCAGTTTTTTCATTAACCAGAATATTATGAGGTTTAATATCTTTATGAATCACGTGCTGTTTGTGTAATTGAAAGAGGATTTCTGCTAACTGCATAGCAATAGAAATCATATAAGAAATTGATATTTTTTGTTCGGTAATTAGAGATTTTAAGGAAATTCCTTCAAAGTCTTCTGATACCAAAGCCAAGCCATTATTAACATTTTCCAAGCTTAAAATTTGGGTAATACCTTCTATATGAAGGGATTGCAAAATATTATACTCATGGCGCAATCTGGTAATCTCTTGCAAGGTAGGATAACTAGATTTAGTTGCTTTTATAATTACTTTAGTTTGATCCAAGTCTTTAATTCCACGATAAATAATGGTTTGCTGACCTTCGTGAATTTTTTCGGTAATTTTATAACCAGGCATGATTAAATTCATTTTTTTCCTCAATGGATAACTATATACACAGAGTAATAGTAATGCCACGCTGACTTTTAATTTTGGCACAAGTCCTAATAAACTATATTACATCCTAAAAATAGGTTTAACTATATATTAAAGCCAGAGAGGGCGAAAAAGCTAGCATCACTAGCTTTTTCGCCCTTTTATGACTCCTTTATTGGGAGTTTTACTCGTTCCCAGGCTCTGCCTCGGATGAGCGCCAAGCGAGGCAGAGCCTAGGCTGTTGACTTTGTGAGTTTTTGAGCAATTTTATTCATGCAATAACTGTGTCAAGATTTCAGCGGGATCGCCCCCTAAATCCCCCAATGCTGGGGGACTTTGAACCTTT
>CAKZHE010000252.1 GCA_936920195.1 uncultured cyanobacterium | reverse complement strand
CACCTCCCCATCTCCCTACACACCCCCACCATCGTCACTTGCCAGAAATTGAGCAGATGATCCGCAGTGCCGGATTGCCGACTAAAGCCCAAACCTGGAGTTTGCAAATATTTAGACAATTGGCAGTGGCAGAAGGGGCGGTACATGGAATTGCCCCGGAGCAAGTGCATTTCCACGAAGTCGGGGCGGTAGATGCGATCGCCGATATTGTCGGGACTTGTTTGGGGCTAGATTGGTTAGAGATTGATCAACTGTACTGTTCGGCATTGCCGACGGGGGGAGGAACTGTCCGCGCCGCCCACGGCATCCTACCAGTGCCAGTGCCAGCGGTGTTAAAGTTGTGGGAATTCCGCCAAGTGCCAGTTTACAGCAATGGCATTGACCGGGAATTGTGTACGCCTACAGGAGTCGCGATCGCCACTACCCTCGCTACTAATTTTGGCGCACCGCCTCGAATGAACATTCAGCAGATTGGTTTGGGGGCAGGTTCCCACGAATTACCAATTCCCAATATTCTCCGGCTGTGGATTGGCACAGCGGTGGATACTCCTCCCTCAAATCGAGCAATTCTAGAACCTAATTTAGACACCATTGCCGTACTAGAAACCCAAATTGATGACTTGAACCCGCAAGCCCTTGGGTACACTTTAGAAGCCCTATTTGCCGCTGGAGCCTTAGATGCCTTTACCCAGCCGATTAGTATGAAAAAATCTCGTTCGGGGGTTCTCCTAACGGTGATTTGTCCCCCGGAAAAACAATCTGCCTGTGAAGCAGTGATTTTTCGGGAAACCAGTACCCTAGGCATTCGCCATCGCCTGCAACAACGGACTATTTTGCCCCGGGAAATCCAAGTAGTCGCCACAGATTACGGCAAGATTCGCATTAAAGTTGCCTGGAATGGGCAAACTCAGGATAAGATAGCCACCAACGTCCAGCCGGAATATGAGGATTGCGCGGCGATCGCGCGGCAGCATAATATTCCCTGGCGTGAGGTGCATTACGCGGCTTTGAGCAATTGGTATCGACAACAGGAAAATCGCTAATTCCTGCCTGCGCTCCATTATCGGCTAGCGATCGCTGCCATGTTTTCTTATGATGCACCCAGATACAGAACTGCGATTTGTCAATAAAGCCTTGGGCTATGGTGTCTTCGCTACCAAGTTAATTCCCAAAGGGACAATTACGTGGATATTAGATGAACTCGACCAAAAATTAGAGGAATCTTATATTTTGTCCCTCAATCCCACAATTCAAGAAAAATTATTGAAATACTGCTATCGGGACAATCAAGGCCGATATGTTTTATGTTGGGACATTGCTAGATTCGTCAATCACAGTTTCAATGCCAGTTGTATCAGCACTGCCTATGAATTTGAATTAGCTGCTAGAGATATTTATCCCGGAGAAGAGCTAACTGATGATTATGGCTATTTAAATCTAGATGAACCTTTTTATTGCTTTCCAGAAGAGGGGAGCGATCGCACCGTCGTCATGCCCGATGATATCCTCCACTTTTATCCCCAATGGGACAGCAAAGCAGTGGAAGCCATGAAATTTTTCCATCAAGTCGCACAACCCCTAAAAAGCTTGCTCGAACCCCGATTCATCGATAAAGTTAATGCAGTAGCCGCAGGAAGAGAACCAATGGACTCCATTCTGAATTGTTATTACGACCGTTCTCAAAAAATTACCGCCGTCACTTAACTTTTAATCTGGATTAATTTGCCAATTCAACTAGACCAAAAACACCAGCAATCTGAACCGCGCTCTAGAATGGATTGCCGACACGATTTAGGAGAAAAAAATATGCAATCTACTAATTTAGACTCACCATCTCGACCGAACCGCCGGGTTTCTTTATTGAGATCCGTAGGCGGGAAACTGTTCCTATCCGTTTTCAGCGGGACTATTGTCGGTTTAGGCGGTGCTTCTTTCTTATTTTATCAAGAAATGGCTAAACAAGCCCGCGCCGAATTAATTGGCAGTTTAAATGTCAAAGCCGAAAATTTAGAAGGCAGTTTTAACACCTTTGAAAACTCTACCCGCCTCGTTGTTGATGCCGTCTTTAATCTCTATAAAGCAGGAGAAAAACGGGAACAAGTTTATGTCGATCTGATTGAGCGTTCCTTAAAAACCTCCCCTTTAGGAACTGGACTGGGGTTTGGACAACACCCTGATAGTCGCTTGCTCATTCCCTCTCGGAAATATGCTTATCCCTATGCCATTAAGAAAGATGGTAAAGTGACTGCCAAAGGGGGAGAAACGGAACCAGAAGCCTATACTGCTAGCTATTTTACTGAACCTATTGCCGCCGGAGATGATGTTTGGCTAGAACCTACTTCCTATATCGAAACAACTTTAATTCCGCCTAAACAATTGGTTACTACCAGCTATGCCTTACCTTTTTATAACGATCAAAAACAAATTCTGGGAGTTCTCAGCCAAGACTTAGAATTAGGCTTTCTCAGCGAAAAGCTATCAGATCCTGTAATGAGAGAGAAGGGAAATTTTGTCTTAGTTAGTGCCAAAGGAAATCTGATTGCTTACCCACGCGATCCCCAATTAGCTTTGGAACTAAAGCCTTTTCCCGAAATTAACAACTACGATCAGCTTTGGGAAAAAATCCAACACGATCTAGTGACAAATAAAAGCAATAATGGTATTGTTTCCTGGCAAGATAATAAAGGCAGTCAAGAATATTGGGCTTACCGCCGCCTTGCTAATAATAATTGGATCTTGCTGGCATCAGTACCTAAATCAGTGATCGTTGGTCCATTATTGCAATTTGCCTTTACTGGCACTTTATCCGCCGCCCTTGGTGCATCTATTTTGCTCGCCATAGTAGTTTATCTGTTTGTTAGGAGCTTAAATCAACGTCTGCAACCAATTCTAGATGAATGCAATCGTCTGGCAGAGACTAGCAGCAAAAGCGAAGAGATTATGGCGCGGGAAGATGAACTAGGCAGACTGACCATTTCTTTTTACAATTTGCTCGGGCAAGTGACTGTTAATGAGAAACGGTTGCGAAAAGAAATGGCGCGTTCGGCAGAAGCTTTCAAAGCTTTACAACAAGCCCAAGCACAATTAATTCAAACTGAGAAAATGTCAGGTTTAGGCCAGTTGGTGGCGGGGGTTGCCCACGAAATCAATAATCCTATTAATTTTATTTATGGCAATCTGCCCCACGCAAATACTTATACTCAAGAACTATTAAGTTTAGTTAATCTATATCAAGAAAAATACCCCAATCCCGATCCCGAAATTAAAGAAATGATTGAGGAAATCGATATTGAGTTCTTGGTTGAGGACTTACAAAAAATGATGACTTCAATGAGTATGGGGGCAGATCGGATTCGAGAAATTGTCCTATCCTTGCGGAACTTCTCGCGCTTGGATGAGGCAGAAATGAAACAGGTAAATGTTCACGAAGGGATTGATAGCACCCTGTTAATTTTGCAACATCGCTTAAAAGCAAAACCGGGATTTGCCGGAATTCAAATTGAGAAAGAATATGGCAATTTACCTTTGGTAGATTGCTATACTGGACAGTTAAACCAAGTGTTTATGAATATTATCAGCAATGCCATTGATGTTTTGGAAAAGAATTCTGAAAATGAACCTGCCAATTTTATACCTACGATTAAAATTCGGACTGAGGTGCTGGCAGATAAATCCCATGTAGTGATTCGGATTCAGGACAATGGACCAGGAATTTCGCCAGAGCATAAAACTAAGTTATTCGATCCCTTTTTTACGACTAAACCAGTGGGGAAAGGGACTGGTTTAGGATTGTCAATTAGCTATCAGATTGTGGTAGAAAAGCACAACGGGATCTTGAAGTGTATTTCTGAGTTGGGCAAAGGGGCAGAATTTTGGATAGAAATTCCGATCCAGCAATATGAGTATTCAGAAAAAGGGTAAACAAGGAATAGGATAGTATGTTAATTCAAATTAGCAGATACGAAGGGAAAATTGAACTTTATGCCGTCTATTATGTGGTATTTGGTTCGTTGGCAGGAGATGGGAAATTAATTCAGGCGCATTTTTGGGAAGGTCCTTATATCGATCTGAAAGTAGCCATTAGTAAAGCTGAAGACTTGAAACTTGTCCATAATGATGATTCTTTTGTGGTGAAACCCTACAATTCATAGGATTTAAACTAGGTGAAGATAAGAATGCGATCGCCATTAAACATTTCCCAGTTTACCATCCTCCTATTCATAGTGCTGGGATTACTAGGAGCAGCCCCAAACCAAGCCATTGCCAACAACTCCATCAACCTAAAATTATCAGCGACTTCTCAAAAAGATGACCCAGAATTGGCTGAAGCTCTCCAGCTTACCGAAAAAGCGATCGCTCTTTATGCCCTCGGAAAATATGTTGAAGCTACTCCTTTGGCTGAACGCGCCCTCACCCTGCGGGAAAAAGTCCTAGGAGCTAACCATGCCGATGTTGCTCAAAGTCTTAATAATTTAGCATTAATCTACTATGCCCAAGGACAATATCCCCCAGTTGAAGCCCTTTATCAACGCGCTCTGGCAATCCTAGAACGGTTAGGAATTGAAGATCTCAGTTTTTCTAATATCCTCAATAATCTAGCCTTACTATATCAACAACAAGGAAAATATTCCCAAGCTGAAACTACTTTTCAACGCTCTTTAGCCATTGAAGAAAAATTTCTAGGAGCCAATCACCCTGAAATTGCGACCACCCTTAACAATCTAGCATCCCTCTATCGCAACCAAGGCAAATATGCCCAAGCTGAAACCCTGTATCAACGGGCTTTAGTCATCATCGAAAAAGCTCAGGGATCTGAACATTCCGATCTTGCTATTAGCCTTAATAATCTAGCCGAACTATATCGGGAACAGGGAAAATATAGTCAAGCTGAACCTCTTTATCACCGCGCTCTCAAGATTTTTCAAAAAAGCTTAAATTCAGATCATCCCTTTGTTGCTGCCACCTTGAATAATTTGGGTTTACTTTACTATACCCAGGGTAAATATAGTCAGGCTGAACCTTCTTATCAACAAGCTCTCACCATTCTGGAAAAAGTTCTGGGAGCGGAACATCCTAATACCGCTAATATTCTCAACAATCTTGCCAATCTATACCAAGAACAGGGAAAGTATAGCCAAGCCGAACCCTTGTATCAACGCACTCTAAAAATTCGGCAAAAAGCTCTAGGAACACAACATCCCAGTGTTGCCGAAAGCCTAAGTAATTTGGGATTGCTCTACGATATCCAAGGCAAATATACCCAAGCCGAACTACTCTACCAACAAGCCCTAGATATTCGCGAAAAGTTGCTAGGAGCCGAGCATCCTGATGTGGCCCAAAGTCTCAATAATATGGCTTCCCTGTACCGCGCCCAAGGGAAATATAACCAAGCCGAACCTCTAGAGCAACGCGCCCTAGCCATTCGGAAAAAGGCTCTGGGGACAGAACATCAACTCACCGCTGCTAGCTTGAATAATTTAGCATCAATCTATGAATTACAAGGAAAATATCCGCCAGCCGAAACCCTTTATCAACAATCTTTAGCAATTATTGAAAAAGTCTTAGGAGCCAACCACCCTAAAACCGCCACCAGTTTGAATAATTTGGCAGGATTGTACTATAATCAGGGAAAATATGCCCAAGCCGAACCTCTCTACCAACGTTCCTTAGCCATCCGCCAACAGGTTCTGGGAACTGAGCATCCAGAGATTGCTCAAAGTTTGAATAATTTGGGTGCGTTGTACTATAGCCAAGGAAAATATGCTGAGGCTGAAACGGCTTTAAAACAAGCTTCAGCCATTTTTGAAAAAACCTTTGGGTTAGATCATCCCAATACTGCCCAGAGTCTGACTAATTTGGCAAGATTGTATTCTAATCAAGGTGACATCAAGCAGGGAATTGAATTTTTCACCCGCGCCCTCAATATTGAGGAAAAAAATCTGGCGCTGAATCTGGGTTCTGGTTCAGAAACTGATAAACTAGCTTATATTAATACTTTTTCTCGAACAACTAATTGGGTGGTTTCTCTGCATTTGCAAACCGCTCCGAATCACCCCGCAGCTATTCGTTTGGCTCTGACAACTATTCTGCAACGGAAAGGCCGAGTTCTGGATGTTTTGGCAGATAGTTTGCAAGCCCTACGGCGCAACCTTACGCCTGAAAATCAGGTATTCCTTGACCAACTAGCGGCTAATCGCGCCCAACTTTCTAGCCTGATGTTTAATAAACCAGCTAATCTTCCCCTGAATGAATATCGTTCTGGGGTAGCTATTCTCAAGGCAGAAATTGAAAGGTTGGAGGGAGAACTTTCTCGCCGTAGCGCCCAATTTCGAGTCAGTTCTCAACCCGTAACTATTGAAGCAGTCCAAAAGCTCATTCCCACTGATGCGGCGTTGGTAGAATTGGTGTTTTATCAACCCTACCAGCCGAAAGTTGGGGGAAAGGAACAACCAGAAAAACCTCGTTATGGAGCTTATATTCTCCGTTCTCAAGGGGAACCTCAATGGCTAGATGTGGGTGAAGCTAAGGCGATTGATAAAGTGGTGCAAGAGTTTCGGACAGCGGTGGTTGATACTAGACAAAAAACCAAAGCCATCCAAACTGGACGAACTTTGGATGCCCTGCTAATGCAACCAATTCGGCAAAAGTTAGGCAATGTTCGCCAAATTTTGCTTTCCCCGGATAGTCAACTGAATTTAATTCCCTTTGCGGCGTTAGTAGATGAAAATAATCGCTATTTAGTAGAAAATTACAATATTACCTATTTGGCAACAGGAAGGGATTTATTCCGGTTGGCTAATCGTACTACCAGTCAGCAGCAACCTGTAGTTTTAGCTAATCCTGATTTTGATAACTCTGGCAAAGGTTCTCAGGCGACATCGGCTCGCGGCGAGGGGATGCGCTCGGTGGATTTAACCAACTTTCAATTTAGTGCTTTACCGGGAACTGCTGCCGAAGCCCAAGAGTTAGCTCCCCTGTTACCAAATGCGACGATTTTAACTGGGGCAGAAGCAACAGAAACGGTTTTGAAACAGGTGCGATCGCCTAGCATTCTCCATATTGCCACCCACGGTTTTTTTCTGCAAGATGTCCCCCTGGTAGCTCCCCCTGGGCGCGGTGGGATTGCAGTAGAAGCGATCGCCACTGGCGATCGCCCCAGCAAGTTAACTTCTGCTAATCTAGAGAATCCCCTCTTGCGCTCTGGATTGGTGTTAGCTGGTTTCAACCTCAGACAAAGTGGGGCTGAAGATGGCGTATTAACAGCTTTGGAAGCAGCGGGATTAAATCTGATTGGCACAAAGTTACTGGTACTTTCGGCTTGTCAAACTGGTTTAGGAGATATTGCCAACGGCGAAGGAGTATATGGATTGCGGCGAGCCTTTGCTATTGCTGGAGTTGAAAGCCAAGTAATGAGTTTATGGTATGTGAGCGATGCGGGAACGAAGGAATTAATGGTGAAATATTATCAAAGATTGCTAAAAAAAGAAGGACGTTCGGAAGCTTTGCGCCAAACTCAACTAGAGATGTTGCAAAGCCCAACTTTGAATCATCCTTATTTTTGGGCAGCTTTTATTCCTTCCGGCGATTGGACTCCGGCTCAATTTTAATCGCAGTATATAGCATTTTGTAGCGACTGTCTTGAATGTCAAGGGCGAGGCTCTTGTGTTATGAAAATATTCTGACACCACCAAGGCACAAAGACACAAAGGATAAAACCTTGTAGGGGCAATCCCCCCGTGGTTGCCCCTACCTTTAGGATACTTGCGTAAATCGAGATCAAGTATGTACGTCTTCCACCGATAGGGACAAAGCTTGAGCTACTTGCTCTACAGTTAAACCCATTGCCAACAGTTGGGGAATCGCATCCCGTTGGGTTTGCTCTGCGCGATTGGCGCGTTCTCGCTCGGCTTCAGCACGTTCTCGCTCGGCTTCAGCACGTTGGCGTTCGGCTTCAGTATGGAGCCGTTCAAGTCTAGCTTGTTCGCTACCAGTGAGTAACAAATTCCCTTCATTATCCCACCAACGCAACCATCGCTGATGCTGATTTTGATAGTTACCTTCCCACACTCCTAATTCTATTCCCATCATGTCAATCGGGTAATGTCCGCGCTCATTTGGTTGCAAACGATGATAGCGAGTATTCACCCAATTGTAGACTTCCAATTCGCTAGTTTTGATAATGTATATGGCATAGTAAGGAATCCGAATAATTTGCTCATATACCCAAAATTTTCCGGGTTTCTGGTTGACACCTTCTGGTAAGCGAGATAAAGGAGTGTTATCTCGTTCTTCCGAACCATTGCCACTAGCAAATTCGATGGCAATTAATGGCACAGCATACTCGCGCCACAATACATAAGAACGGCGAATTTGCCCATCTAATAGGGGCGGAACGTTGGGAACATAGAACCAGTCAGGAGCTTCGGCTCCCCGTTCTGGCGGCTCGGTTTCCCGCCAGTAGATGCCACAATCTTGCCCGATGGCATATTGTCCGTCGGGGTGGAGGGTTTGTAGGGTAGTTTCCAGGGAGTCGGTGAGTAGAATACTCTGGGGATGTTCTTGGAAGTTTTTCACAAACGTGCCGTCGGAGTCAGGTAGTTGCGTATGATCGGGAAAGGCGGGGGGTACTATTCTGGGGTCAAGGCTTTGGGTCATGTCTATCCGGTGGTGAAAGGACAGATGCTTTATTAATTAGAGCATAGCGATCGTAGATTGAGAGGCTTTACGCGGTTTGATACACTTTCGGTATATCGCTGTTGTCAAGGGAGGGGCTAGTCACAATATTCTCTGCTTTTATCCCCGCTGCAATCAGCGCTTGGCTTAGACTTTCCTCATTGTCTAGGTTCAAATATGAGGCTCAATATTTTTTGAGTTGTTCTTGACAGGAAATAAAATATGCAGTAGCATAGTTAGACTAATTGTTTTTTCCACAGATCCAAGTCGATATCTAATTAGATATTTGAAAATATGGCTCTTACCTACGGCTTCTCATCAGCCCGATCTCTATATGAAAAGTTGCAGCGTGATGCTGAGGCACTTAAGGAAGAGGTCAACAGCGATCGTTTTTTTAACTTCGTTGTGACTGGCTACTCACTGATTGATTGGGTAAAGAAAGATCCGTTAGTTCCACCAAAAGCTAAAACTGCAGTTGAAAAGCTTTACGGTAATCGATGGATCAAGGTGTGCAAAGACCTTGCCACGGCAAGTAAGCATTTCAGTGTGACCAAATATACAGATAAGGTTATCACATTATCGGCTACGAGTGAACAAGGCTTTGGCCGAGGTCGCTTTGGTCGAGGTGGCTTTGGGGTTGGAGAGGAGAGGATTGAGGGGAAACTTACTAAAAATTCTAGTTTTAATTGCCTTGATCTAGTCAATGACGTAATGAATACATGGGATAATTTTTTCTCCTCGCACGGCATATGTAAGAGCTAACAAGGCGTTGCTTTTATCGTGAGCATTGATCATTGGTGAAGCCTTAAGTGAAATTGCTCAGACTTAGGTAATTGGGAAAGGCTTCTAGGTATAGTTGTTACATTGAAAACTTTACCTTCTAGCCAGCAAGATGCGATCGCGTTATTATAGAAGCTAATGGAATTGCGCCCAATTAGAACCGAAACTGATTATCAGGAAGCACTTAGAGAAATTGAGTTACTATTTAATGCTGCTCCAAATACTCCTGAGTACGATCGCTTAGATGTTCTCAGCACTTTAGTAGAAGCTTACGAGAATAAACACATTGCGATCGCCATCCCCGATCCCATCGAAGCAATTTATTATTATATGGAAATTCGTGGATGGTCAGATCGCGATTTAGAGTCATGTCTCGGCAGTCAGGTTAAAGTGTCTGAGGTTTTATCTTGCCAACATTCCTTGACATTGGAGATGATTCGGAAATTGAATCAAGAACTGGGGATTCCCGCTGAAATTCTCATCCAACCATATAAGTCGGTAAAAATCCCTGTGGAACAGTTCTAATATCAGAGTATGGTAGCTATGTTTCAATCCCTGAAAGGGATTTTAGTTGATTTCAAGCCAACCTTGCCAAAGTATCCCCAATATTTAGCTCGTTTCAATCCCTGAAAGGGATTTTAGTTGATTTCAAGCCCGAAAATCCCGTGGGCAATGACTCTCGGCACTGCTGTTTCAATCCCTGAAAGGGATTTTAGTTGATTTCAAGTTGCGGAAGCCTAGGGTTAAGTTTGCAGGTTTTGGTTTCAATCCCTGAAAGGGATTTTAGTTGATTTCAAGGATCGAACTTTCAAAATCACCGATTGTGAAATTCAGTTTCAATCCCTGAAAGGGATTTTAGTTGATTTCAAGTGCTCTCCCCTTGCTAGCGCCACTAAGTCGGGAAGTTTCAATCCCTGAAAGGGATTTTAGTTGATTTCAAGAAAACTTCTTTGAGCCTGGGAAGGAATATTATTTAGTTTCAATCCCTGAAAGGGATTTTAGTTGATTTCAAGTTTATCGCCATTTTTCTCCTTAATTAAGGTAAATGTTTCAATCCCTGAAAGGGATTTTAGTTGATTTCAAGCCCAGGCTTTGTTCGTAAGTCTGGCATATTGCTTAGTTTCAATCCCTGAAAGGGATTTTAGTTGATTTCAAGGATAAACGCACGGGAAAGTGCCATCATAATGATGTTTCAATCCCTGAAAGGGATTTTAGTTGATTTCAAGACGGAGCCGGGGGCTATTGGGGAAGGGATAGCCCAGTTTCAATCCCTGAAAGGGATTTTAGTTGATTTCAAGTGGGTGCAAGGGATTGATAGTTGTACATAGGCGACTTGGTTTCAATCCCTGAAAGGGATTTTAGTTGATTTCAAGATTGCGAAGATCCAGCAGTTTTAATGACTTCATTTGTTTCAATCCCTGAAAGGGATTTTAGTTGATTTCAAGTAGGGACAGGCGGCGCGATAAACCCAATGGCAAGTTTCAATCCCTGAAAGGGATTTTAGTTGATTTCAAGACCTGAGTCTCGAAAAGCTTACAGTATTTAGTTTTCAAGGTGCGTTTGCGCGGTTCGATTTCCATAATTGCATTTCAGAGCGAGCCTTGTCAAGAGCAAATTTTCAACTTCCCCTCAAATCCTTTCCTGGCAAGGATTACAGCGATTGCGCGAATCGATATTAACCCAATAGTCGCTGTAAACCTGATGGGATCAGCATTTCAGCCCCAAAACTGATGCCTTTCCCGCCTACACCTACCCATCCGCGCTCGCCGCCACCTTTACCCCCAACCGTCGCACCATTCCCATCCCCATCGTGGTTTTTCTGCCGTTGCCGCAGTAGAGGGCAAAATCAGCCAGAGCATTGATTTGCTTGATTCTGATTGGTTCAATATTGCCCAAAACTTGATAGCTGATGCTGCCAATACAGCCAATTAACTTGCTGCGCTTGTCGGTGACGATTTGGGTTCGCAAATCAAAAAAGCTGGGAAAAACCGCTTCAAATAAATCTGGTAATAACTCGATTTGACTATACTTGTGCCAACGACTGAGCAAACTATTAAAAACGCATTCCCTAGTTGGCAGCGCCGAATCATACTTGCCTTGCCGAAAAGTTACCGGAGTGCAAAAAGCTAAAGAAATGAGGCGATCGCTTTCCGATGCCTGCTGATAAATTTGTTCATAGGTGCTAAAGTTTGCCCAAGGTCGATCGGCTTGCGGTGTGCCTTGGATACTGGTAATCTGCAACTCACCAGGACCTAAATGCCACGGTTGTTTGGGATTGAGCGTCAACCACAGTTTGGTCAAATGTCCAAATAAAGTATCATCTAACAGGGATATCCGCCACCAGCAAGGCGTACCCGCCGGAATAGTTTCCTGGTGTTCCCACTGTAAATAGAGATCGCGGGAACGATGAGCCTTTGGTTGTCTGCTAATCTGGAGAGGACTGAGAGTAAAGGCTTTATCAACTTTTTGATCGTGCAAGCGATCGCCTAATTCTCGATCTACAAAACTCACCAAATTAAAGAATAGCGCATGGAGATGTCGTCCTTGCAAATACTGGACTGGGATGGGTGACAGCGACACCAAATTCAATACCAAACTATAGGGCATAAGTCGTATTGGGGCAACCACGGGGGGATTGCCCCTACAAAAATTATTCGATTTATTGAGACGCGCTATGTCTACTTTATCGCTTCCAGACCCCAAAAATGCCACCCAGAGGAAAAAACCATGAATCTCAATTTTATTCCCAGTGCCTTAGTCATTCTGCGATTTTTAATTGGTCCCTTCCTTCTCTGGGATTCCTGGGATGGTAAAACCAGTATTTGGTTTGTGATTGCCTTTGTCGTCGCTTTTCTGTCAGACATTTTTGATGGCATTATTGCCCGTCGTTTGGGTATCAGCACCGCCCAATTGCGTCAAGCTGATAGTTGGGCAGATGTCTGCCTTTATATTTGCGTCGCAGCTAGTGCTTGGCTCACCCATCCAGAGATTTTAATGGCTTTTCAAATTCCTTTATTGGCAGGAGTTTCGGCTCAACTACTCTGGTGGGTAGTCAATTTAGTCAAATATGGTAAACCTGCCAGCTATCACACCTACTCGGCTAAATTTTGGGGAATAACTTTATTTGTGGCTACAGTGGCTTTATTTGGATTTAATTACGGCGGTATTACCCTATGGTTATCAATTATTGTCTGCATTCTTCACAGCGCCGAAGAGATTGCCATGACCCTGATTTTACCAACTTGGCAGCACGATGTTTTAAGCATTTTTCATGCCCTAAAGTTGCGCGAACAACAGCTAGAATAATATTATTGCTCTTGCTTTTCACCAATCATCCTCTTGGCAAGTCTTTAGCCAAAAATATGGCGAGTTAATTGCGATAACTGGAATGCAAGCCTTTTGCAAGTGAAAGGCGATCGCCTATAATTCAAGTAAGTAGGTGGTCATAAATAAAAGACTATAAGCCAAAGTTCGTAGTTGGGCTTCAGCCCTCCGGATTCGGGCTGAAGCCCAACTACAAACGTCCTTTTGTTTTTTACTTTAATTATAACCGCCTACTATAATCTCCTCTCTGTAATAATTCCATCTTTGGTAATCGCTATGCTGCTCCAGCGTTCAGCTATTCCCCAAACCGAGCCACCCCTGCCAGCAAAAGAAACATTGCCGACAATGTACGATTTGCCTAGTGAAAATCCGGAGGAACCAGGTTTGCCTGACGAGTTTCATGGTTTGCAACCTCAGTTGCTCTCGCGCACACTTCATTTAAACGATTACCCGCGCGATCGCCTCTTTATCGGCTACGATCTCAACCTATACTATGATGTCCATCATCCCCTCTGGCATAAGCGTCCTGACTGGTTTCTCGCCTTGGATGTCCCCCGCTTATATCAAGAAACTGACTTGCGTTCTAGTTATGTAGTTTGGCAAGAAGGGATAAATCCCTTTTTAATCGTGGAACTACTTTCACCGGGAACGGAAAAAGAAGACTTGGGAGAGTTAGCACCAGCAGAAGAGGGAAATGATTCTGAACCAGAAACAACTTCAGAGAGTAACGGACAAATAACGAAAGAAACACCGCCAAGAAAATGGGATGTTTACGAACGAATCTTGCGAGTACCTTATTATGCCGTATTTAGTCGGTATAGCGATCGCCTGCGCGGATTTAAACTCGATGGTGGACGTTACCGCGAACAAACTCTAGAAGCTGATGCGACTCGGTTTTGGATTCCAGAACTTTCCGTGGGTTTGGGAGTTTGGCAAGGGGAGTTTGATGGGATTAACCGTCAATGGTTGCGGTGGTATGATGCTACGGGAAATTGGTTGCTGACAGATACTGAATTTGCCACTGCCGAGGCAGAAAGAGAACGACAAAAGCGACAATCCTTAGCCGCAAAGTTAAAATCCCTCTCTCCCGAACAGCTAGCCGCGTTAGGCATTAACTGGGATGAGTTGGATTGAAAGGCGATCGCTCTCAAAAAATATCATAATAGTGATATCTCAGCCAGGAACTAGCCGATGACCCTATCCATCCAACCCAGCACCCTCCTCATCTCCAAACAACTGCCCAGCCTCAAATATACTTCCACTAGCGATCGCTTTGACGAAACTTGGGAAGCCCCCCTATCTACCTTGCTCGGATTGGGGAGAGCCGCTGGCGCTGACTTCATTGAATTTTTCCTAGAACGGAACAACTACATTAGCTGCCTAGCCGAAGACGATACCATTACTAGCATTTCCCCCAAACTCTCCACCGGGGCAGGCGTGCGGGTATTTCGCGGCAAAGGCGATTGCTATGTCAGCACCAACGACTTGACATTTACCGGATTAAAAGCCGCCTTAGAAAAAGGACTTGCCATTTTAGGATTGGCACTACCTACTCCCAACGCCTACATCCCAGAAATCAACCTGGAACTCCTGCGAGACTACGCCACCAAAAAAGGCAAAGATATTTGGCTCTCCGAATGCAGTTCCATGCGGGAAATGGGCGAAATCTTACTCAGTGCCAACGCCAAATTACAACAAAAAGCTACTCATACCCAATCTCGTCGCGCTACCTATTTTCGGGATTGGCAAGAAGTTTTAGTAGCCTCCAGCGATGGCACTTTTGCCAGAGATATTCGCTTAACCCAATCCGTCGGCTATAACCTACTTTGTGCCGATGGCGCTAATCGTTCTTCCATTGCCGAACGTGCTGGCAGTACCAGCGACCCCAATTTTCTGCGAAACTGGCAATATGAATCGGCTGCCGAAGCCATTGCCGAGTCTGCGGGAAAGATGCTTTATGCTGATTACGTCGAATCAGGCACTTACCCGATTATTATGGCCAATCAATTTGGTGGGGTCATCTTCCATGAAGCCTGCGGACACTTATTAGAAACTACCCAAATCGAACGAGAAACTTCTCCCTTTGCCGATAAAAAAGGGGAAAAAATTGCCCATGAAAGTTTAACTGCCTGGGATGAAGGATTATCTGAAAATGCCTTTGGGACGATTGATATGGATGATGAAGGAATGCCTGCCCAAAGAACCCTATTAATTGAAAAAGGCGTGTTGAAAAACTTCTTGGCTGATAGATCTGGTTCCCTGCGGACAGGACATCCCAGAACAGGCAGCGGTAGGCGGCAAAACTACACTTACGCCGCTGCTAGTCGGATGAGAAACACTTACATTGCTCCCGGCGAATATACCAACGAAGACTTATTTGCCTCCATTGAAAAAGGTATTTATTGCAAAAAGATGGGTGGCGGCAGTGTGGGAGCTACCGGACAATTTAACTTTGGTGTAGATGAAGCCTATTTGATTGAAAATGGCAAAATCACCAAACCCTTAAAAGGTGCAATTCTAATTGGGGAAGCCCAAGAAATTATGAACAAAATTTCCATGTGTTCCCAAGATTTAGGTTTAGCTGCTGGCTTCTGCGGCTCGATTAGTGGCAGCATTTACACCACCGTTGGACAACCCCATATCAAAGTTGATTCCATCACCGTTGGCGGACGTTAATCAGTAGTAGTAGGGTGCGTTAGCGGCAGCGTAACGCACCGCATACCAGTTAACGGTGCGTTACGCTAATCCGGAGGGCTAAAGCCCAACTACAAACCTTTTTGATCGACTTTCGACTTCATCCAAGATTGTAAACCAAGGAATCATCGTGGCAAATATTAACGATATTGCAAATTACGCTCAAGAAAGCGCTCGCCAACTGGGAATCAAAAAATATGACATTTATGGTTCCATTGTGGATGAAACGAGCGTTCAAGTAGATAAAGGTGAACCAAAACAAGTAAAAGCATCAAATCGGGCTGGTGTCACCGTGCGGGTTTGGAATCAAGACAATACGGTGGGCATTACCAGTACCACCGATGTCGATCTCAATGGAGTAAAATTAGCTTTGCAAACTGCCTGGGAAGCGAGCTTATTTGGTGCTAAAGAAAATGTCCCTGATTTTAGTCCCGAATCCACCGCCCCAGTTGCCGATATTCCCAACGAAAAAGCCCCCCAAGCCCCAGTTTCTCGACTGATTGAAAACTTGGTGGCGGCAGAAAAAGAATTGCTGGCGGCTCATCCCGCGATCGCCGGAGTCCCTTACAATGGTTTATCGCAAAAAGATATTGACCGATTTTATCTCAATAGCGATGGGGCATTGCGGACAGAAGCTCGTTCCTATGCCTCCGTTTATCTCTACAGCAAAGCTGAAGAAGAGGGCAAGAAACCCCGGATGGGTGGCGCATTTAGAATTAATCGCAGTTTAGAAAACTTGGATTTACCAGCTTGCTTAAAAGAAGCGGCGGAAAAAACCATCAGTCACTTAAATTACCAAAAGATTCCCACGGGGAAGTATCGGGTAGTATTTTCGCCAGAAGCTTTTCTCAGTTTATTGGGGGCTTTTTCTAATGTCTTCAACGCCCAGAATATTCTAGACAAACAAAGTCTGTCTACTCCCGAATCCTTGGGAACGCAAATTGCCTCGCCGCTACTTTCCTTCTCTGACGATGCCCTGCATCCTCATAACGTTTCTGCCGAAACCTTTGACGGTGAAGGTACGCCCACCCGTCGGGTAGAGATAATTTCCAATGGCGTTTTGAGCAACTTTATTCATAGTGCTGGTACAGCCAAAAGAATGAATGCTCAACCCACAGGTCATGCAAATATTGGTGCTAAAGTCACAGTTAGCTCCAATTTTTATCACGTTTTTCCGGGTGCGGCAGCAGAGCAAGAATATAGTCTGGATACGGCAGAAAATGTCATTCTGATTGATGATTTACAAGCCTTACACGCCGGAGTGAAAGCCTTACAAGGTTCTTTCTCTTTACCGTTTGACGGTTGGATTGTAAATCAAGGAGTGAAAACTAGCATTGAATCGGCTACGGTTGCCGGAGACTTTTTAGAATTGCTGAAATCAATCATTTATGTGGAGAAAGAACCAGAATTAACTCCGGGGGGAGTTTGTCCCCGGATTTGGGTAGATGAACTTTCTATTACTGGAGAATAGGAAATATAATCTAAGGAATGAAAAATCAATAACTTGATTATAATCGTAGGTTGGGTGGCGCGACAGCAAAACCCAACAAACCACTGATAAATGTTGGGTTTCCACTGTCGTTTCAACCCAACCTACGTGTATTGCCAGTGCTGCAATTAGTCATTTTATTTATTTTTCATTCCTAAATCATTTAAACTGGTTCCTAGGCTCTGCCTAGGAACCAGGAATTGGGGAATTTTTAAGATAGTTGGGAAATTATCTTGGCTAATTCAAAGTCTTGGACAGTTAAGCCGCCAGCATCGTGAGTTGTTAGCGAAATTGTGACTCGATTGTAAGAAATAGCAATGTCGGGATGGTGGGCGGCGGCTTCGGCTGGGGCAACTAGGCGGTTGACAAAAGCGATCGCTTCGATAAAATCTTTAAAGGTTTTGGTAATCTGTAGTTCCTTTCCCTCCACCGTCCACCCTTCTAAATGACTGGCATGGGATTCAATTTCGGCTTTGCTGAGTAACGCTACCATAGTTTGTTGCCTCTAAGTTTAAAAAGATGGTAAATATCTAGCTCTAGCTGGCAAGATATCATCGATTATAGAATTTTAATAATATTCAAGAACTCTATCAGCAGGAGCATTTATTGTTTTTTGGCAATTTTGACAGCGATCGCCCTTGACTTATCTTAAATGTTTAATTAGAATTATAGTAATTGGCAGGGCGCAACCAAATGTATTAAGAATAGATGAAGATGGTGTTATCAATTTGGAATTAGTTACTCTTGGAAGTTGATAAATAGACATTTTAGTGCCATGCCACTCTCTCAAACTAGATTAATCGACCTTTGCATTAATTATTTGCGATCTGAGTACCAGCATATTTATGGCGATCGCTATTTAGAGTATGCTGAAGCGATCGCTCCCATCGCCACCCTGACTCTAGAAGCAGTCGCCTGTGGCGATAATGCTTACCACAACCTAGAACATACTGTTCAGGTAGTGCTAGTCGGGCAAGAAATTCTCTATGGCAAACACCTTTGCGATGAACCAATTGCTCCCCAAGAATGGCTCAACTTTATTGTGTCTCTACTTTGCCATGACATTGGTTATCTCAAAGGCATCTGTCGCGAAGATCGACCAGAAGAGTATAGTTTTGTAACTGGAGTTGATAGCGGTAGAGTCACACTTTTACCGGAATCTACTGGTGCTAGTTTAACCCCTTATCATGTCGATCGCAGCAAGATATTTGTAGCCGAAAACTTCAGCAATCACCCCTACATCAATGTCGATGCGGTACAACTTAACATTGAATTAACTCGATTTCCCGTTCCCAAAACCGCTCTCCACCAAGATATTTCTAATTTTCCCGGATTAACTAGAGCCGCCGATTTAATTGGTCAATTAGCCGATCCTGATTATCTCACTAAGTTACCTTCTTTGTTTCGCGAGTTTGAAGAAATCGGTAGCAATAAAGCTTTAGGCTATAGCAATCCCAAAGATCTCCGGGCAGGTTATCCCAAATTCTACTGGAAAGGAGTTTCACTCTATTTGAAACAGGGCATTCGCTATCTAGAAATGTCCCAATCGGGAAAAGCGATTTTGGCTAATTTGTATAATAGCCGCTCGCTGGTGGAAAAAGAGTTAGACCGTTTTTACAGTAGTCGCGATCGTTTTTTTGGTCAGCAGTTAAGTTGGCTGCATAATCTTTTACCAATTAGGATTTCTTGGTAATGCTAAATTCATCATCTTATTTATTTTCCCTTCCTAATCTGGAGGGCTGAAGCCCAACTACAAACTTTTGATTTTATTGGGATACCTGGGGAGATTTACGAGCCATTAAGGTATTTAGTTTGCCTTTATATTCAATAGCATCTCTCACAGCTTTGTAGGCTTCACTGATGGTACGAAAAGATTCTTGGGAAATTTTTTCGTCAATTAGATCTTTGGCAGCACGAGCGAAAATTTGATCTAAGTCGCCTAGAGCGGCATTCGGTTGTTGGTGATTTTCCTGTACTGCTGTCATCAACTGAATTACTGCTTCAATATGGATATCCGCTTCATCTTTGCGCCGCCGCTCTAGCCATGCTTTTAGTTCCCACAACCAGGAACCGAATAGTAAGATGAGAGTTAAAATTAGCCCCACATAATCAGCATATTCTTGCACAAATGAAGGCTTATCGCGCTCAAAATAGGCGATTGCCCCTGGATGAATGGGCATCCCCGTGCCGCCTGTGGTAGTCGGCTTGCTAATTAAAGAAACCAAAGGACGAACATCGGCAGATTCAGCCGGGATTTTATTGGCAATTTCCTGACGGTGACTGTCCAGAATTTCGGTAATTTCTTTAATTATCTCATTATCAACGCGATCGCTCGCCACCAACAACCGATTTACTATGACTGTCGGTAATTCCGCCCCAGGTACTGCTGGGCTGCTACCGCGATATGCTCCTCTGGGAATCACCGATGGTTCAAAAGCGGGATATTTAATCCGCATTGCTGCCCCTTGCTCGATTGCTGCCAATCGTCCTCGATGTTTTTCTACCAAATCGGCAATCGTTTTGTTGCCCAAAGCCCGAACGCGAAAAATGGCATCTACTTGATTTTGGCGAAAAGCTTGATTCGATTCTTCTTGGTTTTCTCCCACAAAAATAAAGTTGGATTCTTGCAAACCGTAGTGCGCCGCAATATCTAAAAAAGAACGATACTGCCCGCCTTTTTTCCACAAACCAATCCGCTTACTTTTTAAGTCCGTGAATTGCTTGATTTTTGATGTATCTTTAACAACTAATTGAAAAACATCTGGATATAAAATTACCACCGTCCGAACCGATGCCCCTCCGGGTACATCAGCTTGAGCCGTTGCTAGTTGAGCTTTTCCCGCTTCTAATAATTTTAGGTTCTCCGATGTACCGCTAGTTTCTACAACTTCAATTCTGATTTTGGAATTTTGTGCTTCTACTACTTGTTTAATTGCTTGACTGAGGACATAGCTTTCGCCGTCTTTACTGCCAGCTACCAGGGTTAATTTATGAATTTTAAAGGTTTGCAGGAGATACCAAGCCATTCCTGCCACTAAACCAATACTTAGAAATCCCAATCCCAATAAAATTAGTTTTCTAGCGGGGTCTAAACTGTTAAAAAAAGCCAGAAAACTAATACTTTTCCCTGGGGGGGAATTTATTTGCAGCTTTGTCATTATCTTCCATCCGAACCCTACAAGAGATCTGCCCTTTAGAATCAGGATAATCTAGATAGTCCCTTGCCAATTAGTTAAATCAATAATTTAACCCAAAATTTACCAAACCTTAAATAAGTGTTGATTCTCCAGCCAACCACCAACCGGATTTAACGGCGTTTGTGAAACTTGGCGTGCGCGATCGCTTTTTTCTTAAAATCAAAATCAACCAGCAGCAGAGCGACAAATCCCAAACACGGAAGTATAACCGTGCAGAAAAGTGCTACCTCCCACAGGTCCGATTTCCCCGTTACAGAAGAAACCGCCTACAGGGATATTGGGAATGTGCTGCTGAAACAACGCTGAATCAAAGTTAGGCCGCCCATACAGCCCTTCGCCGCGACCAACACAGGAAAACATCAGCGCCCCGGCTGCCGAGGGGCTGGTAGCCGTTTTACTTTGATATCTTTTGAGTAGAAAATCCAGGTCTTCTGCCGAAGTTTGGGCATCCCGGAGGTGAAATTGCAACCGCTGACCAGAACGAATGCGATCGCCAATGGCAATTGCCCCTAACCTAGGATCTACCCCCAATAAATTCCGGATCAAAAAATCTCCCTGTCCCACGTGCAGTTTAAATTCATCTCGCACAATCCCCACAAACAGCGAATGCTGGGCTAATTGACGATCATTTTCACTCAACTGTTGGATTAAATCTCGCAGCACTTCCAAGGGCGGACGGGATTTCTCATCATAACCGGGTGTATTGTCGCTATTATCGGCGGCGATTTCCACCACAATATTCCGTTCTGCCTTCGTGACTCGATAGGTCTGACCGATGGGACGACAACCCTGCGCCACAATGGTTTCTAGGACAATATCCCCTACCAAAGATACGCCCACCGTGCCTTCGCGGTACATTTGGTAATTGCAAAATAAAGCACTGCGATTGCCTGCGGAGCCGCCGCTGGCTTGTCCCCCCACCTTCACCGCCCCTGGATAGGCAAAATCTATCCCCTGCAACAAATCGTTAATTCGGGAAGAAAAGGCATCCGCCAATAGGATGAAATGAGGTTGCTCTTGGGGTGGAACTCCAATCAATTCCACCCATGCTCCCGGTGCGCTGTCTAAGTCTGGTAAATCCGCTTCATCAACATGGAATGCTTGGGCGGAAGCTCCCGGCAGATGGACGAGAGTAAGGCTCAGGGCGGCTTCTCCCTCCACTTCCTGAGTTAGTCCCGCCGCATTTGTCCCCACAACGCCGCTACCGCTACAGCCAATCAAGGCTGGCACAGAGAGCTTTTCCCGCAATAGAGGCATCAGACGAGAATATTCGCTGGCAAAAGCCGAAGAAATAAACACCAGTGCCAATTCAGCAGGGGCATACAGCGACTTTTGAGTGCGCTCTACGACTTCTGTCACTGCGGCTTCCAAAGAGGGACGAGTTGATAAAGCGTTAGTCCACTGAAGCTGATTAGCCATTGCTTTTCCTGAAGAATTGACTCTTAATGAGGGATTAGACCTTATCCTAGCGGGATCTCCTGCAAGATACTGGGGAATCTGCTATGCTGATTATTCGCAATTATAGGCAATTATTGGCGCGATCTACTTTGACAGTGGCGATCGCTCCTTAATATAAGTTAATATACAGAGGTCAACCACAACACCTGGGTAAACTGGTTAGCGACTAGCCCAGAACGGCTAAATCTTAAAAAATACCGATAGATCCGCTCTAAAAACCGCTAAATCAGCTATCCCAAAGATAATGTGGTAAAAATAGCTTGAGTCCTTTTCCCTCTATTGGCTCAAGCCCCTAAGTTTCCCAAAATCCCATATCTTATTATGAGCAACCTACAACAAACAGTTGAACCAAAATCAGACCTACAAGAAAAAATTGAAACAGAACGCAGCCAAGCCCGTGAAGTTTGCGATATTAAGGGCGCAAGCTCCGGTGAATGCGCGGCGGCTTGGGATGCAGTAGAAGAACTACAAGCGGAAGCATCTCATCAAAAAGAAACTAAAAAGCCCAAAAACTCCCTAGAGCGATATTGCGATGATAATCCTGGTGCGGATGAGTGCCGTCTCTATGAGGATTAATCTGGTTTGGCAGTTAGTCAATTCTTTTGATTTCACCTAGATTACTCTCAAAGCAAGCAAAACGCTGTTCTAGTAGCTGGCGTTGCTTGCTTTTTCTTGGACGAGACTACACATAAAAATTAATGAATAGTCAACTTTGGTTTGAACCTCTAGTTTGGATGGATTATCGATTGGCAGTAGTTTTAGCTGTCATTATGCCCATAGCGATCCTAATTTGGGCGTTTGTGGAAAAATCAGAATCTATCCAACACCTGTTAGCAATTTACTGGCGAGTTGCCAGCCTGCTAGCAATTACCATTTATTTGATGATTGCCAGTTCGCCGTTGAGCTTTGTCTCTGCTTTCCTTGCTCGCTTGTTAATTCCGATTTCTTTGTGGTTTTGGGCAGACATTAATGAAGATATTAACGATCAGTTACCCAGTCCCCTCAAACTGACGGTGACATCTTGGCGCTGGGCAACAACAATCTACCATATTTTAGGGGCGATCGCCTTAATTCCCTTTTTACCTTGTGGCTTCTCTGCCGGAGCTATTAACACCCCCTTCTGTGAAGTCTGGCTGAAAGCTCCCTGGCTATATAAGCAATATTTCCATGCTGGTTCCACCCCCAAGTTTTTAGGATTTCTGGGCATCACCGCCTTAATGATTTATGTGCTTTATTTAGCCTACTTTGTCCTGATTCGGCTAGCCAAACAAGGACGTTCTGCCATCGAACACTAGATTGTGATGAATACTATCCCCGTGGCTTCAGCCCGGTGAGTATGTCAATATCGAGGCTATGGCATCCTTATTGCTCAATGCCGGAGTCTAAGTATATTCGCTAGCAATTTAACCATTAATTAAGAATTGTATCAAAAAATGGTAAATGTCCAATTTGCGATCGAGTAATGTTAAATTAACTATCCAGTACACGAAAACTTAAATTGACTTTTCAATAACCAAGAAGCTATGGTTGTGGAAAACAAAAAATTTAGCTTTGTCCGTCTAACTAAAGTTGTAAATTCTCAACTGACTTCTGTCCCTGAGACTAAGGTTCTAAAACTTTTCCCAGAGAAAATACGACAATTGCTGGATTGTCTCAGCATTAAAAAAAAGATCTACCTAGGATATACAATTTCGATTTTTATTTTGCTCCTAGGAATAACTGCCTCACAGATTCTGGGAGATTATTACTATGAAGCTGAAGCGAAAAAACGGGTAGAATTGATTCGCGAACAAAGCAACTTATTTAATAAACTGAGATTTAATGTGATTACGGCTAGAAATCACCAACAGCAATTTATTTTTTTATTATCTCAACCAAAAAGTTTTCACCAGCACTATATTCAATTTTTAAAAACCGAAGCAGAAGTAACCAATTTAGTTGAGGAAATTAACGATCTAGCGAATCGTCACCATCGTCCAGAATGGAAATTGTTTTTAAAAACGCACCAACCCCTAATCGAAAACTATTTCCAAGAGGTTAAGCTTTTACTGGAAAAAATTAATTGGCGCAGTCTGCCATCCACAGAAATTAGTAGGGCGCAACAGACGATTATTAGTTTTACTAATGCCCCTACTGCGACTGAATTTGAAAGATTTTCCCAAGATGTAGAAGCGCTACTGATGATAGCGCAAAAAGAGGAAGATCGCGCCAATGAAGAAGTAGAAGAATCAGAAGTATTGGGGCGGATGTTGGTTGGTAGTACGATGCTAATATCATTGGTTGTTGCTTTAGCATTGGCCTATTATACTAGCTGCGCGATCGCCCAACCAATTGAATCAGCAATCAAGGTAGCCCAGCAAGCCACAGAAAAAGCGAATTTTACCTTGCGAATTCCTGTAACTACCAGAGATGAGGTGGGAATATTAGCCCACTCCTTCAATAATTTAATTCAAAAAGTGGCTGAATATACCCAAGAATTAGAGTTAGCGCGGCAAACCCTAGAACAGCGGGTAGAAGAAAGAACCGCCGCCCTTTACAAAAGTGAATCCCGGCTACAGAGTATTTTAAGCTTTTTGCAAGATACCGTTTGGTCAGCTAGTCCAAATAAGTTAGAACTACTTTACCTCAATCCTGCCAGCAAAACTATCTTTCATCGCTCAGAAGAGAATTTTTTCAACAATCCCCGTTTGTGGAAAAAAATTGTTTTTAGAGAAGATTGGCAGCGGGTAAAACAATGTTATCGCCAAATCTTGACCGATGGTAAATTTGATGTTAGTTGTCGGATTATTAGACCGGATGGGGAAATAAGGTGGGTAAATAATCGGGCTTGGATTGTCTACGACGATCGGGGAAACCCAATTCGGATAGATGGCATAGTTAGAGATATTACCGAATACCAACTAGCCGAAGAAAAGCTCCGAGAGGCTTTATCTCAATTGCAACAAACTCAAACTCAGTTAATTCAAAAAGAAAAAATGTCTAGTTTGGGGCAAATGGTGGGGGGAGTAGCCCACGAAATTAATAATCCGATTAATTTTATTTATGGTAATATTAGTTATGTGAAGAGCTATGTCCAAGATTTGCTAGAATTAATTAATCTTTATCACCGATACTATCCACAACCAGTGGCAGAAGTGGCTGATAAAATTACTAACATTGAACTAGATTTTCTGTATCAAGACTTGCCGAAAACTTTAAATTCTATGCAGAGTGGTACGGAGCGAATTCGCCAGATCATTCTCTCTTTGCGAAACTTCTCGCGGTTAGATGAATCGGAAGTCAAAGAGGCGGACATTCACAAAGGCATTGATAGCACTTTATTAATTCTCAACCATCGCTTGGTAGGGGGAATTAAGCTAATTAAAAAATATGGGGAACTGCCGTTGATTGAGTGCTGTCCAGCACAATTAAATCAGGTATTTTTTAATATAATTAGTAATGCTATTGATGCTTTAGAAGAAGCAATTAAAGTCCTGGATGAAGATTTATTTCAGCCAACGATTGAAATTGGTACATCTACAATTAATTATCGATTGGTTGAGATTGGCATTTGGAATAATGGTCCGGCGATCGCGCCGGAAATTCTCCATAAATTATTCGATCCTTTTTTTACGACGAAGCCTGTAGGACAAGGTACGGGCTTAGGTTTATCGGTTTGCTATCGGATTATTGAACAGCATCATGGCAAAATTAATGTTTACTCAGAATCGGAAAATGGCACTAAATTTACAATTCTACTGCCAATTAAATCTTGAACATTTAGGAGCCACTAATGAGCAGGTTTTTGAGAGGCGATTTTGGGTTGTAATTCGGCAGTAAATTCAGTTGAGTCGGAAATAAAGTTGAAAGTAATTTTACCAATCAGTTTTTGGGGCTGGGGAGCGATCGCCCCTGCTTCTAACTCGGCTATAATTTTAATTTCCGCCGACTTGTGGAGCGAGCGATCGCACCCTGATAAATGGGGAATTGTGCCGGATAAAACTAGCTGCCGATGGCGCAATAATCCGCTTAAAGAAGGTTTTTCTTCGGCTTCAGTAGTGCTTTCAGAACTTTTTTCTCTTGGGGCTAAGGAGCCAAATAAATAAATTCCTGATTGCTGAATATTTAAAACTAAATTTTCAGCTTTTAAGCATCCGGGTAAATTTTGGGCTTGCAAAAGATAGCGCCCGCTAATTGGAGGAGGTGCTTTCAAGGCAGACTCCCCGTAGGCAGTAACAGTTTTAAATAAAATAATTGCAGAACCAATTGCTACACTGTAAAAGAGCAAAGATTTAAGTTTCATTTTGGTTAGTAGTTGGGCTTTAGCCCTAGGTTGAAGTTTGCAAGTTGAAATTCTGCTCCTCTTTGGCTAGCACAGAGGCTAAGTGAGAAGTAACTTGAGAATATCGGCGGGTAATTAACAGCGGAGACTGGCAGCGCGTTGCCAATTCGTCGGTATAGCGCCCTAGGGTTTGGCGTTCTATGCCCCAAGAACGACTCATCCCAGCTAAAGTAAGATCAACCTTAGCCGAGGCTTCAATCACCGCTTGAATGGGATCTTCGGCTTCAATCAACTGCATTTCTATCCGCGATCGCACTGTTGAGGGCAATTTTGCCATCAATGCGTTGGCTTCATAACTTAATTCCTGGGCAGGTTGTCCATTGGCAGCAATTCGCAGTATGGTCAGATGACGGCGATCGCGCTTAATGAGTAGCCGTAAAGCTAATTCCAAACTCAGATCGTCGTGAATATTGGCAGAATAGGGAACCAATAAATTTTCATAATCCTGAATTGCCGCTTCTCCCAATTCCACGGCTCGGTTGATTAGCACCGCCACATCTGCCGGAGCCGTGCTGAGGATTTGCCCCACTCTCCCACCCAAGAGATTTTGACTAAAAGCTGGACGATGGGAACCAGCTAAAATTAAATCTGTGCCATCTAAGGCAGCAATTTGGGCAGTTTCTTGGGCGATATTGTTAGAAATTTTGATAATCGGATGAACTAATGCCCTGACTTCTGGTGGCTCCAAACTTTGAATTAACTCTTCCAGGCGCAAGTGGCGCTCGGCAATGACTCTTTCTGCCTCCATCGGCATACTTTCAAATAAATAATCGTCCTGCAATTCAATTAAACTTAGAGGATGGACGATGGCAGGTTGCAGTCTAGTTCCGGCGATCGCTACTGCCAGTTGGAGCAATCCTTTTTGGGTGCTAGGATTAGCGACTGGAACTAAAATATTATAAGTCCGAATTAGCGAGTTGGTAACTTGGGGGTTTTGAGAACCAGATCCTGATGAATCAGTGCTAGGAATTTCTTGAGGATTAACGGCTTCTAGGACATCCAACTGGATCAGTTTTTTGGGATAAGTCCACTCCAATAGGGGAGAAGTCATAAAAGTAGTCACTAGCGCCATAATTACCAACATGGTAAATAGCAGTGGCGAAATCACCCCTAAAGATAAACCAATATTCAGGACAATTAGTTCCGTTAGTCCCCGCGTATTCATCAACCAACCTAGGGCAGAAGCTTCTCGTTTGTTAATGCCGCTAGCCCGAGCCGCGAAGTAAGTGCCGACATATTTACCCGCGATCGCCATTACCAAAATTGCCAAACAAATCCCCCATAATTCTGCTTTATCTAGCAACCCAATTTGAGTCCGCAAGCCGCTATAGGCAAAGAAAATTGGCAGCAGAAAAATCAAGACAAAATCCTCAGTTTTTTGGGCTAATTCCCGCACCAAACCAGGATTTTTTGGCATTACCGCCCCTAACAAAAAAGCGCCGAAAATCAAGTGAATGCCAATCAATTCAGTAATCAAGGCTGAAGCCACCACCCCTGCATAAATGCCTGCTAGCATCAACTGGGTTAGTCTACCATTGCGTTCGTAAACAGTTGCTACCCGCTGAAGAAACCACCGCCCAGCAGTTAGCATCAAACCAATGTAGACCAAGGAAGCAATCATCGTTGGAACTGCTCCTGCCATGCTATTAGTCCGCGTGACGGCAATTGATAATGCCAGCAAACACCAAGCTGTGACATCATCTACGGCAGCACAAGTTAAAGCCAGCGTGCCTAAACGGGTTCCTTGCAAGTTATTTTCTGTAATAATTCTGGCGAGAACTGGAAAAGCCGTAATGGACAGCGCCGAACCTAAAAATAGGGCAAAAGCAGTAAAAGAAACACTAGCGTTAGAAACTAGGGGATAAAGCCACAAAGAAAGGACAATTGCCAAGGAAAACGGGACAATAATGCTGACATTAGAAGTTAAAATAGCTACATCTAAATTATTTTTGAGATATTTGGGGTCTAATTCCAAACCAATCAAAAACATAAAAAAGATCAGCCCTACCTGAGACAGCACATTCAAATAAGGAATGGTTTCTGGAGAGAAGATTGCTGCCGCTAAACCGGGAGCGACTAGCCCAAATAGAGATGGTCCCAACATAATCCCGGCAATAATTTCTCCAATCACCAAAGGCTGATTCACCCAGCGACAGGCTAAACCAATGATCCGCGACAATCCAATCACAATTAGAATTTCTACTAAAACCAAGACGACTGGATTCATGGGCAACTCCTGAAGTAATAGGCTCTTCGCTGTAGCGATCGCGTTAGCACTTAATCTTATTAAACACAAAATGTAGAGACGCTGCTGGCAACGTCTCTACATTATTTTAGCTAATAGGGAACGGGGAACAGGGAATTGGGAACAGGGAACAGGGAACAGGGAACAGGGAACAGGGAACAGGGAACAGGGAACAGGGAGGAGAGGGAGAAGAGGGAGAAGAGGGAATAGTAGTAGGGTGTGTTAGCGATAGCGTAACGCACCGTTAACTGGTAAGTGGTGCGTTGCGCTAGTGAAAACCCAACCTACAATGATAATCAATTTATTGATTTTTCAATACTTAATTCAAAATTTTTGAATTGATAATTGATAATTTTGAATTGGTTAAGGATGGACTGTACCATCGGGCATAATTGCCCCCACTAACTTCACCCCAGTCATATCCACCTGACTCAAATCCACCCCTTGCAAATTCGCTTGGCTAAGATTCGCTGGAGTCAAAACGCCTGAAGCCTGATTGATAGTGAGATTCGTGGCTACTTGCAAGCGATCGCCTACAATTGCTTTCCCCAGATTAGCACCCCGGAGATCCGCTCCGGACATTTCCGCCCCAGCTAATTGAGCGCCTCGGAGAATGGCATCTCTGAGGTCTGCCCGAATCAGGAAAGAACTCAGATGAGCTAAAGTTAAATTGGCCTTGCTGAGATTGGCTTGATTCAAAGTGGCTTTAAGTAAGTTTGCTGTAGAAAGATTTGCCCCACTAAGATTAGCTCCGGTTAAATTAGCGCACTGTTGAATATCCGTCAAATCATTAAAGGCACAATTTAACAATGCTCCTTCCAACTTTACCCCGCTCAAATTGGCTCCGCTGAGATCGACTCCGCCTAAATCCGCAAAGGACAAATCCGCTCCTCTCAAGTCGGCTCCCTTCAAATCGGCATTTCGCAAATCCGCATTAATCAAAATGCAGCCCACACATTTTTTAGTCGCTAGCAATTGTGCCACAGTAGCGGGGTCAGCAGCTGTTGCCGATGAACCAGACAAAATTGAGAATGCCCCAGCAATCAGCGCCACCACACCCAAAGCTTTTAATTGCATCTTTCCTTGCTCTCCTTGTTAGCAAAAGCTCGCAGTTGGGCTTCAGCCCTCCAAACTAGGGCTAAAGCCCAACTACAAACTTTCTTTTATTTTTTTACTTTAATTGTTACCAGATCCTAACTTGCCCGCCATGAGCGTCAGATTAGCGATTGCAGGCGCTGGATTAATTGTTCGGCGGGAACTACTCCTTCAATCCGCTCCACTACCTGAGCATTATTGAACAGAACTAGAGTTGGTAGAGCTTGTACGCCATATTTAGATGCTAATTGGGGATATTTGTCCGTATCAATTTTGACAACTTGTAACTTTTCCTTCATCCTAGCGCTGACCTGTTCTAGGATACCTGCCATCATCTGACAAGGACCGCACCAAGTAGCATAGAAATCAACTAAAACTGGTTGGGTTGAACTAGCAAGTAGCTCTTGAAAACTGGGGAAACTTTTTTTAACTGCCATCGGACTAGACCTATATGACTAATTTTCTAGTTCAATTCTAATTCTTGGCTCAGACCAGCGATCGCTATTTATTCTACCAAAAAATCAGGCGATCGCCCAACATACAGCAGGCACTTGCCAATTTATGGCAAATGCCCAGACCCCTGCACTGCTTGGGGGTGGAATACTTGTGGTAATGATGAATTCAGCGGGATTCCCAATTACACCCGTTAGGACTGTCTTCTGCTATTCCGAAGTCGGCGATGCTCCCGATGTCTGGCAATTTCTTTCCGCTTGCGTTTTTCCGACGGCGTTTCAAAATGGCGGTGCTTTTTCATATCGGAAAAAATGCCCGCACTAGAGACCTTGCGCTTAAATCGGCGGAGGGCTGACTCTAATTGTTCGCTTTCACCGAGAACCACTTGGCTCATTCGATATGCTCCTACTCTAAAGTTACCTAGTATAGACCCATCAACGGCTATTATTTAGCCAATGAAAACAGGACAGGGTAATATCCCCTGTCCTGTAGCAAGACCTGAGAATTTTAGACGATCTTTATTTCATCTATAATCTTAGTAGCGGCGTGAAGAGTTGCGGTTGTTGCCCCAACCACCACCACCACCGCTGCTGGAAGATCTCCGGTCTTCACGGGGTTTGGCCTTATTCACCTTGAGGGTACGATCCATCCATTCTGCACCATCAAGCTTTTCAATCGCAGATGTTTCTTCGGCTTCTGTGATCATTTCGACAAAAGCGAAGCCGCGCACCCGACCAGTTTCCCGGTCTACAGGCAGTTGAACTTGTTTTACCTCGCCATATTCCTTGAAAACGCCCTTCAGGTCGTCTTCTGTAACGTCATAAGAAAGATTGCCTACATAAATCGTCATAACTTACCTCTCCAATTAAAGCGTGTAGAGATCGGAATTCGGAGGTAAGCTTAATAACTTACACTAAACAAAAGATTTTTCCTAATGCCAGAGAAAACTTGGCCTGCCGATACCTAATCTGATCGTCATTATAACCTCTTTATTCCAAACGGGACAATTTTTGACAAAATCTTCAGCAGGGGAGTGGGGGTAGAAATTTATCGGTTAAAATGGTAGGCGATCGCCAACTCCTAAATTCTGAAGATGCTGTTCCCAAATATTCAGCGCCGTTGGATTTTCTATTTATGGTGCTGGGATTGGTTTTTGTTAGCAATTTTACTCATTTATCCCATTAGCTATGGGATTTTGCGTTTCTTAACGGTAATTTTATTATTTTTAGTTTGGTTGGGGGCAATTGTCATCTTTTGGCAACGTCTACCGATCAAAGTGGCTGGTTTTGTGGTAGGAGCGATCGCCCTTTTAATTTCTTTGCTGCCGGGGCAACCGATTAATCCCGATATTTTGCGCTCCTACTACGTCCAAGGACTGATTTATTATGAAGGAACTCGCTATGTTTGGGGAGGAGAAAATAAATTTGGCATTGATTGTTCGGGATTGGTGCGGGAAGGTTTAGTCAAAGCTAATTTAATGTATGGGTTGAGATTTCTGAATCCCCAAACCATCAGAGAAGGTGTTTCGATTTGGTGGTACGACTCTTCGGCAGTTAATCTCAAAACGGGCTATTTGAATAAAACCCAAGTCCTATTTGCCGCCGACAGCATCAACCAAATAGATGCGGCTAAAATTCAAGTAGGAGATTTTGCCGTTACCAAAGATGGCGTACACACTTTAGCCTATATTGGCAACAATGTTTGGATTGAAGCTGACCCCAATTATCAAAAAGTGATTAAAGTTCAAGTGCCAGAGCCGAATAATCCTTGGTTTAATGTGCCAGTTTATTTAGTCCGCTGGCGGCAATTGGAAATCCCCGAAATTCCATCATAACAATGTTCTGTTGTCCAAATAAATTGAGGCAGACGCTATCAAAGTCAATTCATGTAGTTGGGCGATAATTTTAGCTAGTTCAGGACTTACGCAACTATCCTAGGAATAGGGGCAACCACGGGGGGATTGCCCCTACAAAACACTATATGTATAGGGTCTGCGTAAGTCCTGTAGTTGTAGGCTAATTTGGGCTATTTCTATACAATCTTTTTTACATAAGGATAAGCAAGTATTTTATCATCTACACTCACCAAAGAGACATCATATATTCTTGCTGTTGAAACTATAATTCTATCGGCTGGATCTTTATGAAAATTCCCTGGCAGTGAGTAGGAATCAATAGCAATTTGGGGAGTGATTGACAGCAGTATGATTCCCTCTTGTGCCAAAGCAATATTAAACCATTCTTGAACAGAACAGGGAAGAATCAACTTATTTTGGGTGACAAGCCTACTAATTTCTATCAAGCTTATGGAATAAATACCTAAACCATGAGGTCTTTCTCTATTGATTGCCTCATGGTATAAAGGGGGTAATTTTGAATCATTATGATTCCACCAAATCCAAATATGAGTATCAAGGACGATCATAGATCGTTGACCTCAATATCCTGATTCATTTCCCAATCATCAGGAGAAATAGCGGGTTCATTAGGATCTGCTAAATAGGCATAGGGTTGCATTTCTCTCAGCGGATTAACTGCAAATTTGCTTTGGCTTTGGGCAGGATAGCTAATTTCTCCAAATTTCTCTTGGATACTTTCTTTCAAGATAGCAGAAGCTAGTTCTTCAACAGACATCTTTTTTAAAGCCGCAGCTTTAATTAGAGATGCTTGAGTTTCTTGAGCGATGTAAATATTAGTCCCAATCATAATTCTGGCAAAGTAAATTTATGCAATTGGGCGAGAGTTTTAGCCCGTTGTAAGCTAATTCGGTCTATTTCTATTTCTATCTTTTCCATAGTAATTTACTCCCGGTATGGCTACTATCTGTTGACACTCCCCGACCTAAAGGCACGGGGATTCCTGATTCAGCGAGACAACTTACCAGACAGATTTGCATCTAACTGGCAGAGGTTGAACTCTCCACAGGCGTTAATTTGGGTATGCCCTACCCTATTTAATCCCATTGCCAAGATATTTAAAGCCGCATTATGGTCGCGGTCTAACACAATGCCACAATGACTGCATTGATGAGTGCGATCGCTAAGGGATTTCTGAACTACTGTTCCACAATTTGAGCAATTCTGGCTGGTATATTGTGGCGGCACGGCAACTGTTACCTTGCCAAATACCTTCCCAAAATACTCAATCCAGTCTCGAAACATAGACCAGCTGGCATCAGAGATTGATTTAGCTAATTTATGATTCTTGACCATGTTCCGCACTTGCAGATCCTCGTAGGCAATCAGGTCGTTAGACCGAACTACGCACCTTGCTGTCTTGACGGCAAAGTCTTTACGTTGCCTACTTACTTGCAAATGCTTCTTGGCTAACCGTTTAATTGCTTTTCGACGATTAGCTGAACCCTTTTTGCGCTTAGAAACCTGACGTTGCAACTTTTTGAGTTGACGTTCGGATTTTCTCAGGAATCTAGGATTCTCGACCACTTCGCCATTAGAGTCGGTGTAGAAATGGTTTAATCCCACATCTAAGCCAATGGTGGTTTGAGATGGTTTAACCTCTTCTTTCCGGTCAATATCAATACAGAACTGAGCATAGTAGCCATCAGCCCTTTTTACTAGGCGAACCCGTTTAATCTGCTCAATCTGGTAGAAGTTCAGATCTCGCGAGCCGACCAACTTCAACTTGCCAATTTTGAAGCCATCGGTTAAATTTAGATATTTGCGATCTTGAGAAAGCTTCCATCCAGAGGTTTTATACTCAACTGAGTGGCCGCGTTTCTTGAATTTGGGATATCCTTTCTTTCCCAGCTTTTTCTTTTGGCAGTTGTCAAAGAATTTGGCAATGCCCGACCATGCCCTTTCAGCGCTAGATTGCCTTGCTTGGGAGTTTAATTTATTGGCAAAATCAAAATCCTTTGCCAGTACCGCCATGAACTTATTGAGGTCGTACTTGCCTGCACCGCGATTATCCATCCAGTATCTCAGCGCCTTATTTCGACAAAATAGCGCGGTACGAATCGCCTCGTCTATGAGTCGGTACTGCTCTGTTTTACCTTTGAGTTTGGCTTCGAGAACTAACATGGTTCGGCTTAATTTTATCCTGACTATTTTAGCCTAAAATTGTGACCAAAAAATATCAAGAAATATAAAGCCATCCTTCTAGGACGGGGTTTAAAACCCAATTTTTCGATAAATTTTCAACTAACACCCCCTACTATACGACAACCCAATGCTGAAAACTTTTAACCATAATCCCCTAGATGCGACTGTAAGGGAATTGGTAATCAGCGCGATCGCTGGCTATCAAAAGCACCTTTCCCCCCTCAAAGGCTTTTCCTGCGCCCATCGTTTGCTGCACGGTGGGGTATCCTGCTCCCAGTACACCAAGCAAATTATCGCCCAGGAAGGTTTAGCAGCGGCTCTCCACAAATCTCAGCAGCGGTTTCAAGAGTGCAAGCAAGCCAACCAAATTTTAAGGATGCGATTATCAGCTTCTGAAAATCAACCCCCAGAGGCAGAAGAACCAGAAATCCCCAATCTCGAAGTGCCAGGACAACAGGCAGCCAGTCCGGAAGCCCGACAATCCTCTTCCAGTAACAGTAATTGTGACAGCAATTCTGTTGATTGCGCTCTATCAGGTTGCGAGTGTGTTGACTGGTCTGGCATGATTAGCGAAGGTTGCGGGGCAGCCGATTGTAGTGCCTTGGATTGCAGTGCCTTGGACTGTGGAGCCGTTGATTGTAGTTTTCTTGACTGCGGCAGTTGCAGTTAATATAGATAGGCAAGAATCTCTAATTGGGGAATAAATAGTGTAAACTACTACAATTGCATGGATAATGGGTAGATTACTGTTCAGAGGGTAGTAGCTGTGGGCATCCATGTAGAAAATGTATCCAAGCAGTTTGGTAGTTTCAAAGCTGTAGAAGATGTGAGCTTGGAAATTAAATCTGGTTCCCTAGTGGCATTATTAGGCCCATCTGGTTCCGGTAAGTCTACTTTGCTGCGGTTGATTGCGGGTTTAGAGTTACCAGATCGCGGGAAAATCTGGTTAACTGGGGAAGATGCCACCTATCGCAGCGTGCAAGAACGGAATATTGGCTTTGTATTTCAGCACTATGCCCTATTTAAGCATTTAAGTGTCCGCAAGAATATTGCCTTTGGATTAGAAATTCGTCAAGCTCCCAAGGCTAAAGTGAAGGCGCGGGTAGAAGAACTGTTAGAATTAGTCCAGTTGCAAGGATTGGGCGATCGCTATCCCTCTCAACTTTCCGGCGGACAAAGGCAGCGGGTAGCCCTGGCGCGATCGCTTGCCGTTGAACCCAAAGTGCTACTATTGGATGAACCCTTTGGGGCGTTGGATGCCAAAGTTAGGAAAGATTTACGCGCCTGGTTACGCCGCCTCCACGATGAAGTTCATGTAACTACCGTCTTTGTCACCCACGATCAAGAAGAAGCGATGGAAGTGGCAGATGAAATTGTGGTGATGAATAAAGGGGTAGTGGAGCAGGTGGGAACCCCCGCCGAAATTTATGATTCTCCTGCTTCTGCTTTTGTGATGGGATTTATTGGTCCTGTGAACGTTTTGCCTAGTAGTTCCAAAATCTTCCAAAAAACTGGTTTTGATACCACTCAAGAACAGATGTTTTTGCGTCCCCAGGACATTCTGATTGAAAAGCAACCCAATGGCAACGGCGTGACGGCAACAGTGAGCCGGATTATTCATCTAGGTTGGGAAATTCAAGCCGAATTGACTCTAGATGATGGTCAAATCATTATGGCTCACTTAACGCGAGAACGGTTTGACGAATTGCAATTACAACCCCAACAGAAGGTATATATTAAACCCAAGGATGCCAAGGCTTTTCCGCTCTATTACTCAATTTAGAGTTAGCACACAAAAAATAATCAAAATCTTTCCCACTGTTTGCTGGGTTAAATTTTGCTGCGATAAAGTTTTGAGCGTTAAAATCGCTTAATTTTTATTGCGCCAAACCCGATATATAGTTTATAGTTAAAGAAAGCAAATTGACTTGCAAGGTAGTTTTGATGAAAGTATTAGATATATTTTCTGGATCTGGAGGGTTTAGCTTAGGCTTTAAACTGGCGGGTTATAACATTATTGGGGCTATAGAAGAAGATAAGTGGGCGGCAGAAACTTTTCAATTCAATATGAAAGATGCGAATGTTCTTATTGGAGACATCCAAAAATTTTCGGATGACTACTTATTACAACAATTTAAAGATAATAAACCAGAGATAATTTTAGGTGGGCCGCCGTGTCAAGGTTTCTCAATATGCAACAAAGATTCTGGGAACTTTAAAGATATTCGTAATTCCTTGTTTCAAGAATTTTTAAGATTAGGGAGAATATTTTCTCCTGACTATTTGATCATGGAGAATGTCCCTAATTTAGTTAATTCAAGAACCAAATCAAAATATTCAATCCTTAAAATTATAGTTGAAGAACTAGAAAATCTTAGATATCATGTAAATTGGAAAATACTTGAAGCAACTGAATATGGCATACCACAGATAAGACGGAGATTATTTATTATTGCCTCTAAGCACCAATTAAAGCATCCTTTTCCTCAGCCTACTCATTATCTTCCAGAGTCAGGACAATTAGATTATTTAGCTGAAGATTTGAAAATTTGTCCAACTTTATGGGAAGCTATTTCAGATTTACCTGATATTGAAGCTTCTGAAGGAGAAGAAGAAATGAACTATGACAAAAAGTCCTCTAATTCCTATCAAACACAAATGCGATTAGGATCAAGCAATGTATATAATCATGTGGCAATGAAACATACTAAAAGGACAGTTGAGCGCTTTGCTTCAATGTCATGGGGGGATTCCTTGCATGATGTTCCAAAACACTTAAGACCTTACAAAAGGAACGGTCAAGGTCAAATATCAGAAAAAATATACGATCAAAATAGCAGATGTTTACATCCTCATAGACCTTGCCATACTATTCCGGCATCCTTTTATGCTAATTTTGTTCATCCTTACAAAAATAGAAATTTTACTGCTAGAGAAGGAGCAAGAATTCAATCATTTCCTGATTGGTTTGTTTTTAAGGGTAAGCCTACCGTTGTTAGCCATAAACTGCTTGAAAGAGAAGGAAGGCTAGCAGAAAAACATCTTTGTCAATATAATCAAATTGGGAATGCTGTCCCCCCCCTGTTAGCTCAAGCAATTGCTAGTAATTTGATGGAGGAATTTTAGTCATGCTAGTACATGGATCAAATCTTACACAAAAAGAAAAAAAACAGGGTAAATACCAAGATGATTTAAGCAAGCAATATCTGTCAGAAATTCGCCATGAATACGATAAGTGGCATACAGAAAACATGAAATTAAAAAGGCCAATAATTTCAGATAGAGATCCTGATACTGATTTTATCAAGCAGCGAGTAGCTCTTTTTGAAACGTATAAGAATTTTATTGATCAAAAACACTATGCTGAACACTTTGATTCTAGATCAAACTTGCATTCAAGTGTATTAGAAGAATTCGTTTACTATTTGTTTAAGGATTTAATAGAAAATTTCAGTCCCTACGCTCTTCTTGGAAAATCACATACATTTAAAGATATTTTCTTTGCCGCTTCTAGTTATTCCAATATGCTAGAAAGGCCATTTGCAAGAATTGAAACAAAAGATCACGATTTTGTTATAGGTGTTACTGTTAAGGCATCATTGCAAAATACTCAACCAGGAATGTCTATATCTGAGAAAGATAGTAATAACCCAGAGATACAATCTAACGTTCTGCAAGAATCATCTGATTTGAATGATGAATTAATGATTGGAATACGACATTAAAAAGTGGTATCCAACGCGGTTGGCTTTTGTAATTTAACAGCAAATGGTTTTTGCCATTACCCCTTAACATGAATCAAGTAGACTATCTTCGGATTAGCCTCATTGACCGCTGCAATTTCCGGTGTCAATACTGTATGCCGTCAGGTGTAGAGTTGGATTATATTCTGCGCCAGCAACTGCTGACTGATGAGGAATTGCTGTTGCTGCTGCGAGAGGTGTTTATTCCCGTGGGGTTTACTCGCTTTCGGTTGACTGGAGGAGAACCGCTGTTGCGTCCGGGGGTGGTAGAGTTGGTAAAGGCGATCGCCTCTCTGCCAGAAACGCAAGATTTGTCCATGACTACCAATGGTTTCCTCTTGGCAGCCAAAGCCCAAGAACTCTACAATGCAGGGCTGCGGCGAATTAATATTAGTTTAGATTCCCTCAATCCGGAAACCTTTGATAAAATTATTGGCGATCGCGTTCATTCTCGTTGGCAGCAAGTTTGGCAAGGCATTCAAGCCGCTCACCAAGTGGGTTTTGATCCTTTGAAATTAAATGTGGTGATTATTCCCGGAGTCAACGACCAAGAAGTTTTAGATTTAGCCGCTCTCACCATTGACCGACAGTGGCACGTGCGATTTATTGAATTTATGCCCATCGGCAATGATAGCTTATTTGGTAGCAAAGGTTGGGTGGATTCGGCTCAATTGCGCGATCGCATTCGCCAAGCGTTTGGCTTAGAAACCTCCCAAGTCCGAGGTAATGGTCCAGCAGACATTTTTCAAATTCCTAGCGCTCAAGGAACCCTAGGCTTTATTAGTCAAATGTCCGAATGTTTTTGCGATCGCTGCAACCGAATGCGCCTTTCTGCCGACGGTTGGTTGCGTCCTTGCCTATTAAATGAAAATGGTCAAATTGACCTAAAAGCAAGGTTGCGTGCCGGAGTTGCCTTAGCCGAACTCCGGGAACAAGTTCGTCAACTACTGGTAATTAAACCCGAAATTAACTTTAAGCAGCGAGACTCTGGGACAACAGGTAACTACACCCGCACCATGTCCCAAATCGGCGGTTAAAGCAATTTTGGATTTTGGATTTTGGATTAATTAGGCAGCCACTAAAATCCAAAATCGCCAATCCAAAACTAATTAGGCTTGCCGCGAGTAGTATTCCACCACTAGCAACTCATTGATTTGCAGCGCAATCCATTCGCGCTCCACCACCCCATTCACCTTACCTTCGAGCTTGGTTTTATCAAATTCTAGATGACTAGGAGTATTGGCTAAACCAGGATATTGCAAGTTGTTCAACACCATTTGCCGAGAGCGTTCTTGGTTTTGAACCGCAATTACTTCCCCTGGACGGCATTGATAGCTGGGAATATTAACTGATTTACCATTCACAGTCACGTGACCATGATTTACCAGTTGCCGTGCTGCCGGAATGGTAGGAGCCATACCCATCCGGAAAACGGTATTATCCAAGCGCATTTCTAGCATTTGCAGTAGCGCTTGTCCCGTAGAACCAGTAGCGCGGCGAGCTTTCCGCACATAACGGAGCAGTTGCCTTTCGGTGATGCCGTAGTTAAAGCGGAGTTTCTGCTTTTCTTCTAAACGGATAGCATATTCAGAGCGCTTTTTGCGAGCCTGACCGTGCTGTCCGGGGGGATAGGCGCGGCGGGGTGACTTGCGAGTTAATCCGGGCAAATCGCCCAAGCGACGGACAATTCTGAGGCGGGGGCCTCTGTATCGGGACATTTAGGTTCCTCTCTCGTTCCTTCGATCTTTACCCAAAACTATAATTATAGTCATAGTTGGGGATTTTTGCAAGGGTGTTGTTTTTAACACTAAGGCACAAAGACACTAAGAATGAGGGGAAGTGTCTCAGATGCTCTCTAGAATCAATTGAACAATATACTTTAGTCCACTCAAAACTTGATATAGTTCTTCTAATCGTTCTATGGACAAGGTATAGGAACGGGTATATTGGGGGTTTTCTCGTTTAATGAGTTTTAAAAAAACAAACTCTCGTCCATTGACAATTAGGCCAAAAGTGGGTTGGACAGTATTGGGACTATTCAGCATATAAGTTAGGGCTTGTGGAACAGCTACCGTAACATCAAATTTGTTACTTTTAGATTCAATTGCCAATACCCAAAAACGCTTGAGAAGTACCAGAACGTCGATATTACCTTTAACAAGAATTCCTGCATCGGCGGCAGAAATTTCGATGGCAGTTTCGGTTTCGATTTCAAAGGGTGGTTGGTAAAATCCAGCTAAGTCTAGGAGAGGAGATAGCACAACCATTTTGACGGCCTCCTCGGAAAGAGAGCGTCTTTTATTCAGGTTAAAATAGTTACTTCTAATCCGCTCTAAAGATTGTTTTTCGGCATCGGATAATGGCGGTAATTTGTCCAGCCATTCTGAAAATAAATCTGTATCAGTTTCTAGTCGCAATCCGAATTTTTCTTCTAATTGATAGAGGCTAATTTCCCGTGCCTGGATTGTTTCTAACATCATTCTATTCTCTCTTAATATCACCGTTTTGCCCGATCTTAATGGTGCGTTACGCTCCGCTAAAACATCCTACTGATAGAGAATAGATTGAATCAAGTCAAAATATTGCTCCATCAAGATCGGCTTCACTTAAATCTACATCAATTAACGTAGCATTCCTTAAATCGGCATTCTTGAAAATAACATGACTGCGGTTCAATGAACTAAGATCCAACATTCCCATTTTGCCAAAATCAGTTCTTCCCCTTGTTAATGCTTTGTTTAAGTTAGCTTTTCTGAGGATTGCGCCCGTAAAATCCACACCTCTAAAATCGGCTTCGTAAAGATTTGCCCCTTCAAGGTTGGCATTCCTGAAATTTGCTCCAGCCAATTTAGTATTACTCAGATTAGCTCTAACTAAACTTGCATTATCCAAATCTGCCGCTGATAAACACGCCCCAGTTAAATTTGCTTCTGTCAAATTTGCTTGTGTCAGAGATGCCTTGAAAAAAAGTCCTTCCATAAGGACACCATAACTGAAGTCTGCATCGACTAAGTTAGCTTTAAAAAAGTTAGCCTTGGTAAATTCTACTGAACAGAGAAACTGGCATTGACTCAAGTCGGCATAACTGAGGTTTGCCTCGGTAAGGTCGAGAATTTCAAAGTCACAGCCTTTCATATTGGCTCTGCTAAGGTTTAATCTTGTTAAATCCACCTCATCTTCTTCAAATTCATAGGAAATCTCTATTGATCCATCATTACATGAATCGGCTAAACCCATAAAGCCAATATATGCTCCACTGAAATCTGGAATCTTTTCTGGATTGCTTTCTCTCCAAGTATTCCAAGCTTTGGCTCCTTGAGAAAGGATTTTTAAGTGTTCAGAATTAGCCATTTATTTTCCCATCATTGCAGTTCTAGAGAAAGTATAACGATTGAATTAAGGGGCAAGCGATCGCGCTATATTCCGAAGGTATGGAGTCTCCTGCAAAAAAGTTACAGTTGAACAAGTTGGACTCTCGTCGTGCCTTTGGACAGTCGAGGTAGTCACTCCTAATGTCTAACTTATGATTTTACATCAGATTATGATTACACCAATGCTAGAGCTAGATGGTTGGATTTTACAAGGACAGTTTATAAATTGGATAAAAATTCTATATGCCATCCTGTTTATGCTTTAAACTGTCGGTAGTTATCCGTAGGGGCAATCCCCCCGCGAAGCCCTGCGTGCGCGCTAGCGCTATCGCACCGATGTGTAAGGGTAGGCACGGGGGCGCTACCCCTAGACATTTGCACAAATGATTCAGAAGCACTATAGTTGCTCAATTAGGAACTATGAACTGATTTTTTAAGCTACTATTTCAGATGTGTGATGCCCCGATGAAAAACGAGTAGGTGAATACTGTTTTGCTGATTCTTTTCTCTCTTACCCTGTTTCTCAGTGCTTTCCTGCTTTTCTGGGTAGAACTGATGGTAGCGAAGATGGTGCTGCCGTTGCTGGGAGGATCTCCGGCAGTTTGGAACACTTCTTTGTTCTTCTTTCAAACAACTTTGTTACTGGCCTATGGCTACGCTCATATTACTACCAAATGGTGGGGAACTCGCCGCCAAACTTTGATTCATATTTTGGTGCTTTTGTTGCCAATGGCTTTTTTACCAATTACCTTAACTAAGGGTTGGTTGCCACCCCAGACAGATAATCCCACTTTTTGGTTGTTAGGATTACTATTGCTATCGGTTGGCAGTCCGTTTTTTGCGGTTTCTACCACTGCGCCGTTAGTGCAAAAGTGGTTTGCTCATACCAATCATCCTAATAGTGCTGACCCTTATTTTTTATATACTGCTAGTAATTTGGGGAGTTTGTTGGGAGTGATCGCTTATCCGCTTTTAATTGAACCAAATTTGTCTTTGAGTAGTCAAAGTTGGGGCTGGGGAATTGGTTATGGATTGCTGTTTTTATTAACTTTGGGATGTGGTGCTTGTTTGTGGTTATCGAAAAAGAGCGATACCCCTCAAGAAAGCGCTGAAAATCAAGTTGACGAAAATATTAGCCAACCTGCTCCCACATGGCAACTCAAAACTCAATGGATATTATTATCTTTCTTGCCTTCCAGTTTACTTTTGGGCGTGACTACCTATTTAACAACTGATTTAGCGGCAATACCGTTGTTGTGGGCGTTACCGCTGGCAATTTATTTATTAACGTTCATTTTTACTTTTGCCCGGAAACCGATATTTTCGGAAAAAACGATCGAAATTGGTTTGCCGTTGTTATTGTCGCCGCTGATTATTTTATCTTTATTGAAAATTATTCAACCTGTTTGGCTGTTACTCCCTTTACATCTCTTGGGATTGTTGGGAATTGCGGGGGTTTTCCACGGCAAGTTAGCTAAAAGTCGCCCTAATCCTAAGTATTTAACGAGCTTTTATTTCTGGATTTCCTTGGGTGGGGTATTAGGAGGATTGTTTAATGCGATCGCTGCCCCATTATTATTTCCGAATGTGCTAGAATATCCCTTGATTTTGGGGTTGAGTTTGCTGCTGTTGGGAATCTCGTCGGCGGAAGAGTTGAAACAACAGGCTGAAGCTAAAAAGCGAGCGGAAGCAGCAATTTTGGCGACGTTGATTAATGGGGATGATTCGGGAAGTTATACTCCCTTACATTTTAACTCATCTAATTTGCCAGGAAGCAGGCGATCGCCCTTAATTCTCGCTATCAGTATTGCTCTATTATTTTGCTTTCTCCTCGCTGGCTTTCAAGTCAAATATTTTCATGGTAACTCCCTCGGAATTATTTTTGCCGTTGGCTTACTGTTGGCAATGCGTTATGCCTTTAATCTCCATCCCACTCGCTTATTTATCAGCGTCATTCTCATCATTTTAATCAACCAGTTTTATCTACCTGGGATGGGCGCATTACTGGTAACTGAACGGAGTTTTTTTGGAGTTAATCGGGTACTAGAAAATAAATCAGAAAATTATCATAGTCTCTTGCATGGTACAACTTTACATGGCAAACAAAGTCTCGATCCTCAACGTCGCCATGAGCCATTAACTTACTTTTCCTATTCTAGTCCGATTGGGCAAGTTTTCCAAGTTTTAGACCAACGACTATCTCATATTGGCGTTATGGGATTGGGAATTGGTACTTTAGCTGCCTACGGCAAACCTGGACAAAATTGGACTTTCTATGAAATCGATCCTAGCGTGGAAAAGCTGGCGCAAAACCCGAAATATTTTACCTTTTTGGCAGATGCTCAAGCAAAGTTTTCAATAATTTTAGGAGATGCCAGATTATCAGTACAGAAGGTTACGAATAATTATTATGATTTGCTGATTATGGATGCCTTTAGTTCTGACTCCATTCCTACCCATTTAGTTACGCGAGAAGCCATGCAACTTTATTTGACTAAGTTGGCAAAAGCAGGTTTACTAGCCATTAATATTTCCAATCGGCATCTAAATCTTGAACCTGTATTAGGTGCTTTGGCAAATAATTTAGGTTTGTCTACCCTCAGACAGTTACAATGGAATATTAGTCAGGCGGAAAGAGAACTGGGTAAATCCCCTTCTCACTGGGTACTATTTGCCCGTGAAAGGGAGGATTTTGGGGAACTTATGAATGATAGCCGCTGGCAAACGATAGCTCCAAAACCCTATGCTCCAATTTGGACAGATGATTTTTCCAATATCTTCCAAGTTCTGAGGATTTTTAACCCAACCTAATCTTACAATCGGATTGGAGATTAACCACAAAGGCACAAAGACACGAAGGAACTATCGCGCTCAGTGCTTTAATCTTAGTTCTTTGTGTCTTTGTGGTGAAATTGAATGGACATTTAATCGTCTTTGAGGCCAAAGACCATCTGTAATACCATAGGATTACCACCAACTTGATGATAACGATCTGCCCATTGACGAATTACTTCGTCCAATTCCTCCATCGCTCGATCGATCCGATGGGCAGGAATATCTAATTCTTCTAAAATTCGCATTACCTTGGGCTGACGCTCTGCCCAATCTCGCATGAGACGGAAATAACGCGCCGTATCTTCCACCATGATATAGGTGCGCTCCTCGTCATCGGAGGGCGAATAGGTGGAGCGAGTGAGGGCATAAAAGGGTAATCCCCAGGGCGAATCAATCCGGGTGACTGTGCCGGAGTAGATTAACCGCCGCTTGATGTGTTCTGCCAAGGCTTCGCTTAAGGGTAAGCGACGATCTTCCGGCAAGTCTTCCTGGGAGCGACTATGGAGAAATTCGATTAATTCCAAGAACTGAAAAGAGTTAATCAGTTGGGCATCGGGCAAATTATCAGGTAATTTCTGCTCGATGTAGCGCTTTTCTTCGGCGGTGAGGCTAGTCGTGGCAATGCGCGATCGCCCCGGCATCCAAGCATACTTGTCCAACCACACATAAGGAAACTGAATTAAGTAGCGCGGCTCTTGGGAACCGAGCATTTTCAGTAGTTTGCCCTCAGTTAGTGCCTGTCTCACTTCCTCAACGATCACTTTCACCCGTTTGGGTTCAATATGGTGTAAGTGTCCCGTCATGCGAATATTTTGACCTTGTTCTAAGTAGGTCATATAAATCGCACATTTGGCAGCGGTGGCAGCGGCATCCAGGAAAGCTCCGTGGCGATGTCCGCTGGTTCTCATGGCACTAAAAGCTAAATAAAGCATGATCTGATCCATCGCACTGGGGCTGAGGCTTTTGATCAGATCGAGGTCATTACTCATAATGGGGGGGCGAATCACAATATTGACAAAACATTCACTCATTGGTGAAAATATCACCATTTCGCTCTGAGTAGTAATTTGCGGTTGATCTTTCAACCAGCGAATCTTCTAGCGCACCCCAATATTGCTGTGAGAATTTTCTTCTCTATGAAATATATTAGCTTGTTCCCCTAGCTAATGGCAGCTAGTTTTAAAGGATATTAACGAGGTGTGCTGGCAGGGATAAGCATAAATATAGTTCTATCCGCCAATTTTTTGCAAGATTTGGTCGATTTGAGTTACTCCGGGGTTGTTTCCCTGGGCTTTAAAGATGTCTCTGGCTTGTTTGAGTTGTAATATGGCTTCCTGTTTGTTACCTTGCTGGTAGAGGGTAATCCCCAGGTTGGCGCGAGCATCGGCGGCGTTGGGATTGAGGGCGATCGCTTTTTTGAAGGCTTCGCTGGCTTCGGGGAGTTTCTTCTGGGCTACCAGCAAAATCCCTAGGTTGGCAAAGGCTTCGGGAATGTTGGGGTTGAGCGCCACTGCCTGCTGATATTCGGATACCGCCGGCTCTAATTTACCTTGGGCAGCAAAAATCGTCCCTAGGTTCATGTGTGCCTGGACATATTTGGGATCGATGGCGATCGCTTTTTGGTGTTGGGCGATCGCTTCATCCAGTTTACCCGTCTTGGCGAGGGCGACACCGAGGTTATCTTGGGCTTTAATATTCTTAGGGTCGAGTTCAATTGCTTTCCGAAAAGAGGCGATCGCTTCTTCCATTTTTCCCATCTTGCCTAGGGTATTACCTAAACTAGCATGGGCGTTGCTGTCCTTGGGAGCGACGCGCACCGCTGTTTGGCAATACGCCACCGCTGCCTCTAATTTGCCCTGTTCTGCCATCGCCTTGCACAAAGTATATTGCGCCGTAGCATTATTGGGATCTAAGGTAATTGCCCGTTGCAAGACAATTTCTGCCCCTTTATAATTGCCCTGTTGATACAGTGCCAAGCCTTGATTGATGGCATCGGCGGCAGTATTCGCGGAACTCGGAAAGATACTTGGTGGTGGCTGATTGGGGTTTTTGGGGAATAGGGCGGTGGGAGACTGAGTATTAGTTGATGGCAAGGGAGAGGGAGAAGGAGAAGGAGATTTTTCAGCTTGGGGCTTCTGGGAAGAACAACTAACTGTAGTAATTCCCAGGGCGATCGCCGCCATAGCCATAATAATTGATTTACGCATTCTGGATATTTTCAACCATAGAAATCGCTGAACTGCTTTTATCGATAGTTAGTAAATTGCAGTGCCACCGGAAATTCTTCCTGCTTTAAACGTTGAATTACCACTTGTAATTCATCCTTAGATTTAGCCGAAACCCGGACAGCATCCCCTTGAATTGAGCCTTGTACCTTCTTAAACTCATCCCGAATCAACTTAGTAATTTGCTTGCCAATCTCCTGACTAATTCCTTTCTGTAACTTAATTTCCTGGCGTACCCGGTTGCCGCTAGCGGTTTCTGGTTTGCCATAGTCAAAAATTTTCAGGGATAAATTACGCTTTGACGCTTTTAATTGCAAAATCGTCTGTACCGCGTCCAAGGTAAATTCGCTATCCGTATTAATCGTAATTGCGCTTTCCCCTAGTTCTACAGTAGTTTTGGTATCTTTCAGGTCATAACGGCTTTGAATTTCGCGCACGGCTTGATCTACCGCATTTACCAGTTCTTGGCGATCGAAGTCGCTGACAATATCGAAAGAGTAAGTAGCTGCCATAACGGAAGTCTGGGAATGGGGGTTAATTTTTGATTTTAACAGAGGAGCAATATTTCTGAAGTTCCCAAAAAGGATATTCATCGCCAGCGATCGCCGCGACAGCAGAAATGTAAAAATTTTGATAGCCAGTCCAAACCAGGGCATTCTTGGCTATCAATCTGATGGTAGAGCGGGAAAACAGCGATCGCGCTACGGAGACTCAATTTTCCTAATCAAAGTAGAACAAAGTCACCACTTTCCGCTGTTCTTCCGCATCCCGACAGCTTTTTAGTAGCGTTTGACTGTCGTGGAAAGCAAAGCAAATCAGTTGCTGGCAACGAGAAACAATCTCTTGATTGCAGAGAGCGCTAGCTTCCCCCAGGGAAAGACTATCGTTTTCGGGACTTTCCACCAAGTGCATCACCTGCTGCATTTGCTCCTGGGATTCCCTCGGCTGTCGATCCAAGCTTTGGGGTAAAATCACCGTTAACAAACTAGCATCTGCTCTCATTGCACCTCTAATCGCCGCTGAATTAGTCCCACCTGCCCCGGAGGTAATGATCCGGTTGCCAGTCAGTACCAGAGCATAGCTCATCATTTCAATGAGATGCTGGTGGGTAATTGGGACATGGCGCGAACCCAGCAAAGCAATCCGTTTGGAACCTGTTTGCTGGATCGTCGCTAGTTCTTGGGCGAGTTCGTCAATTTTGGGAATCTGGATTGATTGACTCAAAGAAAGGATTAAGCTGAACGACCACGGTATTTTACCAGATTCAGAGGCATTATTTGTCTATCTACCCCAAGATTTTCTCCCGCGCCGCCAAATTTCCCCTTCATCCCCAAAAAAATTTTCTCCCGCTTCCCTATTCGCCAAAATCTGTGTTATATTAATTTTCCGGGCGGACGCATAGCTCAGTTGGTTAGAGCACCACGTTGACATCGTGGGGGTCACTGGTTCGAGTCCAGTTGTGTCCATTAGTTCAAACCCTTTCCTGTACAGGGTTGTGGCGCTTTTAGGTGTACATTAACAGATTCCTTGTCACTGGTAACAAATTAGTGTCACGGTAACAAATTGGATGTTCATTTAGCCAAATTCGTGTCAAATTAAAGGACACAACTGGACTCGCTTTCAACCCACTTATTAATAAATTAATCCATCCGCTTCCATTGGAGAGGGCTGTTGGAACTGCACTCTCCCAAACCCTTTGTTAACAAAGGTTTTAGAGTTAAAATGCGCGGATCTCTTGACCATCCCCTTTTGTGCCTCTTTCACAAGTAATATTTCTTCATCATTCAATCCCCTCGAATCCAGACCAAATAAAGGTTTTGAAACTTGCGCGGATTGACGTTGAAATTTAATACCTGTGGGAAGACCTCAAATAAATAGAGTGGGTTCCCCCTTGGTCGGGGGTGATTCAGTAGCCACTACAGCAGTAGACCCGCGCCCTTATTGCTGGGAGCGCACCTTATTCCTGTCCGCAAGGAACAGCAGCATCGGGGTGAGCAGCTACCAGGGTCAGAAAGCAAGACGGTCTTCCAACCGCCAAACTAACCCTCACTTACGCAGTTCAGAAACTCTGACGAGCATTAACTGCGGCGCTATTAACTATATTATATTGTCAAGGTACAGATATTTGTCAACCTTTTTTGAGGCGAGATTGATAAGCTGAGATTGCTAATTCTCTTGCTTGCTCTTGGGCATTGCCGATAATCGGTTGCTTTCCCTCTTCAATGATAATGTTGTTTTTGGCTGATTGAGTTTTAATGCTATCAATTAGTCTACCATAACTCCACTGATGAATGTTAACTCGATACTCTTTGGCATATTTTTGCTGGCCTTCTAAATAGCCAGGACACTTTTTTTCAGCTTTCGTTTGAATTTCGGCTTGGATAATTTCTCTGATATCACTTAACTTGGGTAAGACGATACTGCCAGCCTGGTAAGTTTGAGTAATATCTACTATAGCTTTGGCTAGCAGTCTATCTATATATTGTCCCAATTCTGAATCGCCAAATTCATTTGGAGCAGCAAGTTTTTGAGCTTGATGGCGGTGGCGAGATGAGCGTTGCTTTTGCTGGCGCTGGCGATTGAGTAAGTTGTAATTGTCCCCAAGTAGTTGCCGAATATTGCGATAGGTAAGAACTTGATTTTTAATGACATCTATTACGGCTACTGTCGCAGGCTTTTCTAAGCCTAAGCTAACTCCAACTATAATATGAGGCTGTCCTTGATAAAGGGGCTGACTGGGACGCTGAAAAGGATTGTTGATGCGCTTGAGGGTAGATTCTTTGCGGTTAATGAAGGCTTGTTGCGTTTCGCTGAGGTTACTTTTTTCTTTCATTTTAGTGATGAATTTGGTAATTTCATCAGCTTTTTCTCGACGTACCTGTTCTGTTCCTTCGGCAGTCCATAATCGCGTATCTATACAGCAGTATAGAGTTAAATGGTGGACATTCCAAGGCTCTCCTTTGCCTTCACCTTGTTGCCAAGCTAAATGTCCGCTTCGCAAGGTAAATAAGCTACTAGAATGTTGGTTCTTGTGGCTGCGTTTGGTTTGCTGGTCTTCTAGGAAGCGTTGGAACCAGTGAAGCTGACATCGATCGCAATATATGTCAAAAGTCAAGTCTCTTAAACCATTGAAATGAAGAGAAAGGCGACCTTTTTGGTTTTTTGACCAAACCATATCTTCATTGGTTTCATAGATCAGAGGGAAGGGTAGACAACTGAAACGAGTTAAAAGAATATCTTGCCAGCGTTTAGCTTCGGCATTGTCTTGAGGATCTGTAGTTGTGGCAAGTGTTAAGGCTTCTAACCATTTCTCATTGGTCAAGTCTCGACCTTTGGGCATTCGAGAATCTAATTGATCGCTAATCCGTTGGATTTGGATTTCTAGTTTACGACGACGCAGAGCAAATTTTTCGGGGTTTTCTTCTTGTTCGCTGATTTGACATCCATTTTTGAGTAAGTAACTAATAGCGCTGCGAGTCAGGATGTCTTCTGTTTCTCGGTAAACCTGGAATAGAGTAGTAGAAAGGCGGCGGCTTGAGTCTGAGGATACGGTTTTTTTAGCCTTCTTGCTGTTTTTCTGTTTGGGTAGAGTGGATTTTGAGTCAGGGGAAGATGTAGCTTGAGCCAAAATTTCAGCGGCTTTGATGCGAATAGCCTCTAAGCTGCGATCGCTAGTCTCGACTAATTTAGCATCGCTTTTAAATATTTCTAGCCAGTGGGTTTTCCCTTCAAGCTTCTGCTGTAAGCGTTTTTGGATGGCTAACCAAGATTTATAGATATAGTCTACGGCATGAATGGCTGACAGATAAAAACGGCTGGGCTGTCCAGCAAAACGAGGATCGGTTTTGAGGGGTTGGCACAGTTGGCTAACTACTGTACTGGGAAGCTTGCCTTTTTGCCGCCAGGTGAGGAAATCGGGATGTTGGCCTACTTGTTGTAACAATTCGTTAATTAGGGGCGTGTTTTTATCTGCCATCAACTCCCAAAGTTGGCGGCGGGTTGATTCTGAGGCGACTAGGCGGCACTGGATCGTGATTTGGCTCATCGGCTTTATACATTTATGTTTAATACTAACACAGATGTATAGACTGAGCTTTCTGTAAAATAAATTTTATGCAAGAGACTTTTTTTACCACCAAGCAAGCGGCAGAAATTACAGGCTGTTCCCTACGCCAGTTGCAGTATTGGCGAGAGAGTGGGGTTGTTGTCCCTGTAATTACGGAAACGGGGACGGGACGGAGTATTTACTATTCGCGGTCTAATTTGGTAGAACTGGCAGCGATCGCCTATTGGCTGTCTGTGGGGTTGAGTTTTGAGTTGGCGAGGGAAACGCTGAAGACTTTGAAGGAAAGGGAACCGGAGTTTTTTAGCCCATCCCAAAGAGTCCGGTTAATGCTGTACCGCCATCCTACTGAGCAATCTTTTGATTTAGTTGAGTTTGATAGCTCAAAGGCGATCGCACTTTGGGCAGAGGGGTTGCCTGTTGTGCCAGTATGGTTAGATGTTATTCATCAGCAGTTAGAGGTGAGGTTGAAAGACTGGGGGAAATGTGCCTGAGTGCGGAAAAAGAGGCGATCGCTCCAAAATGTGTCTTAGCACCTTTTTGGTATTAAAACAAAATCTGTTTCGCATCAAAAAGTCAAGGTAATACAAAAATGTCCAAGATACTGATGACTATCCCAGATGGTAAAATCTGCGACTTCATTGACCAAAAAATTCGTAATGATACGCCAGAAGAATATGTTCGTCAAAATATTGAGCGTCGTCTTGTCTTGGAACTGGCCTACAATTTTAAACAAATTGCCGTAGAGTTTCCTGTAAAAGTTTTTAGTAAACGTGGTCGTGCTGACCTCATTATTTTTCGTGAGGGTGACGAACATACCCAAGATAATGCTTGGATCGTAATCGAATGTAAGCGAGACTCTATTGAGCCATCAGATCGTAAAGATGGTGTAGAGCAACTTAAGTCTTATATGTCTGTTTGTCCAAATGCTGAATGGGGAATGTGGACAAATGGAAAGTACAAATTTGTCTACCGAAGGGTAGTTGTAGAAGGACAAACTGTTTGGGAAGAACCCAATGATATCCCATCCAGTAATGGTAATGTAGAAGAAGTCAATCGTCCAACTAGAGAACAGTTAAAACACGCAACAGACGATAACCTCTTATTCTCGTTTAAAATTTGCCATAACCATATTTACGTTACTGATGGACTTCAAAAACAGCCAGCTTTCTTTGAATTGCTGAAAGTGATTTTTTGCAAAATTCACGATGAACGCGATGTCCCTAAACCTCTTGAGTTTTATGCTACTGCCTCGGAAAAAGCCAGCAATGATGGTCGGCTAACGGTTGCTAAACGAATTGGTAAAATTTTTGAAGCTGTAAAAAAAAGATATCCAACCATTTTTGATGCTAACGATGCTATTAAGCTTCAAGCTCGATCTTTGGCTTATATAGTAGGCGAGCTTCAACGATATAGCTTTCTGGATACAGATATTGATGTAAAAGGAAAAGCTTATGAAGAATTAGTGGGTGCAAATCTGCGGGGCGATCGCGGAGAGTTTTTCACACCTAGAAACGTACAAAGAATGGCAGTCAAAATGCTGGATTTACAAGTAGATGAAAAGTTTCTCGATCCGGCTTGCGGTACAGGGGGTTTCTTAGTAATCGCTATGAATGAAATGATTAATCAACTAAAAGCCTCTCTCGGAGTTCCTGGTAGCAGTGGTTTTTTAGAAGCCTTGCGCGATCGCATTAAAGAAGTTGCTGGTCAATGTTTCTTTGGAATAGATATCAATCCCGACCTTGTTAAAGCCACCAAAATGAATATGGTGATGAATAATGACGGGTCTGGAAATATTTTGCGACAAGATAGCCTATTACACCCTCATCAGTGGGAAGATACTTTTCGCAGACAGCTTGCTGATTCCCTCAATATCGATCCAGATTCTTTGCGTAGTTCAAAAGATTTAGCGCATTTTGACGTTGTTGCTTCAAATCCTCCGTTTGGTTCTAAGTTACCGATAAAAGACACAGAAACTCTGAGACAATATAAACTAGGTCATGTTTGGAAAGAAACAGAAAATGGATGGGAACCTACTGAGGTATTACAAGGTTCTCAACCCCCGGAAATTCTTTTTATTGAAAGATGTTGGCAATTTCTTAAACCAGGTGGACGCATGGCAATTGTGCTGCCAGATGCTATTTTAGGTGCGCCCGGTCTGCTATATGTCCGTTATTGGATGTTAACTCATTGTCAGGTAATTGCCTCGATCGATCTTCACCCCGATACCTTTCAGCCTCGTAACGGTACGCAAACTTCTGTTTTAATACTTCAGAAAAAAACAGAAGAAGAGATGAATCGAGAAGCATTTGAAGGAATTCGAGACTATGAAATTTTTATGGCTCAAGTCAATGCCATTGGGCATGATAAGCGCGGTAATAAGGTTTACAAGCGGAATGAAGATGGTGAAGAACTACTTGCACCTGCCGAGTCAGAAATTACCCCTCTGTTGGAAAGAACTGCTTCCGGTGATGCCACAGTTCGACCTTTACCGCGTCGTAAAATTTTAGATGATGATACGCCTGTTTTGGCAGACGAGTTTCTAGATTGGAAAAAACAGGTGGTGCTGAGATGGTAAAACGAACAAATGTACAACCAACGCCTATCCCTTCAGCCCCGGTAACGGAGCCTGAAAAGCTTTCTACTACAGTCCGTTTAACGGAAGTTTTTGATGCTGGAGTTCGCTTAGAAGCCTCTAATTTTAGTATTGAGGCTCGTAATGCTGTTGCTAAGTTACGAGCAAGTGGTTTACCTCTGGTTCCTCTGTGTGGGAATGAAGGTTTGTGTCAGCAGCCTGCAAAACCATTTCGACTTAAACGAACTTCAGTAAGTCCAGATTGGGGTGTACCATTTTTATCGAGTTCTGACATTATTAGCTTGCGACCCAAAATAGAACGGTTTCTAAGTCGCAAGCTAACACCTAATGTAAATAAGTTTTTAGTCGAGATGTGGGATGTTCTCATTTCTCGCTCTGGCACTATAGGAAATGTTGCTTTAGCAACAGCAATAATGGCTGGAAAAGCCTTATCCGAACACGCTATCCGTCTTCGTAGCAATGACCCTGATACTGCTGGCTATGTCGCGGCTTTTCTCCGCAGTCGTTTAGGTCGTCCCCAACTTCTTCAAGCGACTTACGGTTCAGTTATTGTCCATATTGAACCGGAACACCTAACACGAATAGTTATTCCCGATTTACACCCGCTGCGTCGAATTGCTATTGGACGATTGATGTGTGAAGCTGGAAAACTAAGAGATGAAGCCAATCGTTTATTAGATGAAGCGGATAGGCTTTTACACGCACATCTGAATCTGCCTTATTTGGACTCATTAACATCAAGCAATAGCGGTTGTTTAACATCTAGAGTTAAAGCATCTCAACTTGCTGGACGCTTAGAAGCAAGTTTTCACGATCCGATCGCCATTAAAGCGGAACAGAAGTTAAAGCAGTTGCCAGTAGAAATTACCACTATTGGTGATGAACGAGTTACTAAGGAAATTAGAGCAATTACCAAATTCCGCGAACGAACGTATGTTCCTCGTGGTGGAATTCCGATGCTTAGTAGCAAGCAGATTTTTCAAATCGATCCCATAGATGTCAAGCGATTAGCAAAAGGCGCTCATACTAAAGATTTACCTGAAATCCAGTTAGAAGAAGGAATGATTGCTATAACTCGCTCCGGTACAATTGGACGGGTACAAATTATTCCTAAATATATGGCAGATTGGACAGCTAGTGAAGACGCAACGAGAATACTAGCTGCATCTGATATCAACGCTGGCTATCTTTACACTTGGCTTGCCTCCGATTATGGTTATTGTCTTATAACAAGACATTCTTATGGTTCGGTCATTGTACACATTGATCTTGATATGCTTGCCTCTGTTCCCATCCCATTACCTGTGCCAACTATCAGAAACGAGATTGGAGATTTAGTTCTCAAAGCTAATGCGTTGCGCGATGAAGCTTGGCAGAAAGAACGAGAGGCCATCCGTCAGATTGAAAATCTCACTTCTATCAAAGTATAAAAATTTTCAGGCTGAACAAAAACCAGAAAAGGAGAGCAAAAATCGTTATGGAAACCAAGCATTTAATACCGTTACTACAACAATTATTAGCCCTTCCAAATGAAACAGAATGGGTTGAATTCAAAAAAGATAATACAAATCCAGAGCTTATTGGTGAATATCTGTCGGCTTTGTCAAACTCTGCTACACTACATAATCAGCAAACTGCTTACCTTATTTGGGGGATTGATGATAAAAGCCACAATATTATAGGTACAAAATTTAAACCGAAGCAAGAAAAAATCAAAGGCCAAGAACTAGAAAACTGGCTTGCCGTACAACTTGAACCACGAATAGATTTTAGAATTTATGAATTTACTTGCGAGAGTAAAGATATTGTTTTGTTTGAGATACCAAAAGCCGCTCATATACCTATTAGTTTTAAAGGAGTTGAGTACATTCGTGTAGGTAGTTATAAAAAAAAGCTCAAAGATTTTACAGAAAAAGAGAGAGAGTTATGGTCATTGTTTTCTCGCCAACCGTTTGAAAAGGGAATTGCATTAGAAAATATAAGCGCAGATGAAGTTTTAGCAAAAATAAATTATCCAAGTTATTTCGATTTCACACAACAAAACCTTCCAGATAATAAGCAAGGTATTTTAGACCGTTTGGCATCGGAAAATTTAATTAACATAAAGCTTAGTAATTATTATGATATCACTAATTTTGGTGCAATTCTTTTTGCTAAAAAGTTAACAGAATTTGAAAAACTAGGAAGAAAAGCGATTAGAGTAATTATATACAAAGAAAAAGATCGAATTTCTACTCAAAGAGAACAGGTATTCGATAAAGGCTACGCTGTTAGTTATGAAGAAATCATTAAATTTATTAACGAGCAACTGCCGCAAAATGAACAAATTGGTCAAGCAGTACGAAAAAACATCAAAATGTATCCAGAGATTGCCATTAGAGAATTAGTGGCTAATGCTATAATCCATCAAGATTTTAATATGACTGGTGTTAGTTCTACCATTGAGATATTTTCCGATCGAATGGAAATTAGAAACCCTGGCGAACCATTAGTTGATACAATGCGTTTTATAGATTTACCACCTCAATCTCGCAATGAAAATTTAGCTGCTTTTATGAGAAGAATTAATATTTGTGAAGAACGTGGTAGCGGTATAGATAAAGTAATTCATTCAGTAGAAGTTTTTCAATTACCTGCTCCAGAATTTAACGTCAATGGTAAACATACTGAAGTTCTCTTATTTACTTATAGAGAACTAAAAGATATGGATAAGAGCGATCGAATAAGAGCTTGTTACCAGCACGCCTGTTTAAGGTTTGTATGTCGAGAACAAATGACTAATGAATCTTTGCGAAAACGATTTGCAATTGATGACAAAAATTACTCTATGGCTTCACGAATTATCGCAGATACAATCAATGAAGGATTAATCAGAGCCTATGATTTAGAAAATAAATCCAGAAAACACGCTAAATATGTACCATTTTGGGCATAAATCTTTTATAGAAAAGCTTGTATTGCATAAGTTTGTTTTATGTGACGGTTATGTGACTGACCAGCCAATATCCCTGAATTAGGAATATAGTGAAATCGCTGAAACCATTATGTATTATGGGCTTTAGCGATTTTTGGTTTATTGTTCTTCATGTGATTTGACAATATCTGTGATTTTCAACAAATCTTCTGATACCTCACCATTTCTGCAAACCCCAGAAAACACCGCTGACACCACCCATCAACCCACAACGCCGGAACCTTAAACCTCGCCCCACAGTTAGGACACTCCGACAGCAAGCGTAAGGAATGCCGATCGCACCCCGTTGTCGCCTTAAACTGCCACTCAATCTTATGACAAGGCGACTGAGCGTAACAAGCCCCACACAACCGAATCGGCTCCATTTTCATTCCTACCCCAGGAGGCGGTAACATCTGGACTAAGCGATCGCTCTCCACCCCCACCACTACCGCTAACGCTTCCAACTGCTGACGAGAAGGAGGCGGATTAAAGCGAAACTTTTCCCAACGAGCGTAGGCGAAGCCCGCCGAAGGCATCGCTCCTCCCAATCCCACCATCTTACCCAACCCAGTTGGCGTTAACTCATTTGCCCGTCGAAACCGCCCCAAAAAATGACTTATACTCTCACCCTCAAAGGGTTCTACTCGAAATAACCAAGGCTCGATATCTAGGGCTTCCATCACTTGTACTCCCCAGATACTTCCTTTAGCGTTTCCAAATCAATCTTCTGCAATCCCTTTCTTAAAGCCCGAATCCCTGCTTCCCTGAGAATCATATCCAGCAGACCCACATAACCCCCAGTTGCTTCCCCCAAAGTCTTCAACATCGTCTTACTAGAAAGATTGGAAGCAACCGACAACCGTAAAACCTGCTTTTCCCAAATCTCTACAGTGCGTTTAAAATCTTCCCCTGACAACTTGCCAAAACGATGACAAGCCCGAAAGCGATTATATACCTGTTCATCCCGCTTAATTGCTGCATCCAAGCGGTCAGTACCCACCAAAATCACCGCAATTTCCAACTTGTCAAAAATATCTCGTACCTCTGCAAAAGTCTTGGGTTTCAAGCGGTCAGCCTCATCAATAATTAGCATTTCCACGCCACAACCCTTCAGAACCCGTAGCGCCCTATCTCTAATTTCTGCTACTGTTCCCTTTGTTACCTGATACTTTAGATGCTCAATAATTACTCCAAACAACTCCTTAGAGCCGCACTCCTGGGGAATCTGAATATAAGCAACAGGTATTATCGGCGGTTTTCCTGCTTCCTGGTGCGGTTTGTGACGCAACCTATAGGCATCACAACCCATAGTTTTACCCGTTCTTGACTCTCCCACCACACGACCAGATTGCCGCGATTGGCGTTTTCCTTCTAGCCAATCATGCAACATTTTTACCTGCTCCAGCGGGATAAAATTCTTCCGGTTTAAGCGTTGAATTTCTGCCTGTAATCTTTCATCATTAAGGGGAATATCCCCTAATTGTTGGGCAACTGCTTGGGCTTCATTGTTGGTTTTAGTCATGGTTTACCACCCGTAATCTTCCCGCATTTGTTCGTAATCAAAGACTTCTGGCATTTCTGGTTCAGGTTCATTTTCAATATCTGCCAAGTCTATTTCTTCAGCTTCAAACTCACTCTGTAATGACTTTTTAGCTTTTTGAACTTCAATCTGTTCAGATTTTTGACGTTCCTTTTTGCTTTTCTTTTGAGTCAAGAAAGTTTCGCGATCGCGTACCTCTGCCAAAATCGAACGGTTACTAACTGCCTTACCTGCTTCCCGAATCTTGCGACTGCTAGCTTTAGCCTCATCCAAAGACAGTTGCTCCGTTTGCAAATCCTGAGCATAAGCACGGGCTAAAAACACCTCCTTACTGCCTTCATTCCGATAAACCAAGATAGTTGTAATATCTCTAGGGTTAAATCGCAGTACCACACTTTCTCCGGCATAGCCTTCCAGCCGATCGCCTCGGTACATCAAATTCTCAAATTGCAAGTAGCCGCCCCTTTGAATCGTTCGTCTAGACTGTTTGATCAGGCAGATATCCAAATCTCTTTCTGCGATTAAAGGCAACATAGCCAATAGACCAGATTCCCACCGTTGAAACCTTGTTTGGTCGCCCATACGAGCGTCAAGTCGCTGGTTGTAGTTGTCAACGATATAACGGACTAAATACTGCTCTAACTGCCGCAGGGTCAAACAAGCTTCTTTTTCCGCATCTTCCGGTCGTTTTTGGACATTTGACCCCGTATATCCCGGCAAAGTGGCAAAGACCTCTGTATTCAATGTGCCAAAGGGACGCTCAACAATACCGCCTTCAGAGGGGCGATCGCGCAAATGGCAAACAAACCCTAACTGCACCGAAATCTGACTCAAATGTTCAGAACGAAAATCCTTACCACCATCAGTATAAAAATGCTCTGGTTTCCCATAGGTTCCCCAGTCGCAATGCAGACCATATTCTGCGCTGTACTGCTTCGGCAAAATAGCATGACGCAATGCTAAAGCAACTACCTGAGAACTGGGAGCATCAAAACCTAAATTAATGCCGATAATGCAACGAGAATAGCTGTCAATAACAGTTGTCAGCCAAGGACGGCCTAAAATCTCGCCGTGCCGATCTACTAACAACAGATCGACGCGGGTGTGGTCGCATTGCCACACCTGGTTGCTGTACTCTACTGCCAAATCTTTACCAGAGCGGGTTTTAACTGACAACCGCGACCCTCGCCACCCTGGACTGCGAATGCTTTTAGCTTTTTCTTGTTTTTCAATTAAAGGATTAAGAATGCGGTAAACAGTCATGTGACTTGGAGACTTAACCCCTAATTCATGAGCTTTTGCTTGCACTCTTAGGAAAACCTGTTTCGGGGTTATCCGTTTACTACCCTTATTTCCTTCCCGATAGGTTTTGAGGATGAAATCTTGCCAGTCGGTATCAACTCGGTGCTTACCTTTATCAGAGCGTTCAGCTTGAACCAGACCCAACAGCCCTTGTTCTTCCCATTTATGGACTAACCGTCGCACCGTCCGCACCGACTTGCCCAGCTTTTCGGCAGCTTCCTTTAGCCGTTGAGAATAAGTGGCGCGATCGCCTGCCTCCATCAAGCGTTGGATTGCTTCCATTTTCAGCATTGCCTCGTCATCAAGTTCAGAGGCGATGGTATTGGCTTCTTTGAGATTGTCCCTCTCATCTGAAATTGTTTCCGAGAGATCGGCCTTAGACATAAACATTAGTGTTTGATTAAAACATACTTGTATTTTAAAGGATCAAGCTGTGACAGTCAATGTGTTAATCTCGGATCAAGCTCAAAAAAATCGCAGTTTTAGGAAGTGACACCTAATTTGTGAATTTTCGGGGGTCAGACATTTAATTTGTTAATTCAATAGGAATGAAGAACGCAGAGGTTGAAACAGTAAAAAAGCGCTGTAATCCTTGTTTTGAAAGGATTACAGCGCTTGGAGAAAGAATGAGACATTAATTTGTTAAAGTGACAATTAATTCGTTAATGTACAGTAGCTTATTTGCTTATATCGAACTCAGGTAAAAACAGTGCCTTTGCTCTTAAAGTTGGGACTAACGACTGAGCAAATTGCTGAAGAGTTAAAAATCAACATTGACAAGATTCAGCAATTTATCGCTAGCCAGAATAATTGATTTTGGCGGATAAGCCCAATCAGGTTTGATTTATGATTGAGATGGGGGTGGTAATGATCGCTTTTCACCCTATGTACCTTGATGGACGGTTTTTACCCATTTGAGGGTTTTGGGGAAAACTGACATTCGGGCGGTGGTACTACCCATAACAATCAACCAGTGCAGCATATAGACATAGCCGTGGAGGGTTTGCCAGAGAGTTACCCAAAATGGTACAGATTGATTTTGATCGCGATCAATGCGCCGCAAACCGGAAAACATTCCCACCAAGGACAGGAAAAAAGCTAAACTAGCAACGGGAGTGAGGACTGGAGCATGATTAAAGGCGATCGCCATTACCAAATCTGCCACGGCAGCGGTTGGAAGCAGGTACTGCATAATTAAAAAACCTAGCAAATCAATGGTTTTTAAAGTTCCCATTTGATTGCGAGCAATTAACCGCCAATAGTCTAGATAGCGCTGATATCCCCCTTCTGCCCAACGGTTGCGTTGATGCCAGAGAGCAACTACTGTAGTCACACCCTCTTCCTGCACGGCAGGAGTTCTCAGAAATTCGATATCCCAACCATCAATATGCAGGCGAAAAGTTAAATCTAAGTCGTCAGTAATCGTTTCTTCATTCCAGCCACCGCATCTTTGTAGGGCTTGGCGGCGGACAAATTGGCCATTGCCTCGCAGTTCTCCTATGCCCCCAATGGCAGTACGATTTTCTTGGAAGTAGGTATCAAGAGCCATTTCTGCCCTTTGTCCCCAAGTCCAGAAATTAGTCGGGTAGTTGGCGATCGCTTTTCGCATCTGCACTGCTCCAACTTTTTCCCGCTCAAATAATGGTAGTACCTGTGTCAACATCTCCCTAGACACTTGGGCATCGGCATCAAATACGCCCAAAAATTCTCCCTGGGCTAATGCCAACACCTCATTCAATGCCCCAGATTTGCCGCCGCCTGCTCCAGCCACTCGATGTAAAACTTTCAGTTGGGGATATTCTTGGGCGAGTTGATCGAGTAAAATCGGGGTGCGGTCAGTGCTGCCGTCATCAATTACCCAAAGTTCGTAGCGATCGCTGGGATAATCTAAATTGCACAGTCCTTGAACTAAGTTGCCAATGACTGCTTCTTCATTTTTCGCTGCCACCAATAAAGAAACCAAGGGAGTCGAGGCGGTTGAGGCGGGTAAAGTTGGGCGGGGGCGAGCCAACAAAATTCGCAGTGCCTGAATTCCCAACAAGCCAGTTAGTCCCAGGATCAACCAATTACTTTCTGGAAACCAGTGGAGGGCAAGAATTCCTATCCAGATTAGCACAAGTACCAAGGCCGCTTTGATGCGGCGGCCTTCTGCTCCCTGAAAAAAGAAGCTAGGATTGATTTCGTCCGACTCGGTTTCAGATAGTAAAGAACTAATGGGGTTAAACTGTTTGTCAGATTCAATTTCTGACCAGGAATTATCAGGCATAAGGTGGTTGATCCCAGCGGCAGATTGATTAGCGATCGGTGCAGGTATTATAAGAAATCCACTGAAAACCCTGTGACTGTTAGTCCAGGGATGAAAGGGCGTGGCAGGATTTATCCGGCCTACTCTCGCATGAGCTTCAATGTAGCGCTTAACTGTTTCTGTGCAGATTATAGTCTATACTAAACATAGTACAACAACCAACAGTCAATTAAATGTACGCAGTCCAAAAAGATATTTGGCATTTAACGGGACTCGACAAAACCATTGTTGAACAACTGCTGAGATGGTCAAACAACCTGTTTAATGTCGGAACTTACGAGAGTCGGCAAAGGTACTTTAAGGACAAAGGCGCAATTAAATATCCTGACTTATACAAAATAGCCAAGACCAACGAAAATTACGCCTTACTCTATTCTCAAGTCGCTCAACAATCTTTAAAGTCCGTCGCTGAATCCTTTAGCTCTTTCCGGGCTTTGTCCAAGCTAGCGAAGAAAGGAGAGCTTCATCAAAAACCGAGACTGCCTAATTACAGAACTACAGCTAAAGTCAAAGAAAGACTGCAACAAGAGTGCGATTTAAGGGGATGGCGATTTGTAGAACAAGATGAATCTTACACCTCAAAAGCCAGCTTCTTGGACCGAGACTTACTGCCAGTGAAAGTTGGTGAAAAACCCGACAATTCCTAGGAAAAATATAGCAGCGATCGCCATCAGCAAGGGAGCGATCGCAGCCATTGGGTTTTTTGACATAAATCAGCTTTACTTAAGTAATATTGATTTATATAAAATAAAACCAAGACAACCAAGCGAGAAATAGTAGATCTGGTAGGGATTGTGCCAAACTCGAAATTTACCACTTCCATACACTTGCCAAAAATTGTTGGGATTACCGCACTCTCTCTTTTAGCCACATTGCTGACATTTGAGCCAGTTTTAGCGATTCAAACTTGGCAAATTTCCTCTTGGCAGGTAGCGGCTGAAACTGGGAATAACCGCCAAGATGAAGCCGATCAATTAATGAAACGGGGAATTCTGGCAAGGGAGGCAGGGAAACTGCAAGTAGCGATCGCCTTTTGGCAACAGGCACTAGCAATTTATCAGGAAATTGGCATCGAATACAAAGCCGCCCTAGCTATGGGAAATTTAGGTTTAGCTTATGATGCTTTAGCTGATTATCCCACTGCGATTAAATATTTAGAGCAAACTCTCAAAATTGTCCAGCGGCTGGGGAATCGCCAGATAGAACTGGCGGCGCTACTCAGTTTGAGTTTGCCCTATTCCCATTTAGGCAATTATCAGAAAGCCATTGAATATCAGGAACAAAGTTTAGCGATCGCGCGCGAATTGAAAGACTTAGCTGGGGAAGGAGAAGCATTAGCTAATTTGGGTGGTTCTTACTTTGCCTTGGGGAATTATACCAAATCTAGTCAATATCGCCAACAGTATTTAGAAATTTCTCGTTCCTTGGGCGATAAACTGGGAGAGGCAAATGCTTTAATCGGTTTGGGACTTATTTATGATGTGTGGGGAAATTACCAGCCAGCGATTAATAATTACCAACAGGCATTAAAAATTGCCCAGGAATTAGGCAATCGAAATATTGAAAAAACTGCTTTGGTTAATTTAGGTTTAACCTATTCCCATATCAGCGTTTATCCCCAAGCGCTGAAATTATATCAGCAAGGTTTGGTAATTGCCAAAGAATTAGGCGATCGCTGGGCAGAAGGAATTATTCTCGGCAATTTGGGCAATATTTATGAGGCGATGGGAGACTATTTCAAAGCTCTGGATTATTATCAACAAAGTTTAGCCATTTCTCAAGCGATTAAAAGTCGCCCCAACGAATTAAAAGACCTTTGGTATTTAGGCAATGTCCACAGCAGTTTGGGAAATTATGCCCAAGCTATTGACAATTACCAAAAAAGTTTAGCTATATCAAAGGAGATTGGGGAGAAAGCCGGGGAAGCCAAAGCTTTAAGTGGTTTAGGATTAACTTATTTAGACTTAGGGAATTTTGAGCGCTCCATTGATTATCAGCAAAAGTCATTGCAAATTTTTCAACAAATTGGCGATAAATTGGGAGAATCAAAATCCTTAACTAATTTAGGCAATGTTTACAATACCCAGAAAAACTACAGCGAAGCGCTGGAAATTTACCAAAAAAGCTTAAAAATTGCCCAAGATATTCAAGATCCCAACAGCGAAGCCATCGTTTTAGGCAATATTGGCATTGTTTACCAAGAATTAGGGGATTATCCACAAGCTTTGGATTACCAGCAACGGCGTTTAACTATTGCCAGAAAATTAGGCGATCGCGGGGGAGAAAGCATTGCCTTGAATAATCTGGGTAATATTTATTCCGATCGGAAAGATTATGAACAAGGGATTAAGTATCAACGGCAGAGTTTGAACATTGTTCGCGAAATTAACGATCGCGTTGGGGAAACCAAATCTTTGAATAATATCGGGTTTGGGTTGTTAAAATTAGAGCGATTTGCTGAAGCCGAAACCATGCTCCGCGCCGCCATGAAAGTCAAGGAATCTTTGCGAGCTAGTTTAGGGAAAGACGATCGCAATAAAGTATCCTTGTTTGAAACCCAATCTGCTACTTATCGACTGTTACAGCAAACCTTAATTGCCCAAAGTCAACCGGAAGCCGCTTTAGAAATTGCCGAAAGAGGGCGATCGCGTGCCTTTGTGGAATTATTAGCAGCGCGGCTGTCAGACAAAACCACTCCTGAAAATTATGCTCCCCCTACCATTGCTCAAATCAAACAAATTGCTAAAGCTGCCAACGCTACCTTGGTAGAATATGCCATTATTAATGATGATTTTGAAGAGCAAGGAAAGTGGAATAGCCGAGAATCCCAACTATTTATTTGGGTAATTCAACCCACAGGAAAAGTTGATTTTCGCCAAGTTGATTTAACCCCCCTGTGGTGGGAAAAAAATCTTTCCCTACCTGATTTAGTTGCCAACAGTCGGGAAGCCTTGGGAGTTAGAGGAAGGGGGGGAATTGCCGTAGAAGCGATCGCCAGCGCTCCCAATCCAGCCGAGCGGTTGCAGCAACTACATCAATTGTTAATTGCTCCTATTGCCGAATTGCTGCCCAAAAATCCCCGCGATCGCGTTATTTTCTTTCCCCACAAATCCTTATTTTTAGTGCCTTTTCCCGCCTTACCAGATGCCACCGGAAAATACTTAATTGAAAAACATACCATTATTACCGCCCCTTCCATTCAAGTTTTAGATTTTACCCGCCAGCAGCGCCAAAGAATTGCCAATAGTAGCTCAACCAGTAATTTAGAGCGAGCTGTAATTGTTGGCAATCCCACCATGCCGAGCATTCCCCCCCAAATTGGCGAGCCGCCAGAACCTTTAAATAGTTTACCTGGAGCCGAAGAAGAAGCGAAAGCGATCGCCCAATTATTAAAAACCGCAGCCTTAATTGGTAAACAAGCCAATAAATCTACGGTTTTACAACAAATGACCAAGGCAAAATTAATTCATTTCGCCACCCACGGGTTATTAGATGACTTTCAAGGAGCGGGAATACCAGGTGCGATCGCTCTTGCTCCCGATCCTAACTTTTCAGCAACCACAATAGGGGAAATCAATGGTTTATTAGCTGCCAATGAAATTCTGAATTTAAAACTGAATGCTGAATTAGTTGTTCTCAGTGCCTGCGATACTGGCAGAGGCACAATTACCGGAGATGGCGTAATTGGTTTATCCCGCGCTTTAATTTCCGCTGGCGTGCCAAGTGTCATTGTATCTTTATGGGCAGTTCCCGATGCTCCTACCGCCACTTTAATGACTGAATTTTATCGGCAATTATCCCAGCAATCCGATAAAGCTCAAGCCTTGCGCCAAGCAATGTTAGCCACCATGAAACAACATCCTAACCCAAAAGATTGGGCAGCATTTATTTTAATTGGTGAAGCTGATTAGTTTTGGATTTGGAGCCTACGTTGACTACAGATGACGAAGCTATAAACAGCTTGGTTTCGCCATTTTATTCAGATATATGGGCGCACCTTCTCCATTATGAGTATAATACCAAAAATGCCTTGGGAGGTCAAGGGGTAAATTAAGTTTGTAGTTGGGCTTTTGGTAAAATGAACGCGATCGCCTTTTTAATCAAGCGAATTGTAGGTTGGGTTGAAACGACAGTGGAAACCCAACATTTATCGCTGGTTTGTTAGGTTTTGCTGTCGCGCCATTCAACCTGAGATTATAATTAAATGCAGTTCAGCGGCAGTGTAACGCACTGCCTACCAGTTAACGGTGCGTTACGCTATCGCTAACACACCCTACTACTGTCTCACTTAGTTATCCTAGAGGCAGAGCCTAGAAACGAGTAGAATAAGTAAAATGCCAGACAGAAAACAGGTGTACTGCACTAAATCGAGAACTGCTATAATTTCCTTAACCCTACTATCAATGGTTCCTTATGTTTGTGGAAACGGTCACAACTCTCAGCACTGGGGTAAGTGTAATTGAACTTGGTCAAAGAGCATTTCCCACCTTTAAGAAAATTCTGACTAGACTTAAAAGAGGGGATTTGAAAATTGCCATTTTTGGGGCTGGTGGCATTGGTAAAACCACTCTAGGCAAATTGCTATCTCAAGATTTTCAGTTAGAGAGTTTGTTTTCACCATACCAAGAATCGATTACCATTGAAGAATACCAATTAGATAGTAATGTTTTTGGTTCGGTGGTGGTTGTGCCGGGGCAAGAGCGGCGACAGGATAATTGGCACGATATTCTCAGAATGATTGCTGTCGGTAAAATTCAACTGATTATTCATGTGGTATCTTGGGGATATCACTCCTTTGGAGAAATCAGCTATACCAATCATCGTCTGTATCAATCAGGGATGACTGTCGAGGAGTTCGTTGAAGAATATACTAAAGAACGTCGCCGCCGAGAACTAGATGTTTTAGAACATATTGCCCCCCAGTTATCAATTGCGGGTGGTAAGAAGACGATTATGATTACCTTGGTGAATAAACAGGATCTGTGGTGGCAGAACAGAAAATTGGTGAAAGACTACTATATGAATGGAGATTACGAGCGAGTTATCCAGAAAATTCAAAATCAAAGAGGCGCAGCTAATTTTATTCATGAATATCGTTCAGTTTCTTTAGTGATGGAAAATTTTGTTTCCGGAGCTAAAGAGTTATTAGTTGCTACTACAGGAGGATACGATGATCGCATAAAATTTGCAAACTTAAAATATCTTCTTGACACTATTGACGCTTTGCTGAAAATTTCTTTAGGCAGATAGGAGCCATAAGCTTGTGGATACCAACAGAGAGAAACCAGATAAAACGCTTGTTTATCTTCCTGAAGATCGAGAGCTTATACTTTCTTTATTAAAAGAATATTCAGAAAAACTAATAGATGTTTGCAACAAAATCTATAATGATAATGGAGAAATTACGAATTACTCATTAGACTCAGACAATTTTGTAGAATTAGAAAAATCAAAAGAAAGATTAGAAAAACTAAAAGAAGAAAGATTAGAAAGATTAGAAAAACTAAAAGAATTAGCAAGAAGAAGAATAATTATATTGACATATATTGGTGTTGGCTTCGCAATATTTGTTTCCCTTAGTTCTTTTATTGTGGTCTTTTTTGAATCAATCATAATTAAATATGGTCAACTAATATTTGGGGTTGTTTTAGGAAGCTGTTTATTAGGCATTTATTCTTTTTTTAATTCTTTTTTTAACAACGTAAGATTTGAACAAGAACAAAAATTTTTGAAGCAAAGCAGCAGAACAATTGCACTCAAATTAAAAAAAATTATTCGAGTAGCTTCTCAAATTGACGAACATATTGAGACTAGCCTTGGAAAGCGAATTGAATTGGATTTACGGCTAACTGATGCAGAATCAGCACTGGAATATTATGAATTAGTTACTGGAGTGAACCGCAAGAAAAAGCCATAAACCTCATCAAAAGCTTGGAGGAAAAATATTGTCTCTTTGTGGTATAATGAGCGCGATCGCCTTTTTAATCAAGCGAATCGTAGGTTGGGTTGAAACGACAGTGGAAACCCAACATTGATAACTGGTTTGGTGGGTTTTGCTGTCGCGCCACCCAACCTACAATTTTAATCAAGTTATTAATTTTTCATTCATTAGTGCGATGATCTGGATAGAAATTGCGAAACATATTTCTGAAGTTACTGGCAATGACTTTCAAATTAGCGATCGCCATTCCGTCAGCGGCGGCGACATCAACCAAGGCTATACCATCACCAACGGTAATTTAACCTATTTTGTCAAGTTGAATCAAGCAGCTTTGGCAGAAATGTTTGTTGCCGAAGCCTGGGGTTTAAAACAAATGCTCGCAACGGCAACTATCCGAGTTCCTCAGCCGATTTGTTGGGGCAGTACAGGTAATTCTGCCTATTTAGTTTTGGAATATTTAGCATTAGGGCGCGGTAACAGTCAATCTTGGCTAGAAATGGGGCGACAATTGGCAGCTTTGCACAAATCTCCGGCTCCTCGTCAGCAATTTGGGGCAGATATTAATAATACTATTGGTTCCACTCCCCAAATCAATACTTGGCAGGATAGTTGGACAGAATTTTTTGCCCAAAATCGGATTCGTTACCAGTTGCAATTAGCTCAACGGCGAGGAGGAAATTTTAGTCAAGGGGAGAACTTAGTTGCTGCTATTCCCCAACTTTTAGCCAATTATAAACCTGTGCCTTCCCTAGTTCATGGCGATCTTTGGGGAGGGAATGCCGCTTGTTTAACATCGGGAGAACCAGTAATTTTTGATCCGGCGACATATTGGGGCGATCGCGAAGTGGATCTAGCTATGACAGAATTATTTGGTGGTTTCCCTAGAGAATTCTATCAAGGTTATCAGCAAGTTTGGCCTCTCGATCCTGGTTACGCACAGCGCAAACCCCTTTATAATCTGTACCATATCCTCAACCATTTCAATTTATTTGGGGGCAGCTATGCCTCCCAAGCCAACAGCACGATCAACCGCCTGCTTCAGTAATTTATGAAACTGGAGGGAAAATAGAAGTAAGTATCAGGCTAAGACGGGGAAATGCTAGGGGAGAAACTTGGTTTGGTTCAGTCAGAATCAGATGGCTAGTATAACCTGTAGGCGTGGGGTTCCGAAAAATGTGGAGTTGGCGATTTTTGAGATCTAATACCCAGTAATCAGAGATCCCAGCGGCAGCATAAAGTTTATCTTTGATTTCGCAGTCCTGTTTCAACGTAGAATCTGCCACTTCCACCACCAGATAAACTTGATGGGGACGAGGATGCTGGGTAGCATAATCTAAAACTGTTCCAACTGCAACGATCAGATCTGGTTCTGGTTCCGAAAAATTATCCAGTTGAATGGGATCTTGGGTGCGAATTAGGGCAGCATTACCAAGTTGTTCGCGGAGAGCATTTGCTAACAGGTATAGCGCCGTAACATGGGGAGTGCCTTTAGCTGCCATCAGTGTAATTTGTCCAGCAATTAGTTCTGTTCGTTCATTGGAATTGAGAATACCCAATTCGCTCATTCGGTGGTATTCTGGAACTGTCCAATACTTGAGAGTATTGGCTTCTAGCCTCAATGTGGGGATATTAAGAGTTTCCATAGAATTTTCAGGAATTAAAAATGAACTTCACTCGTTCCTAGGCTCTGCCTCGACTCACCAAACGAGGCAGAGCCTAGGAAATGGCTAGAAAATTATCTTTTTTAGCCAGTTGAGAAATTTCAAAGGCAAGCTGGTAATGCCAGATGGTTCAGTTTTTGGTTCGGCTATCTTTTGGGCTTCTCGAAGTCGTTTTAAATCCTTTCGTACAGGCCAAGGTGCGAAAGCGACTATGTTCATTCCGATATATGCTAAAAAGAAAGAAAGCGTTCCCAACACTTTTATTAGTGGTGGAGGTTCACTGGATAGTCGCGATGATGGGGTGAACAATACACCAAAGATGAGTACCACTGCGGGAGACATCAACATGACGTAAATTCGCCAATAAGCCTTTCCCAAAAATCCTGCTTTGGACAGTATTCTGTCCCACATAAACCCCCAAAGTATTAGGGTAATGATTATGCCAGTCAGGAAAAGAAGTAGGTACGCTTGAGCAATTTCAAAAAGATCTGCTAAAGGGTTGGATGCGGCTAGAATATACATGGTTCCGTCCTTCGGCTGCGTCAACAGCCTGTTTGATATTTAAATCAATTTAATCACCTCCAAGGGGGAAAGTACCGATAGGATTTTCAGGAATTAAAAATGAACTTTAATTTCTGACTTAAAACTTCTTGACTAAAGAGGTGCAAAACTTGTTCTCGCAACCATAACCCATTGCAACGCCGATCTTCACCTTGAAGCATTTCAATACAGGCGGCTGCCACTGCTTCCGGGTTGCGATGAGGGACTTGCCAACCCAATTTCCCATCTTGCAAAGGGTCCGCAGAACCATCATTATCGCCTGCCAAAACTGGAATTCCACAGGCCATTGCTTCCAAATAAACAATCCCAAACCCTTCTTGGGATGGCATGACGTAGGCATCAGCTAAACGATAATGCCAGACTAACTCAGTTGCCGGGACAAAACCAGCGAAAATTACTTTGTCGGCTACTCCCACTTCTACCGCTAACTGGGCAAGACGCGGTTGGTCATCCCCTCGCCCAATGACTAAATATTTCACTTCTGGGATAATAGCAGCGATCGCAGGTAATGCCCGAATCGTCACATCTACTCCTTTGTAAATATCCCCCGACCACAAACGCGCCACTGTCATCAACACCTTTGCTCCTGCCAAGCCGTAACGCTCCACTAACTCTGGCGACTTCTCTCCGGGGGTAAAGACATTGCCATCGACCACGCAGGGCAGAATCTGTACCCGCTGAGGTAAAATATGGTGGGCAGCACACAGGCGATCGCGACTATAACGGCTAATTGTCCAAATTCCCTCAGCCTGCTGTAAAGCCCTTTGTTCGGCAGAGGACAACGGTTCCCAAACCTCTTTGCCGTAGGTCAAAATCCGGTAGGGAATCCCCCGCCACTCACAGAGTTTTTGCACCAAGGGAGCCAATTTAATATGACCGCAAATTACCTGTTGGGGGGGATGCCACCAAAATGCCCATGTTAAGGCGGTAATTAGGCGCAGCCGTCCCAGATGGGGATGAAAAGTTTTACAATAATGGAATTTCAGATTATTACTTGCCAAAGGATTAGAAGTATTCGGGCGATCGCGCAGTAAAAACACCTCACTCTTACCCGGCAATCCCCAGGATATGTACGCTCTCAGAATATCCTTGACATAGGATTGAATTCCCCCTTCACAGTCAAAAGCTTCTAGAAAAACGAAAATAGTTTGGTAATTGGCAGTGCGATCGCTCATGGTAAATTAACAGGTGGGGAAATGAAAAGAAATCATGGCGATCGCGCTCAAAGATTTTATCAATTGTTCCCATCCAGTTGCTGCTGAAACTTCTCCAGATTCTCTGGGCGATACGGGGGAGTAATACTAGGATCTCGCCACCGTTGCTTCACGCTCTCATCGAGATCTTCAAAATCACCCTTAATTTCACGGATATTGACTTTCCCAAAATCATACCAGGGTTGGGTATGCTCAAAATGGATTTTATAGTCTGGGTTAATCCCATCTTCAATCGAACTTTTATCCAAAGCTAAACCCAATTTTTCTACTTCTGCCATCATCCACAACAAAGTAGCGTCAGATAAACCCCGATTTTTTGAATTTCCACCCCCAACGCAGCCATGAACGCCGGGAAACCATACTTCAGTAACTTGATCTGAACTGCGTTTTGAACTACACTCCATCAGAGTAACATCAAAAGATTTGCGAAGTTCATCAATTGCCACTGCGTGGATAGCCTTCTCAATTGTCGAGTTAACTGTTGAGTCAAAAAAGCGATATCTTTCATTAAATTTTTCACTTAATTTCAGCCAATTAAAAATATCTGGGATTCCTAAAGAAGCCACTGTATCCCAACAACACAAAGCTTTAATTGGGACATCTTGCCCATATTGCTGACGAAATGCCACAGCATTTTTGCCGCTAGGAGCATTATCTGGGTTTTGTTTTTCTCGGTAAAGTTCGTAGGCTTGTGGTATTTTGCGGATGAATTTACGATGTAATAATCCGGAATTATAAATTAATCCAGCTAAACAACGGACTGTATAAGCTCCCCGACTAAATCCAAATAGATAAATTTCGTCTTCTGGTTGATAATTTAGGCAAAGAAAACGATAGGCAGTTTGGATTTTCTGGTCAATCCCTAATCCTAAACCCCCCCCAACCATCCTGGTTAAAAAATCAATTATAGAATGTTGAATACCGATAGATTTAGTTCCTAGTCCTTGATCGTAGTAGAGGATTTGGGGAATATCGCGATCGCCAACTAACTTAATCGCTTGCGCCATTTTGACCACATTGGTAGGATAGCTAGTATCTAAATCCTGCCAAGTCCCATCACAACAGACAATTAGACGGCGGGTCATATTTCAATAACTCCTTTTTTAACCAGATTTAGCTTCTTGCAAGCGGTATTTCACCAACCGCAAACAATTCTTTTCATTTTGACGGCGTTCGTAAACCACTTGATCTGATAGACGACGTAACAAATGCCAGCCATAGCCCCCGCCCTTCAGTTCTCCCGGCTTTGGTTTTGGTAAACTATCTGGATTAAAAGGTTTACCACAATCCCAAATTCTAATTTCTATCTGATTATCTGATAACTCTAATTCAATATCAATGGTCGTTTCCGGTGGCAAGCCTTCATGGGCGTGGCGGACTGCATTTGTAAACCCCTCTGTCACTGCCAATTTTATACAATTAAGTTGGTACTCTGACCAACTAAGTCCAGAGAGATGCTGAGAATAGAATCGATCGAGCCATCCCAGGACTTGACTCAAAATCGTTAAATCGCTTTTTACCGTTAGACGGTCGTAATTTAACATTATTCAAGATCCAAAATCTAAAATTCAAAATTCAAAATTCAAAATTCAAAATGAAATTGTCTTTAGTTTTGAATTGATAATTTTGAATTTTGAATTGGAGCGAAGCGACTTAACCGACTGCCTATGAGAGAAGGAACCAATACTGTTATTTCTTCTCCCATAGGAAAGTATTTTTTAGAACAAGCCAAGAGTTAGAGACTTGTCAATGGGGAAAGTTGCCCCAATCCCTAACCAAAAAGCGGCAAATGTGCCTACCAAGAAAACTACTGTCGCTACTGGACGGCGGAAAGGATTTTGGAACTTGTTGACATTTTCAATGAAGGGAATCAATGCTAATCCTAAAGGAATGCTGGTCATGCCAGCAATTCCTAATAGTTTGTTGGGCAGAATCCGCAGAATTTGGAAAGCAGGCCACAAGTACCATTCTGGCAGAATTTCTAGGGGAGTAGCAAAAGGATTGGATGGTTCGCCCACCATCGCTGGGTCAAGAACTGCTAACCCAATACAGAGCGCGATCGTTCCCATGATCACAATCGGGAAGACATATAGCAAGTCATTAGGCCAAGCTGGTTCCCCGTAATAGTTGTGACCCATACCGCGAGCTAGTTTAGCCCGTAATTGGGGATCGCTTAAATCCGGTTTTTTGAGATTAGACATAATTTATCAGTGTTCTCCTGAAAAGTTAGCAATTTTGAGGGGGGAAATTTGGACTGGCACTAATTACAAAGGTCCAGAAATGCCTTGTTTGCGAATCATCAAAAAGTGCAACAGCATGAAAACAGCGATTAACCAAGGTAGAACAAAAGTATGCAAGCTGTAGAAGCGAGTTAGGGTTCCTTGTCCGACGCTTTGACCGCCGCGAATTAATTCCACAATTAATGTACCCACTACTGGGATAGCTTCGGGAACGCCAGAGACGATTTTTACCGCCCAGTAGCCCAATTGATCCCAGGGGAGAGAATAGCCAGTGACACCAAAGGAAACGGTAATGGTAGCTAGAATTACACCCGTCACCCAGGTAAGCTCGCGGGGCTTTTTAAATCCCCCAGTCAAGTAAACCCGGAAAATGTGGAGAATCATCATTAGCACCATCATACTGGCAGACCAGCGATGGACGGAGCGGATGAGCCAACCGAAATTGACTTCGGTCATCAAATATTGGATTGAAGCAAAAGCACCAGTTACTGTGGGCTTGTAGTAGAAGGTCATGGCGAACCCAGTGGCAAACTGGATTAAAAAGCAGACTAGGGTAACGCCGCCTAAACAGTAGAAGATATTAACGTGGGGAGGGACGTACTTGTTGGTAACGTCGTCAGCCAGGGCTTGAATTTCTAGTCTTTCTTCAAACCAATCGTACACACTTGCCATAAAGAGAGAAGTCCTAAATGATGTATAGCTGTATTTTGACAGACATTGATTCCCCTGGGGGTTGGTTGGCGAAGCTCTGCGATCGCAAAGCTTCGCCCGATTCATTGCAGATAAATTTGATTGTGCCGCAATCTGGGATCAAAAGTTACGTTGTATCGCTTTTGATCCCAGATTCTCCTTGGCATCGCCGACTGAAAGTATAGAGGCAGGGCTTTCAAGCTTCTGTCCTCTCAAGCTAACATAGCCCAAAAGGGAAATTTGACCTTATGCGAAAACGATTTTTTTTGATGGCTCTGGTGGTAATTTTGCAAGTGTGCGGTTTTTGGGGAGGTCAGGTTGCCCCAGCAGCGGCGTTTACAGAGGAACAGCAGCTAGTTAATGAAGCTTGGCGGATTGTCAATCGCGCCTATTTGGATGAAACCTTCAATCATCAAAATTGGTCAGCAGTCAGGCAAAAGCTGCTCAAGCAACCTTTAGAAAATCGGGAAAAAGCCTATCAGACCATTCAAAAGATGCTGGGGAGTTTGGATGAGCCTTTTACCAGGTTTCTGACTCCCGAACAGTATAGGAGTTTGCAGGTCAGTACCTCTGGGGAATTGATGGGGGTAGGTTTGCAAATTGTAGTGGATGCTGCCACCGGGGAATTAGAGGTGGTTACGCCCATTGCTGGTTCTCCGGCAGAATTGGCAGGGATTAAGCCGCGCGATCGCATTTTGGAAATTGACGGCATTTCTACCACTACCCTAACTTTAGACGAAGCTGCCGCCAGAATGCGCGGTCAGGCTGGCACGAAGGTAACGCTCAAGGTTAAGCGTCCCACAACAGAAACCCAAGAAATCCCCCTGGTGCGAGGGCGAATTTCCCTCAATCCCGTCTCATCGAAGTTAAATCAACTTCCCGGCAGTCCCCCCATTGGTTATATTCGCCTCAGCCAATTTAGTGCTAATGCCACCCTAGAAGTAACTCGCGCTATTCAAAAATTGCAGCAACAGGGAGCAGTAGCATACGTGCTGGACTTGCGGAACAACCCCGGCGGACTTTTGCAAGCGGGAATTGAAATTGCTCGACTGTGGCTGGATCGCGGCACAATTGTCTATACAGTCAATCGTCAGGGGGTCATGGGCAGTTTTGATGCCAATGGGACAGCATTGACTGCTGCGCCTTTAGCGGTTTTAGTTAATCAAGGGACGGCGAGCGCCAGCGAAATTTTAGCCGGAGCCTTGCAGGATAATCGGCGAGCGGAGTTGGTAGGGGAAAAAACTTTTGGCAAAGGCTTAATTCAATCTTTATTTGATTTGCCAGATGGGGCGGGTTTAGCCGTGACGGTGGCTAAATACGAAACTCCTAACCATCGAGATATTCATAAGCTGGGCATATCACCCAATCGGACAGTCAACCTGGATTCTATAACTCTGGAGCAAATTGGCACACCAGCAGATCCCCAATATCAGGCAGCGGTGGAACTGTTGCAAAAGCAGACAATGGTAGCAGGAGCCGCATAAACAGGACTTACGCAGTTGCTCCACATATAGTGTTGATGGTGCGTTATGCTGCCTGCGCTTTAGCGTTACCCATGCCGATAGCGCAGCGTGGCGACAGCCATAGGCTATACACTCTACCGATAGAGGCGTTGCGTAAGTCTATTCCCTCATTCCCTATTCCCTTATTCCCTTATTCCCTGTTCCCTGTTCCCTGTTCCCTGTTCCCTGTTCCCTGTTCCCTTTTTTAAAAACCGACAAGTTAAGCTAATGTAAATTAAGAATGAATCTACAAACTGTCGGTTCTGGGAGCGCAGTTTTTTTCAGGGTGAGCCGCAACATTGGCAGAGTAATAGGTGCATCGTCAGCCAAGCGCTATCTTAAGATTTGCTAAGATCTGCTAAAACAGCAGCAATTTCTGCACGATTGTAGAATTTAATCCCTCGTTCATACAGCCTTTGAGCAGTTCCTCCGAATTAATCGAGCCATTAGGATCATGGTTGTCTTCCCTGCTGGTTCAAATTACTATCTCAAGCAGTCGTCCTGTTTGGCTGTAGTTCAGTCCCTAATCGAATTAGTCACATCCCTGGTAGATACCAGAGTTGTGCTGATTAGTTCTAGCGATTCAGAGTTAGCGGCGGTGAAGATTTGCCCAAATTTGCAGGCAAGCGATCGCCAATCTACGGACAATCAGAGTTATGTGCAGTTTCCCCATCTAGACTGGATAGACAGAGAGATAAGCTCCGGTTATCAAAGACAGGATGGTAATGAGATAGCTCCCAAAACTTGGATTCCCTGTACGCTCAACTTGCCTCCATTACTGGGTTCCGATCAAGTAGTGACGGTTTTGGGATGGGGCGATCGCTTTAAAGTTATCTGCCAAGCGGTCAAAGACCAGACTCGACCATTAAAATCTGGAGAATCAGTATATCAGATCAATTTCAACTTTGAGCCAGCCGCAACGATGGCATTCTGCCAACAAATTTCCCCTCAACTAGCCGCCATCCCAGCAGTTGAGCGGTTATTTTTAGATGCGATCGCCAATTGTTCCCCTCAACCAAATGTAACAGCCTTGCAAAGCGAATTCACCCTCAAAATGTTGGCGGCAGTCGATGCCAAAGAAAGCAGCCCCCAACTAAATCAAGAAAAACTCAATCCATCTTCTCCCTTGGTTTCCCAAGAAGAATTAAACGGAACTTCATGTTTTATTTTGAATCCTACAGATTGGTCGCATTTATTACAGGAATTGCAGCGAGTTAACCGCTTAAATGTCGGAACGCCAGCAATTTTGCAACATTCCGCCCGATTGATTTGCCAAACCTTTGCTGTCAGTCGCTGTTTAATTGCTTTTTATAGTGCTAGAGATCGCCGATTATTATGGGGAGCGATCGCCTATGCTCCAGAATTAAAAATTGCTGAACGCCCAGCCATTTATCCTAAAGGCAAAGTCATCGAAAAATTAATCCAGCAGCAACCAAAGGATGCCCATTGGACGATTGAAACTTCTCCTGTCGATAGTTCAATTAGTTCTCCCTCAGCCCAAAACTCGCTGATTTCTTGGCTGAATTGGGAAGCGATCGCTAGCAATCAAGATAACCAAAATACTCCAACCGAACGCCTCTCCGATCTTGATAATTATCGCGCTCCTCTACCCAGCTTGCTAGTTGTTGAACAATGGGATAAACAACGGAATTGGCATTTAGGAGAAATGCAATTATTACAACTTGCTCTCCATCAAGTTCAATTAGCCGTCGAACAAGCTACCCTTTATCAAGAAGCCGAAGAACGGGCTAATCGCGAAGCACTATTAAACCGCTTAGTGGCAAGTATTCGGGCTTCTTTAGAACTATCCCAAATTTTTGAAACAGTTACCATTGAACTTGGACAATTATTAGTCGCCGATCGCTGTACAATTTTTCATTATTTAGAAGCCCAGCAACTTTGGCAACCAATTGCTGAATATCGCGCTAATACCGACTTACCCGCCGCAACTCATCTGCTGATTTCCGAACAAGATAATCCCCTATTATCGGCACTGCACGCCTTACAAATTGTGGAAATTAGCGATACTCGCTTCCTAGAAAAACCAGTGGATTTTTCCTTAGTAGCTAAATATCCTGGTTCTTGGCTATTAGTTCCAATTCAGCATCAAGAAAAGCTTTGGGGATGTTTAGCTTTTGCCCAGGATAAATATCCTCGCTACTGGCATAAATTGGAATTAAACTTTTTAGAAACCGTAGCGGCTCAACTAGCGATCGCCATTTATCAAGCAACTCTCTACCAACAAATTCAGCAGCAAAATCAAAATTTAGCTGCCCAAGTCCAAGCTAGTACCGCTGAATTAGAAAGCTTTTTTGATGCTCATCCCGACTATATTTTTGTAGTTGATTGTGTCAAACCTAACCACCACAACTTACAACCTGCCGATCTCCGCCTGCGCTTTTGCAATCATGCTTTTGCTCAAGGTTTTGGCTTTGACAATCGCAGTTCCCTCCAAGGAAGATCGGTTTTTGAATGCTTTCCCCCCCTAGTTGCCAATTCTTTTGCTAGACAAAACCTCCAAGTATTTGCTTCTGGTGAAACTCTCCACGAACAAGAAACCCTTGTTCTCGCTGATGGCACTCATTATTTTGATACTTTCAGAATTCCTCTCAAGCAACCGAATGGCGAAGTTTATGCTTGTTTAGGAACTGCTCGCGATATTACCGAATTGGTGAAAACCAAGGAAGTTGTTTCCGAACGTACCGAACAATTACAAGATGCTTTAAGTGCTGCCAAAGCCGCATCCCAAGCCAAAAGTAATTTCTTAGCTACTATGAGCCACGAACTGCGAACTCCCCTCACATCGGTAATTGGGATGTCTTCAGCTTTATTGCGGCAATACCTTGGTACGTTAAATGGCAAACAAATAGAGTATGTAAAAATCATTCACGATAGCGGTCAACATTTGCTAGAATTAATTAACGATATTCTCGATTTATCCAAAATTGAAGCGGGCAAAGCTTCTTTGGAAATTAGCAATTTTTGTTTATATGATGTGGCTTATTCTTGTTTAGCACTGCTCCGAGAAAAAGCCGAAACCAAAAAAGTCCTGCTGACCGAAGAACTCACAAATTTATCTCGGTCTGAGGATTTTTCTGGAGACGAACGGCGAGTCAAACAAATCTTGTTAAATTTGCTGTCTAATGCGGTGAAGTTTACTCCACCGGAAGGGCAAGTTTGTCTGAAAATGCGCCAGGAAGGTAATATAGCCATTATTGAAGTGGTCGATAATGGGATTGGCATTCCCGAACATAAACAACATTTAGTGTTTGAACGCTTTGAACAATTAAATCACCATCACGAAGGCACTGGTTTGGGATTAGCATTAACCCGTCAATTAGTGGAAATGCACGGTGGCACAATTGAATTTACTTCGGCGGTGGGAGAAGGGACTGCATTTATAGTTCGCCTCCAGTCTCAACCACAATCACAAGAAAAAGCAGTAGTTTAAAAAACTACTGCTTTGAGTCCACTAGTCAGTCAAACTTGTTAATCTCAGGACTTACGCAATACCTCTATTCGTAGGGTGTGTTAGCGCAGCGTAACGCACCATCAACGCTATATCTAGAGTGACTGCGTAAGTCCTGAATCTTAAACTCCTACCAATTCCAAAGAATCCGAGCCTGCCAGTTGTCTAGCGATCGCCATCCGGGTTTCTAGTTTGGCAACACTGAACTGGTTGCGGAGGTATTCAAGATTGGCGATCGCATTCGCCTTTTCCACAGTCAAGCGCATCCAGGTATTCAGCGCCTGTTGATATTCCAAATTGGTTTGTAAAAACTCAAAGCGGCGAGACTTGCGCTGGGCATCATTTTTCAACTCTAGATCGAAGGCAGCTAACTTGTCCGCATTGCCTTCCAGACGATTAATCAAAAGTTGGACAGCAGCTGCTTGCGATTCCAGTTCGTTGACAGTTTGGGCAGCTTGGGCGATCGCATTGGGATATTGATTCAGTTTCATGGCTGTCCTCGCAAAAAAAATTAACAATTTCGGGATTTTAAGCCACTAATTCTTGCAACTGGGGGGTGGGGCGAACAGTGGGAATCTCCACTGGCACTCTTTCCACAGGCAGGGGCGCTTGTTCTAGTACCTTAATTTCAATGTTGACCGATACTAGATAGGAACCTCCCTCCTTACCCACAGCCTCGGCTATCAAGCTGGCTAAGTCTGGGCGATCGCCAGTGATGGGGTTCCGGAGGGTACAACGATCCCAAGAGTGTTGGGCGTGGGGATTGAGGTTGAGAATGTAATGCTTATTCATAGTCGGAAAACTCCTGTCCATCGACGTTTCAGACTTCGGCTGGCTCGATTAGCCTTCTGCATTTATTATAGTACATCTGTACTGAATTGGCTAGTACAAATTTGATCTTCATTAGCTGAGAATAGGAGGGCGATCGCCGCACTTCACCAATTTTCGCCAACCACTTGCCAAGCTCGATTAATTCTGCTATCTTAGTTAAGGGTCAAAAAACAACCGCCGGGATAGCTCAGTTGGTAGAGCAGAGGACTGAAAATCCTCGTGTCCGGAGTTCAAATCTCCGTCCTGGCATCTCCAAAACCCTTGCAATGCAAGGGTTTTGTCGTTTCTAGCCAGTCGGCGATCGCTTGTTTTTTGATGTGCAGTTGAGGTGCAGTGGGGTGCAGATGGGGTGCAAGAGTTTATTCCGGTACTTCCATCTCATTGACTAACCCCGCGTAGTGAGTCCAGATAGTCTTGGCTGAGTTGCCTACCCACTTAGCCACTTGCGTCACTGGAATGTTTTTTTCTAGGCAGTTAGTAATGAAGGTGTGCCGGGTATTGTACTGAGGTCGGTAATCAATGTCCAATCCTGCTAAGACCTCTTTCCAGGCTTTGTTTAGGAAATTGTGGGCATCAATTGTTTTCCCGGTGAGGGAAAGGAATACTGGCTCGTTAGGGAATGGATTGCGGGGTCTAATGCTTACCAGTAGAGATTTTAGGGACTGATTGATAGGGAATTTCCGGACAGTGTGTGTTTTGGTGTCTTTCCGCTGGCGTTCGACGACTGCTTCAGAAAAAGTGATGGAGGTCAATCTTTCATCAATATGTTTCCAGAGCAGCCCGACAGCTTCACTCGTCCGGCAACCAGTAAAGAATAGAAATTTCACAAAAGGGACATAGCATTCCCACTTTGGGTGTAATTCAAAAGCGGTGATAATTTTATCCCGTTCCTCATGGGTGAAAGGGTTGATCGGTTTTTTAGGCTGGCCTCCCTTGATTCCTGGCAACTCTGCAAATGGGTTGGTGGCGATCAGTTCTTCTCCCAATGCCCATTGGCAACAAGCATTAATCTGCATTAATACTCGCTTGACAGTTTGGATGGGGAAAGAGTCTAGCAGGTGCTTTCTGATTTTCCGAGCATCTTCAAGTCTCTGGGATGGCAATTTGGCAATATGGTTGCGAATTCTAGTGAAGTCTTTCTGAATAGTGGTAATAGAAAGCGATCGCTCTTTGAAGGTAGTATATTTGTTCCACAAATCAATCAGTTTCATAGATTCCTCCGGTTTTGCAGCGTACTGGGGTTGATATTTTTCTAGGGTGAAGTCAAAGCGGTCGAAGGCAATATCGGACGCGATCGCGTCCGCTTTAAGTTGGGCAGCTTGCCTGTTGATGGGAGTGTCTGGCAATCCTAAGTAAATAGATTTCCACTCCCCGGCGTACAGGTGGCGAGGGAGTCGCAACCGCAACATCCCCCGGACGCTGCTCACCACCACTGTCCCCTTGGGTTGCTTTCGAGTCATTCGCTCGCGCCCTCCACAATGTCCACGGCACTCAAGAACAACTTGACCGGGAATTCTTCCCCTGGAATTTCGGCGATCGCAAATAGTTGGTTAGCTGATAACCCCAAAATTATTGAGAGAACCCGAACTTTCTGCCCACCTTTCTGATACCACTTCGGCTTGTGCTGTGGGTGCTTGCCAATTCTGACCGTATCTCCAGCCATCAAACTCAAATAGTTGGCAACTGCTTTGGGTGCTGGTAGTAATTCGCCACCCTCTTCAGCCGTTGTTTCCAGGGCAGCCAGACTTCTAATGGCAATCCCACTCCGGTCAGGCTCATCCCACACCACATAAGGACTATTGAGATGAGGGAAAACCACCGTTCCAACCTGGTCTTTGTATCGACAGCGATCGCCTACTACAAACCGGGGATTTGTCTTTGCCAGTTCGAGCTTAGATTCTTCAACTAGGGCAACTCCCTGCTTGTCTAAGTGAACCAAACATTTCTCCGGGAATCGCTCATATCTTTGGATAGTCCCAAACTCAAACTTCTCTGTCCAAGAAACGCGATCTCCTTCTATGAACTTGGGTGCTGGTGGCTTCTCGGAACTCTCCCCAGATTCTTGCCGACTGGCTTGGTCGTTTTTCGCCCCCAGTATTTGCTTTTCAAATGTGCGGACATAATCTTCTAATGCCGGAGGAATTGGGGGGTGTTTTTTCGGGTTATAAGGTTCGGCTTGACCGCTATCCCAAACCCATCGGCTAATGGGGCAATTATGCACATTTCCCTGGGCGAACGCCAGTCCCCAGACTTCATTTTTTACAACCCTGCTAGTATAGCAAACCATCCCCGGCTGCCTCTGGTTAGGGCGACACCAAATCCAATCGCCTATAGATGGATAAGGAGGTGCTTTTTCTGACTGATCCTCATCCAAGTCAGGATCAGTCAGAGGATCAGTCAACGG
>CAKZHE010000251.1 GCA_936920195.1 uncultured cyanobacterium | reverse complement strand
GAAATACCCTAGAGGTAGAACTGGAAGAAAATATTTTTGATATCGTTAATCAATTAAATTTGGGGAGAGAACTGATTCAGTCTCAAGTTGAAAAAAATCAGTTAGCGGAACTGAATTTGCAGGCGGGGAAGAAAGCTATTGCCTCCAATGCCTATGACGTGGCAGCAAAGTGTTTAAATATTAGTTTAGAATTACTGGATAAAAATAGTTGGCAGGAGCAATATCAGTTAACTTTGGATATTCATATAGAAGCGATATCGGCGGAATATCTGAATATTAACTTCGAGCGAGCCAATCAGTTATCGGAATTAGTACTAGAACGAGCCAAAACTTTGATTGAAAAAATTCCAGTTTATGAGAAAAAAATTCAATTTTATATGGCTAAAAACCAAATGAGACAAATTATCGATACAGTAGTGCCATTACTAGAAGAATTAAAATTTCCATTGCCTAAAAAAGTTAATAAATTAGGAATTGCCATAGAATTATTGCAAACAAAAATAAATTTGGGTAATAAGTCCATTGAAGAATTAGTTGCTCTACCAATTATGACAGATCCTTATCAACTAGCAACTATGAGGCTTTTAACCGCTGTCTTTTCTGCTGCGGCAATGCTCAATCCTGAATTATTACCCATAGTAGCAATGAGAATGATTAATTTTAGTATTAAACATGGTAACTGTCCGCAAACAGCTATGGGATACGTCCTTTATGGCTTAATCTTATGCGCCGGAATAGGAGATATTAATGGGGGATATAAATTTGGACAGTTAGCAGTGGAACTAATCAATATTTTTGCTTACAAAAAACTTAAGCCCAGGATTTATATGATATCCATTGGCTCGATTAGACATTGGAAAGAATCTCTTAAAAACTTAATCGAACATTGTCTAGAAACAATCAAAATTTCTATGGAAGTTGGAGACTTAGAATATAGCAGCTATGGAGTCTTTATTTATATTACAATTGCTTTTTTAAGTGGTATTAATCTCACAAGCTTGGCGCGAAAAAACGGGCAGTACATTCAAGAATTAAAAAAATCAAAGCAAAGCTTTTCTCTGGAAATAATTTATTTATGGATGCAGCTATATTTAAAGCTTATGAATAAAGACCTAATTGATAATGCTAGCCAAGGCTTGATAAAATCAACAGAAAGCGATAATCGCAATATTCTATTTTGTAGTAATTTAACTGCATCCATTTTTGATTATTTGATGAGAAATTACTCCCAGGCAGTCAAAACATCTAAACTAGCAGAAAAATATAGCGATAGTGCTTTTGGGCTAATTACCATTGCGGGCAACAACTTTTATTATTCTCTATCTTTACTGGCTATTTATCCTCAAGCTTCGGATAGAGAACGAAAAGAATTTTTAAAGAAAGTATCAGCTAACCAAAAAGTGCGGAAAAATTGGGCAATTCACGCTCCGATGAACTTTCAGCATGGCTATGATTTAGTCGAAGCGGAAAAAGCGCGAGTATTGGGGCAAGATAGTCAAGCCATAGAATATTATGAACGGGCAATTTCTGGCGCAAAATCAGAAGGATTTACTCAGGATGAAGCCTTGGCTTGGGAATTGGCAGCAGAGTTTTATTTCTCTCGCGATCGCGAAACTATTGGTCAAGCTTATTTGACTAAATCCTACAATGCTTATCAGCGTTGGGGTGCTTTAGCTAAAGTCAAAGATTTAGAACAACGATATCCAGAAATATTTGTAGCAGCCCCCATTCCAGAAGTTACTAATTCTGAGTTAGTCTCTCCTACTACTACCACTACTACTGAAAATAATTCGGCGCTACTTGATATTGTGACTGTCACCAAAGCATCGCAGGCTATCTCTGGAGAATTGATTTTAGAAAATCTGCTTTCTAAGTTAATGCAAATTATTATGGAAAGTGCCGGAGCGCAGAAAGTAATGTTATTCTTGCTCGAAGATAGTCAAATGATCTTGGCAGCGGAAGGGAATGTGGAATTAGAACCAAGTACCAATTTGCCATTTATTCCGATTAATCAAGATCTAGATTTACCATTTTCAATAATAAATTACGTGCAGAGAATGGAAGAGACGTTACTCTTAAATAATGCCGCCATCCAAGGAAAATTTACCAACGACTCCTATATTCAAAACTACCGACCTAAATCAATTTTAAGCTTGCCAATTGTTTATCAAGGAAAATTCATCGGCATTCTTTATTTAGAAAACCGTCTTGCCCAAGGAGTTTTTGCTCAAGAGCGATTAAAAATCATCAAGGTTTTGGTTTCCCAGATGGCAATTTCTATCGAAAATGCTCGCGTTTATGCCACCTTGGAGGAAAGAGTACAATCAAGAACTGAAGAATTGCAAGAAAAAAATCAACAGTTATCTGCGACATTGAAAGATTTACAACGCAGTCAAACGCAGTTAATTCAAACTGCCAAAATGACCAGTCTCGGTCAATTAGTTGCGGGAATTGCCCATGAGATCAATAATCCTAATAATTTTGTTCAAGGTAATATTGATTATGTCGAGGAATATTTTAAAAATCTTTTGAATTTGCTAGAACAATATCAACAATATTTTCCTCACCCTGCCCAGAAAATTAAAATAGCCGAGATTGATATAAACTACATGATTGAAGATATTCCTAAAATAATTTCATCAATGAAGTTAGGTACTAACCGCATTCGGAATATTGTTGAGTCTTTACGGGTGTTTTCCCAATTGGGTAAAGCTAAGTTAAATCATGCTAATATCCATGAATGTCTAGATAGTACGCTGTTAATTTTACAACATAGTCTGAATCGACAGTATGACGAAGTAAATTCCCAAAATGACCAATCTGAAATTATTGTAGTCAAAGCAGGAGAAAGCCTGCCCTTAATCGAGTGTTATCCTACGGAATTAAACCAGGCTTTGCTGAATATTTTCTTGAATGCGATTGAGGCGTTGGCAAGTTTTCGAGGTAACAACTCCAACCGCCAGCCCAAGATTATAATTACTACCAAGCTACTCAATTCCAATAGGGCAGCAATCCAAATAGCAGATAATGGAGTGGGCATTCCGCCAGAAGTCTTACCCCGAATTTTTGAACCATTTTTTACTACCAAAGAAGTTGGCAAAGGTACGGGTTTAGGTTTGGCTACCAGCTATCAAATTATTCATAACAGGCACAAAGGCAGGTTGACGTGCGATTCGGTGTTAGGCGAAGGCACTGTATTGACAATAGAGATTCCGGTAAAACAAGCTAAAAAAACTCAGTTAAATATCTTATGAACAATATCGCCCTTTTTGGCACCAGTGCCGATCCACCGACAGCCGGACACCAAAAGATTCTAAAATGGTTATCGCAGAATTTCGATTTAGTCGCAGTATGGGCGGCGGATAATCCTTTTAAGCAGCACCAAACCCCCTTAGCTCACCGAGAAATGATGCTGAAACTGCTGATTGCAGAAATTCAGCGTCAAAATATCGGTATTTATCCAGAACTGAGCAGCCGGAGGACTTTGGAGACAGTAGAGCGAGCCAAAGAGTATTGGCATCAGGGGGAATTTACCCTGGTGATTGGTTCTGATTTGACTGGCGGTGGTGCTGGCAACCACAATTCTGGGTTGCCGTTGCTCAAATGGTATCGGATTGAAGATTTATTGCGACAAGTGAAATTATTGGTAATACCTCGTCCTGGATACCCCATTGCAGAGGAAAATTTAGAAGAGTTGCGAAGGTTAGGAGGGCAGATTGCGATCGCCTCTTTAACTGGCTCAGATGTTTCTTCTACCGCTTACCGTCAAAATGGAGACACAGAAGTATTGACTCCTCCGGTAGAAGCATATATCCATCGAGAGCGCCTCTATGCCTAGCACTGCGAATAGCAGCCCAGATTGCAGGTTGGCAAATCAGGGTTTTCCAGATTCCGATCTTAGCCAACATTTTATAATGATATGGAAACTAAACAGTCGCCCTATACTTCCAAAGTCAAACTTTCCCATCCCAAGTTTAAAGAATTGTCCCTGCTGGCAGATTTCAAAGTGGGGGTGGATAACGTCATTTTTTCGGTAGACACGGCGCAAAATCGGCTGCTAGCTCTATTAGTTATGCGCCAAGAAGAACCGCATTTAGGGCAGTGGTCTTTACCTGGTACGTTGGTGCGGCATGGGGAATCTTTGGAAGATGCAGCCTATCGAATTTTGGCAGAGAAAATCCGAGTCAATAACTTATATTTAGAGCAACTATATACCTTTGGCGGTCCTGGTCGCGACCCCAGAGAAGATCCTGATAGTTATGGCGTGCGCTATCTGTCAGTAAGTTACTTTGCTTTAGTGCGGTATGAAGAAGCGGAATTAATTGCCGATGGGGTGAGCGGGATTGCTTGGTATCCCATTAATCAAGTCCCTCAATTAGCCTTTGACCACAATCAAATTTTGGGCTATGGTCATCAACGATTGCGAAATAAATTAGAATACAGTCCAGTGGCGTTTGATGTTCTGCCCGATGTCTTTACTTTAAGCGATCTGTATCAGCTTTATACAACCGTTTTGGGAGAAAACTTTTCTGATTATTCCAACTTCCGGACTCGGTTATTGAAACTGGGATTTTTATCGGATACCGGGGTAAAAGTTTCGCGGGGGGCCGGCCGTCCGGCAACTTTATACCAGTTTAATGAAGAAGCCTTTGCACCTTTCAAAAACCGTCCTTTAGTATTTATTTAGAGGAATATTAAGATCGCGTTTCTATTACCATTATGAATTATCTCAAGACCTTCATGAATTTCTGGAAAAAAATTATTATCAGATATTTGCTGGTAATAGTCTTGATTTTAATTGCCTGCCGATTTTGGGGATGGGTTCCAGCCGTCTTCCTCCTAGTGATAGAAGGATTTTTTGAAATTAAATGGTGGCATGATTTAAAAGTAAAATTAATGAAATCTCTTCCGGGAGAGTTTAGTTGTTTGCCCTCCCATGTCGAAGAATACGAAGCATTGAACTTAAATTTATTAACAGAATACACAGATGCCTTTAAAACCTTGGGATTTCAGCATATAGTTGATTTTAAACTCGACCAGCCGTCCCCTGGATGGGGACGCTTGCTTTCCCATCCAGAATATTATTGTTTTGCGGAAATTTTCCAGGTATTTCCAGTTAATAAAGACCCTACGCCAATGCGATATGGCGTTCAGAGTTATTTTGAGGATGGTTGGTTTCTCGGTACAGGTACATCAAAGCCAAATGGGATGTCTTATATGTGGCGGAATCCGAAACATTTGGGAACATACTCTGCTGAAGGCGAACCTGCGGAAGTATTCTCAATTCACGTGGAACGCAGGCAAGAAGTCCAAGCTAGGTTAGGGTTGCAACTATCAACAGATGTTTCCTGGGAATTTTACTTTACCAAACAGACTGAAAATGCCCTGAAGCGACGAGAAATTTTTGAACGTAAAAATGTATTAGTTGCTTTAATTGAAGGGACGCTATTTGAATTGAATCCTGTCACTGAATGGTTGGGCGATCGCTCGCCTCAAAAAACTAGCCGAAACAAATCTTCATCCCTGAATTAAGTAATGATCAAACTAGCGATCGCGCAACTCAATCCCACCATTGGCGACTTAACTGGCAACGCCCAACAAATATTAGTTGCGGCGCAAAAAGCCGCAGACCAAGGCGTGCAACTGCTCCTCACCCCAGAATTATCGCTTTGTGGCTATCCCCCTAGGGATTTACTATTAAATCCTAGTTTTGTCGAATTAATGGCGACAACCTTGGCACAGTTAGCCACAGACTTACCTAGAGAAATCGCCGTCTTAGTTGGCACAGTATCGCCCAATCCCCAAGCCAATATTGCCGGAGGCAAACCTTTATTTAATAGTACCGCCTTATTACACCAAGGAAAAATCCAGCAAGTATTTCACAAACGCTTATTGCCCACCTACGATGTCTTTGATGAACACCGTTATTTTCAGCCCGGATTGCCAGCCAACTGGTTTAATTTAAATGTAGAAAATGCTAGTTCTCCCCTGCGGATTGGGGTAACTATCTGCGAAGATCTCTGGAATGATGAGGAGTTCTGGGGAAAACGCAGCTATGCCGACAATCCCATCGCCGATTTAGCTGCCCTAGGAGTTGATTTAATTGTCAATTTATCCGCTTCCCCTTACACCGTTGGCAAACCAAAGTTGCGGGAAGCCATGTTGCGACATAGCGCCCTGCACTATCAACAACCTATCATTTATGTCAATCAGGTTGGGGGCAACGACGATTTGATTTTTGATGGCAACAGTTTTGGGTTGAATCGTCAGGGAGAGCTAATTTTTCGCGCTTGTGCCTTTGCTAGCGATTTGTTAACCATTGATTTTGAACAACAACAGCGAGACTTAGTAATTCATCCCCAAAATACTACCACCAAAATTTCTGAAACTGAAGAAGAAGAAATTTGGTCGGCTTTAGTATTGGGAGTGCGGGACTATGCCCGAAAATGTGGATTTAGTCAAGTAGTAATTGGCTTAAGCGGCGGTATTGATTCTTCTTTGGTAGCAGCGATCGCCATTGCTGCCCTAGGTGCTAAAAATGTCCTAGGCGTTCTCATGCCTTCCCCCTACAGTTCCGATCATTCCATCCAAGATGCCCTAGCTTTAGGGGAAAACTTGGGGATTCAAACCCAGATTTTACCAATTTCCCAATTGATGAGCGATTACGATCGCACCCTTGCCAGCCTCTTTGCCAATACCCAGTTTGGATTAGCCGAAGAAAATATTCAATCCCGCATTCGTGGTAACTTATTGATGGCGATCGCCAATAAATTCGGCTATCTCCTCCTCTCCACAGGGAACAAGTCCGAAATGGCGGTAGGCTACTGTACCCTCTACGGCGATATGAATGGGGGACTAGCCGCGATCGCCGATGTTCCCAAAACGCGAGTTTATGCCCTTTGTAACTGGTTAAACTCCACCAACAAAGAAAACCTGCAATTTCCCATTTCCAGTTTAACCTCCCTCGAAGAAATTATTCCCGCCAACGTCATCCGCAAACCCCCCAGCGCGGAACTTAAACCCGGTCAAACCGATCAAGATTCCTTACCAGCTTATGATATTCTCGATGATATTTTAGAGCGCTTAATTCACCACCGCGAATCTGCCAATCAAATTATCGCATCAGGTCACGAACCAGCCGTAGTAGAACGAGTAATTCAGTTAGTTAGAAAAGCTGAATTTAAACGCCGTCAAGCTCCCCCCGGCATCAAAATTACCGATCGTGCTTTTGGTACTGGTTGGAGAATGCCCATTGCCAGTAAATACTGAATTTTAATTAATTTACTTTTTCTCAAACATTGAAATGGAAAAAACTTTTCAGATCAACTTCTCCACTGGACAAACAACAAATGCCATCACCGAAGCCTTTAATACTTTTGCTGCCCAGGTAGAAGAAGTTATTCAGCGAGACGTAGAAGTTTACGCTACCCAAATTGCCCAACCCCAGAAGCAGAACGAAAAGGACGCTGATAAGCAAAAAGCGACAACTTAAACAGGACTTACCCAACTCTGAACTGGTTCCTAGGTTGGAGCTAGACTGTTGATGGGCATTCCCAGGCTCTAGCCTGGGAACGAGTAGACGATTAGAACAAGATAAATGGCAGGATGATTCCGGAGATTTATAGTTTGAGCTATTGGCAACAGGCGATCGCTACTTACCCAGAGCGCTGGCGACCGCTAGTATTGACTAATGGCTGCTTCGATCTGTTGCATCTTGGTCATGTCCGCAACTTGCAAATGGCTAAATCCTGGGGGCGATCGCTAATTGTCGGGCTAAATAGCGATTCCTCCATCCAAACCATCAAACCACCCTTAGCTGCCCATTTGCCTCCCCGTCCGATTTTCCCGGAACAACAGCGAGCCGAAATGCTCGCGGCGCTTAAATCAGTCGATGGAGTGGTAATCTTTTCTGACCCCACTGCTATCGGCCTGATTGAAGTCCTCCAACCGGAAATTTATGTCAAAGGAGGCGATTACCAACTGGAAAACCTCATCGAAGCCTCAGCAGTTCAAGCTTATGGCGGTAAAATTAAATTTGTCCCCATTGATATTGCCATTTCGACCACTAAGATTATCAATCGAATTTTGGGTAATGATTAGCGGTCGGCCTAAATCCCCTAAAAAAGGGAGACTTTGAGGAATTTCTTGTTCCCTGACTTTTAACTAATAGTTTCATGAATGATTTGACAACAGCTGCCATAGACTTGAACGAACTTAGCTCTAAATTAAGGTCAGTTCCCGAAAAAAATCAAATCGAAATAATTGCCCAACTAGCTAATTGTGGCGATCCCGGCATCGACATCTTAATCGAATTTTTGCGCGATCGCCTGGAAAAACAGCCCCCCAACTTAGCTGACAGCAAAACCTATCAAACTTTGCTGCTCGCCAATTCTCTCAACGCCAAGGAATTTCTGCTTAACCACTGCCCTCGCGGGATTCTACCCTTGCGTTCCGAGCGGGGCATCGATTACTATCCTCTGCAACAATTGCTCGCCCAACAAGAATTTCTGCTGGCTGACCGGATGACTTTACAAAAGCTGTGCGAACTAGCGGGGTCTGCCACAGTCCAACGGAAGTGGCTATATTTTACTGAGGTAGAAAGTTTTCCCTCATTAGATTTGCAAACCATTGATGCCCTGTGGTGGTTGCACTCAGAAGGGAAATTTGGTTTTTCTGTCCAGCGATCGCTTTGGCTGGCTACAGGTAAAAAATGGGAGAAATTGTGGGATAAAATTGGCTGGAAGACTGGCAATCGCTGGACTCGCTATCCCCAGGAGTTTATCTGGAACCTCACCGCTCCCCCAGGTCATTTACCCTTATCCAATCAACTGCGAGGGGTGCGGGTAATTTCGGCGCTACTCTCTCATCCAGCCTGGGAAGAGGGGAAATCCCCATCTCCTATTGATTGAAAATCCCTATGCTCAAGAACCTGGGCTACCAAATATCCCATCCGATCTAGCTGTTTATTCCTGGACTCAGTTAGGGAACCTTATTTAGAAGGGTAGCTTAGGGATAGCCGTTGGACAAAAAATCGAAACAGCAAATATGTGGGGTAGGGGTTGTCATGGCAGGAGCGGAAAGTAGGCTATTTTGCCGTCTGGATGGTTTAACAGCGAAAGTACGAGAAGAACAAAGAATTACTGCTCTGACAGAGTTAGGGATACTCGATAGCGAAATCGTGCCAGTTTTTGAAGAAGCCACTCAAACAACTGCACGGTTTTTAGAAGCACCGATTTGTATTTTGGGTTTGATGGGGCAAGATCGCCAGTGGCTGAAATCGGCAGTGGGCTTATCCAGGGTAGGGTTAATGAATGAATGGGCAGCGCTGCGGCAGCTACCCCGGTCAGAATCTTTCTGTACTTATGTGGTTGATAGCCGTCAAGTATTAAGTATTCCTAATGCGATCGCCAATCCAGTTTTTGCCGAAAGCTCCCTCGTTCAATATTACGGCATCCGTTCCTACTTAGGCGCACCCCTAGTGGGGATTTCGGGACATTGCCTAGGAACGCTAGCCGTAATGGACTTGGAACCCCGAAAATTTACCAACAAAGAAGCCGAATTTCTGATGCTCATGGCTCGTTGGAGTATGTGCGAATTTGAGCGCGACCGAGTGCTGAAACAAGAGCGATCGCCTACACTATATTGGCTTCCCAAAGCTGGAAAATTGGAGCCAGGAGGAGAAGTCAACGCTAAAACTAACCCAGAAGAATTATCGAATCCCGTTGCCCTAGCCCCCCACCAACCAACTACTTTTGTCAGGGTGAAATTACTTACCCAGCTATCTCAAGAACTGCGAACACCGCTGACATCAATTATGGGCATGGCCAGCGTTCTCGGTCGCGAAATTTATGGGCCGTTGACCGTCAAGCAAAGAGAATATCTAGAAATTATTCACCATAGCGGACAAAATCTAGTATCTCTAATTGATGAAATTTTGTCCCTAGGAGATCTGGATGAAAGCAATCAAAAACTGAACATTACTTCTGTAGATATTGAAATGCTTTGCCAGCAGGCTATTAATAGCCTCTCGCCCATAGCTAAACAGCGACAGCAACAAATTCGACTATCAATCGAGCCGGGAAATCGCATCTGCTTGCTAGACAAAGATAAGGGGCGGCAAATGCTGTACTATTTGCTGTTTAATGTCATCCAGCTAGCAGAAGCAGGTAGTCTGGTACGGATTCATGTAGCCCGGAGTATTGCCAAGTTAAATTTGACGGTTTGGGTTTCCCATCCTTGGCTAGGAGATGGTCTACAGCAAATAAATATCGAAGGGCGAGATTTTGGATCTTTGCAACCAGCATTGCTATCCTCAAAAATCACAGAGACTGAAGAAATTCCCCCAGATATTTACCCATCTGTTGTGGCTAGTCAATTACCGTCAGTGACAACCCCATTGAGTGCCGCCGAGGGACTATCTCAACTATCGGAGAGCAACCATAGCTCTCGCGAAGGTTTGGGTTTATTACTTAGCTGCCATCTGGCAGAAGTTCAAGGCGGAGAAATTTCGATTCAAGGTTCGTCAGAAGCAGGGTATCGCTATGTAATTAGCTTGCCCCAAGATGATTAATTGTTGTTTTCCATTCCCCCATTTTTATGAATTCAGTTTGGCAACAAGTTACTTTATCGAATTTGCCCCTACATCAGTGGCGAGAAACGAGTTATGTTTATAGGTTGGTTGGTTCATTGCAAAATTGGCGGCAAAGCAGTTGGCTGATGCAGTGGGCAGAACCAATTGGTGTTTTGTTAGTCAGTTCGGTTTTTGTTCTTTCTCCTTTTATTTCCAATGAAATAGTCGGGGTATTATTGTTTGGTTGTGCCGCTTTTTGGGTGTTGCTATCTTTGGCAGATCAAGTTAATTCGCCAGATGGAGCGATCCAAACTGGTTTCACTCCCATTCATTTATTAGTGCTGCTGTATTGGACAATTGCAACTTTGGCAACGGCTTTATCACCAGTGAAAGCGGCGGCAGTAGTTGGTTTAACGAAACTGACGCTATATTTACTACTATTTGTGATGATGGCGAGGATACTGCGATCGCCCCGCCTTCGTTCTTGGTTAATTACCATCTATTTGCACGTGGCCACTTTTGTCAGTATCTATGGGATGCGGCAGTGGTTTTTTGGGGCGACGGCATTGGCAACTTGGGTCGATCCGGAATCTCCTTTATCGAAGACGACGCGGGTGTATAGTTATCTGGGCAATCCGAATTTATTGGCAGGTTATTTAGTGCCAGCGATCGCGCTCTCCATTGCCGCAGTTTTTGCTTGGCGGGGATGGCTACCCAAGGCTTTGGCACTGTTAATGGCAATCCTCAATTCCAGTTGCTTAATTCTAACTTTTAGTCGCGGTGGTTGGATTGGTTTGGTAGTGGTGTTTTTCGCCTTTGCCGTTTTATTCGCCTATTGGTGGAGCGTTTATTTACCAAGTTTTTGGCGGACTTGGTTGCTGCCTGCCCTGTTAGGAGGTTTAATTGGGATCTTAATTTTAGGACTGCTATTTGTGGCTCCGCTGCGCGATCGCGTTAGTAGTATGTTTGTGGGTCGTCAAGATAGTAGTAACAACTTCCGGATCAATGTTTGGGCAGCAGTAACAAAAATGATTCGCGATCGCCCAATTTTAGGCATTGGACCGGGCAATACGGCTTTTAACAAGATTTATCCCATTTATCAAGTTAGTCCCCGCTACACCGCCCTCAGCGCCTATTCCCTCTTGCTAGAAATTTGCGTAGAAACGGGAGTATTGGGCGCTTCTTGCTTCCTGTGGTTGTTGTTGGTAACTTTCAATCAAGGGGCAATCCAATTGCAAAGACTGCGGGAGGCAAGTTCAGCCGAAGGATTCTGGTTAATGGCGGCGATCGCTGCCATGTTAGGAATGTTAGCCCACGGTTTGTTTGATACTGTTTGGTATCGCCCCGAAGTTAATACCTTATGGTGGTTGATGGTGGCATTGGTAGCAAGTTACTATCAACCAAAAGCATGGCGTGACCTTTTTTGAATTCAAAGTTCAAAATTCAAAATTCAAAATGAAATTGTCTTTAATTTTGAATTGATAATTTTGAATTTTGAATTGGAGCGAAGCGACGTGACTTAGGCAATAATTAAGAGAAAAAACCATGAAATCTCGTCAACTAGGCAATCAAGGATTAACCGTTTCCGCTCTAGGACTCGGTTGTATGGGAATGTCAGAATTTTATGGCGGTGCGTCGGAAGAAGAATCAATGGCCACAATTCATCGAGCCATTGAATTAGGCGTGACGCTACTAGATACCGCTGATATGTATGGACCATTTACCAACGAGCAATTGGTTGGTAAAGCCATTAAAGGACAGCGCGATCGCGTGATTCTGGCAACTAAATTCGGGATTATGCGCGGTGAGGGAAAGTCATTTCTAGGCATTTCTGGCAAACCGGAATATGTCCAACAAGCCTGCGATGCTTCTTTACAGCGCTTGGGAGTAGATTATATTGACTTGTACTACCAACATCGTGTCGATACCCAAGTGCCAATTGAAGAAACTGTGGGCGCAATGGCAGAATTAGTTCAACAGGGCAAAGTTCGCTATCTGGGACTTTCGGAAGCGGCTCCAGAAACCATTCGCCGTGCCTATCAAGTCCATCCGATTACAGCTTTGCAAACCGAATATTCACTGTGGACTCGCGATCCCGAAGATGGCGTTTTAGCTACAGTCAGAGAGTTAGGCATCGGATTTGTCGCTTATAGTCCTTTGGGGCGCGGTTTTCTTTCTGGCAGTTTTAAAACCCCCGAAGATATCCCGGCTGACGATTTCCGCCGCTTTAACCCTCGATTTATCGGCGATAATTTCTACAAAAATCTAGAATTGGTCAAAAAAGTTGAAGAAATTGCCGCCGAAAAAGGCGCAACTCCCGGACAATTAGCCATCGCCTGGTTATTAGCGCAGGGCGAAGATATTGTGCCAATTCCTGGTACTAAACGCCGGAAATATTTGGAAGAAAACTTAGTTGCCGCTGAATTGGTACTAACACCAGAAGACTTACAACGCCTGGATGAAGTTGCTCCCAAAAACTCTACGGCGGGCGATCGCTATCCCGATATGAGCAGCGTGAATCGCTAAGGTAGGATGGAGGCGATCGCTATGAAATTTTCAAGCTGAATTTTTAGGCGATCGCCTGATAAAATAATCCCCAATTCCCAATTTCCTATCCCCTGTTCCCAATTCCCAATTCCCAATTCCCTGTTCCCTGTTCCCTGTTCCCTGTTCCCTGTTGGATGAGTCAGCAGATTAAGTCCGTTTATTTGGATGAGTTAGCAGAAATTAGCACTCAATCTCTCAGTTTGGGTATGGTGCAGCTAGTAGTGGGCAGCAAGTCAGCCGCCACTGCCCAAACGAAGAGACTTTTACAACAAGTCAGACAGGAAATTACCGATGAAGCACTCCAACGAAAAGTTATAGAATTAATGGAGAGCGTACTGGTTTATAAATTTACAAATCTCAGTTATCAGGAGATAGAAGCCATGTTTGGATTAAGCGATCTCAAGCAAACCAGAGTTTATCAAGAAGCCAAGGAAGAAGGCAAGTTAGAGGGCAAGTTGGAAGGCAAGTTGGAAGGCAAGTTGGAAACAGTTCCCTTGTTGTTGAAATTAGGGTTGAATGCCGAACAGATTGCTGAACAATTAGGGGTAAATGTTGAGGCAGTAAGACAAGCTGCTCAAGATCGCTAGAATGTTACCCTCGATCAAGCTAGCCAATAATGACTAAACTTAACTACTTTCCCAACTTCATTTTGAGCCATAATAATACCAGTTTTTCTCTCCTAGCAATATTATCTCAAAAAAAATCCCCCACCGGAAGGTAGGGGATTTTGGTTATTTACCTACAAAGCTGGGATTCAGAATTAACCGAACTTGCCAGAAGTGGAGGCAATTAAGAAGGCTGCGTATGTGAAGATGTAGCCCACAGTGAAGTGTGCTAAACCAACCAAACGAGCTTGGACAATCGACAGAGCTACGGGCTTGTCCTTCCAACGAACTAGGTTCGCTAAAGGAGTGCGTTCGTGGGCCCAAACGATGGTTTCAATTAGCTCTTGCCAATAACCGCGCCAGCTAATCAGGAACATAAAGCCAGTTGCCCAGATTAGGTGTCCGAAGAGGAACATCCAAGACCAGACAGACAGGTTGTTGATGCCGTAGGGGTTGTACCCGTTGATTAGCTGAGAAGAGTTTTGCCAGAGGTAATCGCGGAACCAGCCCATTAAGTAGGTGGAAGACTCGTTGAACTGAGCAACGTTGCCTTGCCAAACTCCTAGATGCTTCCAGTGGAAGTAGAAGGTGACCCAACCAATGGTGTTGAGCATCCAGAACATTGCTAAGTAGAAAGAATCCCAAGCTGAGATGTCGCAGGTGCCGCCGCGTCCGGGACCGTCGCAGGGGAAGGCATAACCGAAGTCCTTTTTATCGGGCATCAGTTTGGAACCGCGAGCATCTAAAGCGCCCTTGACTAAGATCAAGGTGGTGGTGTGCAAGCCTAGGGCGATCGCATGGTGAACCAAGAAATCTCCAGGGCCAATGGTTAAGAACAGGGAGTTGGTACCAGCGTTAACTGCATCCAACCAACCGGGTAACCAAGCACCGCCAGCATTGCTAGCTACGCTATCAGCATTGGAAAGTAGAGTATCGAAGCCATACAGTAATTTACCGTGGGAGGCTTGGATAAATTGGGCAAACACTGGCTCGATCAGGATTTGCTTTTCGGGAGTACCGAAAGCTACTACTACGTCGTTGTGGACGTACAAACCGAGGGTGTGGAAGCCGAGGAACAGAGAAACCCAACTCAAGTGAGAGATGATGGCTTCTTTGTGTTGCAGCACGCGGTCTAGCACGTTGCCTTTGTTTTGCTCAGGATCGTAATCCCGCACCAAGAAGATGGCTCCGTGGGCGAAAGCACCGACCATGATGAAACCAGCAATGTACTGGTGGTGGGTGTACAACGCTGCTTGGGTGGTGTAGTCCTTAGCGATGAAAGCATAAGGAGGCAGCGAGTACATATGTTGCGCCACCAAGGAAGTGATTACACCCAACGCTGCCAGCGCAAAAGCTAACTGGAAGTGCAGGGAGTTGTTCATGGTGTCGTACAACCCTTGGTGAGGCAAGTTGAAGGGGCCTTCAACCTTGCTACCAAAGAAGTCTTTGGAATTGGCCATTTCCTTGATGCTATGACCGATCCCAAATTGGGTGCGGTACATATGACCAGCAATGATGAAGATCACTGCGATCGCCAAATGGTGATGGGCGATATCAGTTAGCCACAGAGAACCAGTTTGGGGGTGGAAACCGCCCAAGAAGGTCAAAATAGCTGTTCCAGCCCCTTGTGCTGTCCCAAAAACGTGACCAGCAGTGTCAGGATTTTCGGCATACACGCCCCAATTGCCCGTGAAGAAAGGCAATAAGCCAGCGGGATGGGGAGGGGTGCTGAGGAAGTTATCCCAACCCACGTGCTGTCCGCGAGCTTCGGGGATGGCAACGTGGACTAAGTGTCCCGTCCAAGCCAAGGAACTGACCCCAAACAATCCAGCTAAGTGGTGGTTGAGGCGGTGTTCGGCGGACTTGAACCAAGACAAGCTGGGGCGGTACTTGGGTTGTAAGTGCAACCAGCCGGCAAACAATAGGACGGCTGACAGAACTAGCAGGAACAATGCGCCGCCGTAGAGGTCAGCATTTGTCCGCATCCCAATGGTGTACCACCAGTGGTAAACGCCAGAGTAAGAAATATTAACTGGACCAGAAGCCCCGGCTTGGGTGAAAGCATCAACTGCTGGTTGACCGAAGTGGGGGTCCCAAATCGCGTGGGCGATGGGACGGACGTGGAGAGGATCTTTGATCCACTGTTCAAAGTTGCCTTGCCAAGCGACGTGGAACAGGTTACCAGAAGTCCACAAGAAAATGATTGCCAGGTGACCGAAGTGGGAAGCGAAAATCTTTTGGTAAAGATTTTCTTCGGTCATACCATCGTGGCTTTCAAAGTCGTGGGCTGTGGCAATCCCGTACCAAATCCGACGAGTTGTCGGATCTTGCGCGAGGTCTTGGCTAAATTTGGGGAATTTAGTTGCCATAAGTCCTACTGAAAACTCCTCGCTGGAAAGTCGGCAGGTTTGAAGGTTGGGAACTTAGGTCTAGAAGCCAATTCCCACCTTCAACCTTATCCTACGGAAATGATGCGGGCTAGGAAGAATGCCCAAGTCGTGGCGATTCCTCCCAAGAGGTAGTGAGCCACCCCAACAGCACGGCCTTGAACGATGCTCAAAGCGCGAGGCTGAATAGCAGGAGCGACTTTCAACTTATTGTGAGCCCAAACGATGGATTCAATCAATTCTTGCCAGTAGCCGCGACCGCTGAACAAGAACATTAGACTGAAGGCCCATACGAAGTGAGCGCCCAAGAACAGCAAGCCATAGGCTGATAGGGCTGTTCCGTAGGACTGAATTACTTGCGAGGCTTGCGCCCACAGGAAGTCGCGCAGCCAGCCGTTGATGGTGAGGGCGCTGGTGGCAAAGTTGCCGCCAGTGATGGTATCTACTGACCCATCGGGCGCGACTGTTCCCCAGACATCCGATTGCATCTTCCAGCTGAAGTGGAAAATTACAATGGAGATGCTGTTATACATCCAGAACAATCCGAGGAAAACGTGATCCCAGCCAGAAACTTGGCAGGTGCCGCCCCGTCCTGGACCGTCGCAGGGGAAGCGGAAGCCCAAATTCGCTTTGTCTGGAATCAGACGAGAGCTACGGGCATACAGCACACCTTTGAGCAGGATCAAGACTGTGACGTGAATGGTGAAAGCGTGGATGTGGTGAACTAAGAAGTCCGCCGTTCCTAAAGCAATCGGAGCGATCGCTACTTTGCCGCCTACCGCGACTAAACCGCCGCCAAAGACGTAGCTAGCAGGTTCTAGCGCGTGAGGAGCGGTATTGCCAGGGGCTAAGGCGTGGAGGTTCTGTACCCACTGGGCAAATACGGGCTGCAACTTGATGGCGCTATCAGAGAATAGGTCTTGGGGGCGACCTAAAGCCCGCATGGTGTCGTTGTGAATGTATAGTCCGAAGCTGTGGAAGCCTAGGAAGATACAGACCCAGTTCAGGTGAGAAATAATGGCATCGCGGTGGCGCAGTACCCGGTCGAGCAGGTTATTTTGGTTCGCTGCTGGATCGTAGTCGCGCACGAAGAAGATGGCTGCGTGGGCTGCCGCACCGACAACTAGGAAGCCGCCAATCCACATATGGTGGGTAAACAGCGATAGTTGGGTAGCGTAGTCGGTAGCCAAGTATGGATACGGAGGCATCGCATACATGTGTTGAGCCACAATGATGCTCAGGGAACCCATCAGGGCTAGGTTAATCGACAGTTGAGCGTGCCAGGAAGTGGTCAGAATCTCATACAGACCCTTGTGGCCTTCGCCAGTGAAGGGGCCTTTGTGGGATTCTAAAAGTTCCTTGATGCTGTGACCAATGCCCCAGTTGGTGCGGTATTGGTGTCCAGCAATGATGAACAGGACGGCGATCGCTAGGTGGTGGTGGGCTGAATCAGACAACCACAGACCGCCTGTGACTGGGTTCAATCCTCCCTTGAAGGTGAGGAAATCGGCATAAGCGCCCCAGTTTAAAGTGAAGAAGGGGGCTAAACCTTTGGCAAAACTGGGATAGAGTTCTGTCATCAAGCTGGGGTTGAGGATGAACTCGTGGGGCAAGGGAATGTCCTTCGCCGCTACGCCTGCATCCAGCAGCTTGTTAATTGGCAGAGAAACGTGGATCTGGTGACCAGCCCAACCCAAGCTGCCTAAACCTAGCAATCCGCCTAGGTGGTGGTTCAGCATGGACTCGGTGTTCTGGAACCATTCCAGTTTGGGAGCCTTTTTGTGATAGTGGAACCAGCCCGCAAACAACATCAAGCCAGCCATCACTAAAGCGCCAATGGCAGTGACGTAAAGCTGAAATGAGTTGGTAAAGCCAGAGGCCCGCCACAGGTAGAACAGACCAGAGGTGATCTGAATCCCGTGGAAACCGCCGCCGACATCAGCATTTAAAATTTCTTGACCAAAGATCGGCCACACCACTTGGGCGCTAGGCTTGATTCCAGTCGGGTCGCCTAACCAAGCTTCGTAGTTTGAAAACCGAGCGCCGTGAAAATATGCGCCGCTTAACCAAATAAAGATGACAGCCAGGTGACCGAAGTGAGCGCTAAAGATTTTCCGAGATACGTCTTCTAAGTCACTGGTATGACTGTCGAAATCGTGAGCGTTGGCGTGAAGGTTCCAAATCCAGGTAGTGGTTTTGGGGCCTTTGGCTAGAGTGCGGTCGAAATGTCCCGGCTGAGACCACTTTTCAAAGGAAGTGGGTACCGAGTCTTGACCTGCAACTTTTGCCTTTGCTTCGCGCTCCGGAGGACTGATTGTCATTGGGACTCTCCTCTCCTGAGACAAAGAACGGGGAAATTTGCTCTGTGGAATTCCACATCTGTAATTCTGTACTAGAACTAGCAGATTTTGTCATCCACTTCCTAGGATTCGCTCTCACAGATCTGTAACTTCATACAGGTGCAGAGCCTCACCCAGGGGCGATCGAGCCGACCGCTAGATAGTTCGTGCCAGCAGGCTGGACGCAAACAAGTTCTTTTGGTGAATTATAGGTCTTGCTCTACAAAGAGTTATAAAGCTGTTAACAATAATTCAAACTTCGCCAATTGCTGATGCCCTTTGACTTGTAGTTTCATAGCCAGGGGTAAAAAGTCAAGGGGATTTGAATTTAGTTTACAAAACACAACAATCCGCAAAAACTGGTAATGATCTTTCGGTTGAGTTATAGGTTAAGTAACGCGCTGGGTTGCCAGTCAGTGTTAAATTTGATGTCGGTTGCTTAGGAGTTGAATTGCGTGTTGGGCATAAATTGGCAGTGGCAATGGGGGCGATCGCTGTTTTCGTGGGCGATCGCCGCAATGTTAGTAGTAGTTATGGCTGGTTGTGGCGATCGCGCCTCCAATTCATCGGGGTTTAATTCGCCAGGAACGTCTAGAACCCAAGTGGCAGGGACAATTTCGGAAGTATCCCCGCCAGAAGTGATTCAGCAGTTGCGCCAGAAATTAGAAATTTATCAGCCTCAAGTCAGCATTATTAGTCCGCAGGCAGATGCGGTATTGCCCGATACAACAGTAGAAGTGCGCTTCCAGGTAAAAGACCTGCCGATTTTCCAAAATCCCGATCTTGGTTTAGGACCTCATCTGCACGTTCTTTTAGATAACCGCACCTATCAGGCCGTTTATGATTTAAGCCAACCGCTAATTTTTAAAGATCTCCTGCCTGGAACCCATACTTTGCGAGCCTTTGCTTCTCGGCCTTGGCACGAAAGCTTTAAAAATGAAGGTGCTTATGCCCAAACTACTTTTCATGTTTTAGCAAAAACGGGAGAAAATCAACCCGATCCTGCCCAACCGCTACTTACCTACAGTCGTCCCCAGGGTAGTTATGGAGCCGAGCCAATTATGCTCGACTTCTATCTCACCAATGCGCCGCTACATTTGGTAGCGCAAGCTAATTCCCAGGATGAAATTGCGGACTGGCGAGTTCGGGCAACAGTGAACGGCGAAAGTTTTGTTTTAGATCAATGGCAGTCAATTTATCTCAAGGGTTTTAAACCTGGGAAAAATTTGGTGTCTCTAGAATTTCTAGACGAACAGGGCAACCCAGTTCAAAATACTTTCAATAATACTGCCAGACTAATTATCTACGAACCGCAAGGTAAAGATACTCTTTCTAAATTGCTGCGGGGTGAAATTAGTGCAACTGATGCGTTAGGAATTATCGATCCTAATTACAAGGTAAAAGTCCAGCCAAGTCCAAAACCATCGCCATCGGCAACACCAAAACCATCGCCATCGGTAACACCAATACCATCGCCATCGGCAAGTCCAAACCCAGTAACTGATGCAGTAGAAACTGGATTAGAAACATCCGCACCAGAGACAGAAGAAAAGCAGGAAACCAAAAAACCTAAAATAGGTAGTTTCTTCAATCGCTTCTGGAATCCTGCTAAAACTGAGGCAAGTCCCGAAGTTCCCCAGTCAACTCCAGCACCAGAAGTATTAAAAGCGCCAAAATCAGAACCAGCAACTCCTGTAGAAGTTACTCCCCAACCAGAACCAACAAAGACACCAAAGGTAGAAAATTCCATACCTGAAGTGAAAGCAACACCATCTATTGAGGTTGAAACAGAAAAATTAGCCCCAGCAATTGCTCCTAAAACTGAAGAAGTCAATATTCCCAGTCGGTACTTGCCAAAACCCGAAATATCTCCTACTAGCATTCCAGTACCAGAGACTTTATCAGTGCCAACAGATGAAGAAAAATCTCCTGCTGTGAAGTAGGAAAATATAGCTGTTCTATCCGCTTCTAAAAATCTGCGCGATCGCGCAAAAAGGAGACTCTAATGACCCCCAGGGTACGAGCGCCGGAACTTCCTCAAGATCAACCTTGGCTAAATACAGAAAAACCACTTTCTCTGAAAGAATTAAAAGGGCGAGTGGTGATTCTGGATTTTTGGACTTATTGCTGTATTAACTGTCTGCACATTTTGCCAGATTTAAAGTATTTGGAACAAAAATATCCAGATAACTTGACAGTAATCGGCGTTCATGCGGCTAAGTTTGATAATGAAAAGGAAGTTGAAAATATTCGGCAAGCGGTACTGCGTTATGATGTCGAACATCCCGTATTAGTAGATAGCGGCTTTGAGGTTTGGCAGCAATACGCAGTCCGTGCTTGGCCTACTTTGATGTTAATTGATCCCGAAGGATATGTAATTGGTTACGTAGCCGGAGAAGGCAACCGAGAAGTATTAGATCGGTTGGTGGAACAAGTAATTCAAGACCATACCAAAAAGGGAACCATTAATCCTGGGGAAATTAGCATTATTCTGGAAAAACAGCGCCAGCCATTATCAACTCCCTTGGCATTTCCAGGTAAAGTGTTAGCAGATGAAGAAAGCGATCGCCTTTTTATTTCCGACTCTGGACATCATCGGATTGTCGTCAGCAATCTGGCGGGTAAAGTGATAGAGGTGATTGGCACAGGCAAGTCTGGTTTAACAGATGGTTCTTTTGCAGAAGCCCAATTTTTTGCCCCTCAAGGGATGGCTTTTGATGCTGTCAACCAATTACTCTATGTTGCTGATACCGAAAATCATGTTTTGCGCTCCATTGATTTTAACAATCAAGTAGTCAAAACTATTGCGGGAACAGGGGAACAAACCTATCAAATTCGCCCTCCTAGTGGGAATGGTTTGGAAACAGCTTTAAATTCTCCTTGGGATTTAACCAAAGAGGGCAATATTTTATTTATTGCTATGGCTGGTTCTCACCAAATTTGGGAAATGTATCTGGGTACGGGTAGAATCAGAACCTATGCAGGTAATGGACAAGAAGCTTGTATTGATGATGTCCTAACTCAAGCAGCTTTTGCTCAACCTAGTGGCATTGCCAGCGATGGACAAGAATTATTTGTAGCAGATAGCGAAGTTAGTTCCATTCGGGCTGTGGGATTGGGAGAAAAACCCCAAGTTAGAACCGTCTGTGGTAGTGGCGAATTATTTGGCTTTGGTGATATTGATAATGAAGGGTTTGAAGTGCGATTGCAGCACTGTTTAGGTGTGGACTATGCCCAAAATTTTCTCTGGGTGGCAGATACCTACAATCATAAAATTAAGCGAGTTAATCCCCAAACAGGCAAATGCGAAACAATATTAGGGGATGGAACTTCAGGTCATCAAAATGGTCAAGGAGTCCAGACTAAATTTTCTGAGCCGGGGGGATTGAGCGTGACGAGCGATCGCCTATTTATTGCAGATACCAATAATCATGCGATTCGTCAAGTCGATTTGGCAACCTTAACTGTATCTACTGTAGAATTAGTGGGATTGTAAAAAAGTTTGTAGTTGGGCTTTAGCCCTAATTCGGGAGGCTCAAGTACAAACTTTTAAATTTGTCAAAATATTCGCCGAGAAAATCATGTTGTTAAAAAAAATTCTGGCAAATCCAATCGTTAAGTTAATGGGTTTGGCGATTCTGACAGCGATCGCCGTAGTTAGTTTAAACTTTGGTATAAGTTCTGCTATCGCTACTCCTAAGCCGTTGAGAACTTTAATCGCTCAAACCGCATCCCCATCCAATAATAACATCGGTAATATCTTTCTCAAAATCTTCTTTGGTTTTGACGATTACTCTCCTTTCCTGGAAGGATTAGCTGGCGTAGGAGATGGCAACAAATGGGGATATATCGACAAGCAAGGTAATTTTAAGATTGCCGCTAAGTTTGATGCAATTTCTCCTTTTTTTGAAGGACTAGCCGCCGTTAGTATTGCTGACAAATGGGGATTTATTGATAAAAAAGGTAATTTTAAAATCCAACCCAAATTCGATCTAGCTTATCCTTTTTTGGAGGGATTATCGTTAGTCAGAGTGGGCGAGGAATGGGGGTATATTAATAAACAGGGTGATTTTGTTTTCAAACCCCAATTTGAGAATGGGTTGCCGTTTTTAGAAGGAATGGCGGCAGTGCAAGTGAATAAAAAATGGGGATATGTTGATAAATCCGGTAGAACAGCTATTAAGCCCCAATTTGACAGTAGTTCGCCATTTTTTGAAGGATTAGCCGCCGTTAGCGTGAATAACCGCTGGGGTTATATTAACAAGCAAGGTGATTTGACCATCAAGCCGCAATTTGAGGGGACTTTTCTCTTTCTAGAAGGACTAGCTCCAGTCCAAGTAAATAATCAGTGGGGATATGTTGATAAATCTGGCAATATTGTCATTAAACCCCAATTTGATTATGCTTTTGGGTTTGTGGAAGGATTGGCAGGGGTAGTAGCTGAGGGTAAATGGGGTTATATTGACAAAACTGGTAATTTTGTCATCAAGCCGCAATTTGACAATGCTTCTGTCTTTTCGGAGGGATTGGCAGAGGTGAAAGTAGGCGAAAAATGGGGCTATATAGATAAATCTGGGAAGGAAGTAATTCCATCTAAGTTTGAAAATAATTCTTTCTTCTCCGATGGATTAGCCGGAGTGAGAATTAACGGTAAATGGGGTTATATTGACCGGAAAGGTCGCATAATAATTAAACCGCAATTTGAATAGCAAATTGCAGTATTTTCAACCAAAATCAAGAGATAAAAATTTGGATAAAATCTCAATTATTATCCCTACTTTAAATGAAGCGGCAAATTTGACGACAACGATTCAATTAGTTCAGCAAGGCCATGATGTTGAAATTATTGTAGTTGATGGCGGCAGTCAAGATCAAACTGTTGCCATTGCCCAATCCTTACCAATCCAAACTTTATCATCGGCTCCGGGGCGAGCTAACCAAATGAATGCCGGAGCTAAAATGGCAACGGGGGAGATTTTATTGTTTCTCCATGCTGATACTCATTTACCTGGGGGTTTTGATACTGCCATTCGGCAAACCTTAAAGAATAATTCTCAGTTGGTTGTGGGAGCCTTTGAGTTAAAAATTGATAATTCCCGCTGGATTTTCCGAATTATAGAGAACTTAGTGAATTGGCGATCGCGCTTTTTTTCCCTCCCCTATGGAGATCAGGGGATGTTTTTAAAAACCAAAACTTTTTGGGCATTGGGGGGATTTGCCAATTTACCCATTATGGAAGATTTTGAGATCATGCAGCGATCGCAGAAACGCGGAAAAATCGCCATCATTCCTTTACCAGTGGTAACTTCGGCGCGGAGGTGGCAAAAACTAGGCGTGTGGAAAACCACCTTAATTAATCAACTGATAATTATTGCCTACTTTGTAGGTGTTTCTCCTCAGCAAATTGCTCAATGGTATCGTCGTCAATAAACAATTTTACTCTGTAATGTCTCTAGATTTAGCGTTGATGGTGCGTTAGCGCCAGCGTAACGCACCCTACTGAACAACTGACAAATAAAGACGGTGTTGAAATGGAAACAGTGAAAAACCGCAATCCAGTGCTGCTGATTCACGGCATTTTTAGAAAAGCTGGCGTATTTCGGACAATGGCAACTTACCTCAATCAAGAAGGTTGGCAGGTTTGGACTCCGAATCTGAAATCTAATCTAGGAGAAATAGGTTTAGATTCATTAGCTGAAGAAGTGGCGGCGTATATTCATCAAAATTTTGACCCCCATCAACCCATCGATTTAGTAGGCTTTAGTATGGGGGCAATTGTTTCTCGCTACTATCTGCAACGCTTAGGAGGAATTGATCGGATTGGGCGCTTCATTACCATTTCTGCCCCCCATCACGGCACAAAAATGGCGCATTTGTTACCGGGAATTGGTACTGAACAAATGCGTCCACAAAGTGCTTTTTTACAGGATTTAAATCGCGATGCCGGAAGGTTGCGGCAGGTAAACTTCACTTCAATTTGGACACCTTGGGATTTTATTATTGTCCCAGCCAATAGTTCCGAAATGCCAGAGGCCGAAAATATTCAGGTGCGGGTTTTTGCCCATGCGATGATGGTGCAGGATGCTCAAAGTTTGCAGGCGGTGGCAGCGGCGCTGAGACAACCCCTTAAACCCTATCGCCCACCTGGGCATATTCCCGCCCCCCAAAAATCGCTTCGGGATAGCGATATAACTTAAATTCCAGCAAGTTGTGAAAAGGATCTTCCAAAAAGAAGGTGCGATGCTCAATCAGCAAATCCGCAAAGCGCAGAAAAGGTTCTTCCCGAAAGGGTAAATTTTGCCGTTTGGCTCTGGTAAGCAAGGCTTCCCAATCGGCGGCAGCGGTGAAAATTAACCCAAAATGGCGGGGATAAATGGTTTTTTGGGGAGTTAGGGGTTCCTTTGTCAAATGGGCAACGATTTGATGCCCATAGAGATTGAGAACTAGGGAATACTGGTTTTCCCGCCCAAATTCGCAACCCAACCCCTCCCCATAAAAGGTTTTGGTTTGGGCAAGATCGGTGACAGGAAAGGCAAGATGGAATAAAACTTGATTCATGGCTACTTTGATATTTGAGCAAATCTACGATGTCTAACTCTTTTACCTGGTTATCGCCGACAATTCTGTTCAATCCTTGGATAATTGCGATCGCCCTCAATTCCTTTTTAGCCGCGATCGCTTGGTTTGCCCCCAAAAAGCTGCTTACCCCCGCCGGATTGCTCCACGCCTGGTTTTTAGGGGTAACGATCTGGGGCATCCTCGGTTGGCAAGGTTACTTAGTCGTGATGTTTTATTTTTTAGTTGGCTCCAGCGCCACTCGGATTGGTTGGGAGCAAAAAGTTGCTCAAGGCATTGCTGAAAAAAGATCGGGAGCCAGGGGACCAGAAAATGTTTGGGGTTCAGCTTTAGCAGGCACAATTTGCGCCTTGGGCGTGCTGATTTTTCCCGATCCTCAACTGCGAGCTTTACTCTTGTTGGGCTATACCGCCAGCCTGAGTACCAAACTCTCTGATACCTGTGCCAGCGAAGTTGGGAAAGCATATGGACAGCGTACCTATCTGATTACCACTTGGCAAGCTGTGCCACGCGGCACGGAAGGCGCAGTCAGCTTAGAGGGAACTTTGGCGGGAGTGGTGGCATCAATAGCGATCGCCCTCATTGCCTGGGCGGTGGGTTTAATTGATGGCTTGGGGATAATTTGGTGCGCGATCGCCGCTTTAATTGCCACCAATTTAGAAAGCTTGATTGGGGCAACTTTACAAACCAAATTTGACTGGTTAACCAACGAAGTCGTGAATATTATTAATACTGTGATTGGCGCGATCGCTGCCATTCTCCTTGCCCTAATATGGCATTGGGCAACCTGAAATCTTTTAGCATAATTAGTCAAAACATGGATTGGATTAATATTTTAGGTTTAGTGGCAGGAGTTTTTACTACCATTGCTTTTTTACCCCAGGTCATCAAAACTTGGCAAACCAAATCAGCCAAGGATTTTTCCCTAGGAATGTTGATAACTTTCAACATCGGGGTATTTTTGTGGTTGATTTACGGCCTGTATTTGCAAGCCTTACCGATTATTTTGGCCAATTTAGTCACCTTGATTTTGAATGGGATCATTTTGAGTTTGAAAATCAGGTATAAAAGTTAAATACTCCTAATCGCCATTAAAAACTTCATAGGTTTGCCGACAAAAATGTTTCAGTTTTGCTGCCACATCGGTAACTGGTTGCGACACCCCGATAAAACTCCAATCATCAACAGTAGACAGCCACCATTGCTTTCCTGTATGGTCAAATCCCGCTAATTCAACGCCAATTGCTCGCCAAGAACCATAGAGATCGCTTTTGGACAAGCGAATTTGCAAGAGGATGCTGCGACTTTGAAATAATCGGCTTCTGCCGGGAAAATGAAAGCCGATATCAATCGAATCTGGATCGACTAATTCTTTTGTATCGGGGTCATTCATCCAGGGCTTTAAATCAGCTTTGGCATCAGGAAATTCCAATCGAAACAAATTAACAATGCTGGCAATTTTACTGGCGAATTTAATGTTTGTGGCTTGTTCAGCGGCATTCACTCGCAATACTCCCCATAGATTCTATTTGACATTAACGAGGTTTGTAGTTAGGTTTTTACTCGTTCCCAGGCTCTGCCTGGGAATGCCGATTGAGAGGCTCTGCTTAGGCTGTTGACTTTGTGCTTTTTTAGGGGCTTTTTGTTCAGGCAGTTTCTGATCGATCAGAAACTGCCTGAAAGCAATTCCTCCATTGACTATCATACCTTGGGCAAAAGATCTTTCACCTTTACGAGCAAATTAATAATATGCTGCTCAAGGGCTGCATTACGAGCTTGAACTGATTCCAGCCAAGGTTTGTCAAAGATATTCAGAACGCAATGATTATATAACCTAATCCCCAAAGGCTTTAAATGACCGCCGGGGAGGGTTTCCTGGTATTCTGGCAATGGTTTTTTGAGCTTGGCTAATTCTTCCACTGTTGATTTCGCAATGTTATCGGACTTAAAAGCGACTAAACCCATGAGAGTAAACAAGTTATTTTTTTGAATTAACTCAAAGGTTTGATCCCTTGTCGGCTTTACTCCTAACCCCAATCTATCAATAAAGTCTGCCAAAAACTTTGGCTGAATTGCTGCATCTGTATCGGTAATTGCCGGAGCTAACAAAATAGAAGCTTGGTCGTTGATAAACCAATTATAGAATACAAAATTGTCGGTTTCAAAGGAATCAGTATCTTCATCTTGCAAATAAAACCGAGTTAATTTTAATGATTGATTAGCTGTCTTTTTGACTTCTTGGATGAGATCGTTAATTTCTTCTGAACTAATCCATTTAATTTCTGCCTTAGAGAGAATTTGGTCAATCCATTTTTTGTCATCTGCGGGGGAAGATGCTAATAATTCTTCGTTGGCTATTTGGAGTTTCTTTACTGAACGAATTTTTTCCATACTGAATATACTACTCAGTGCTTCCAAAAGGGCAATATATTTGCAACCCAGGCTATGACCAATCCAAGAAAAGTTCCTTTGTTGAAAATAAACTTCGTATTGATAGCCTGCAAATTTAGCAATTCTAATAATTTCCGGAATGATCCGGTACTGTTCTTCCATCAAAAAACTAGCTTCTTTCAGATGGTTGAAGGTAAAGTCGTAGGGTAGTAAAACGATTGTATAACCTTGTTCGAACAAAAAGTGGAGTAGATTGCGATAAAAAAGATTAGGAACAAATGTACCAAAAAATGCCCCGGCAATGAATTGAATCACCCCTTTTGGCTCTGGATGTACTGCCACCCAGCTAAATGAAATTGGTCGGAATCTTAGTTTAATGCTCATGGCGCGATCCTTCCTATTATTAAAAAACTTGGCTAATTTGCCATCACGATACTAAATTCACAATTTAACAAAGTCAATAGGTTTACAAAAATTAATATATTGAGCTAACTAATAATCTATATGCCCATACAGGAATATAGTTTATCAAAGATAATTAGTTCGGCGATCGCGCTGACTAGGATTCAAGGGTTGCGAACAGAGGTATTTTGGGAGAAAGCGATCGCCCATTTCAAAACCCCTCTGGCAACATCGCACCACTCAAATCAGCTCCCGTCAGATTGGTATTTGTCAACACAGCCCTTTTCAAGTCTACCTGACTCAAATCTGCCCCACTCAAATTAGCTCCCGTCAAATCAGTTTTAGTCAAATCCGCGCCCCGCAAATCTGCCCCAATCAGATTAGCCCCTTGCAAAACCGCTTTAGTAAAATCAACATTCCTGAGATCCGCCTGATGCAAATAAGTATCTTGTAAATTCGCCCCCGTCATATCTACTCCCCGCAGGTCAGCATCGCTCAGATTAGCACCTTCTAAGTTAATCTTTCTCATATTAGCTTTGGTCAAATCTACCCCACGTAGCACCACCTTACTAAAATTAGCTTCCCTCAGATCGGATGCTCTCAAATTGGCTCCACTCAGATCTACTCCGCTTAAATTTACCCCCACTAAAACCGCTTCAGGAGCAATCAAATAAGCTCCCACTTCTCTAGGATCGAAGCCATCAGGAAACCTAGTTTTTTTACTATAAACAGCTTTTCTAAACACAGTTAATCTTAAATTAGCTTTGCTCAAATCAGCATCAATTAAATTCGCCCCAGCAAGGTGAGCATTTTCTAAGCTAGCCCCAACTAAATTAGTTTTACTCAAATTAGCAGCACTGAGATCGGCAGATTTCAATTCGGCACTGCTCAGATCTGCTTCGCTTAGATCGACTCCTGATAAAGAAACATGGGGGGCAATTAAGAACGCTCCTAATTCTCGCAGACTAATTCCTTCTGTAAACTTAGTGGTTTGATTATAAACAGCTTTTCGTAAATTTGTCCCAGTCAAATTAGCCGCACTCAAATCGGCTCCGACTAAATTAGCCCCAGACATCTGGGCTAATTCTAAATTCGCTCCCACAAGATTAGCTTTTTTGAGATTTGCCGATCTCAAATCAGCGGAAGTGAGATCCGCTCCGACTAAATTTGCCCATCTCAAGTCAGCCCATTTCAAGTCCGCCGCACTCAGGTGGGCTAAATTTAGGCAGGCTCCACTCAAATTTGCCCAAGACAGATTAGCAGCAATTAGTGTCGCCTCAATCATATCTGCATAGCTAAGATTAGCTTCGCTGAGGTTGGCTCCTTGAAAATCTGCACCTTTGAGGTCTTTCCCTTTTAGGTCTGCCCCGCGCAGATTATGACCTTTAAAATTAGCAGCAGCTAGGACTATATCAGTGATTTCATGACCATTAAGGCTACTATTATCAGATATATTTTTTGGAGGTACTCCTAATATAAAGTTGGCATCTAGTGCTGTCACGTACCCCTCCGATTTATAATTGGCGATTGAAGAATATTTTTGGCATCAGAAGTGAATTAACAGACTTTGGGAGGATGCTAATTTACTTCTGACTTCTGTCTATTGCTTCATCGCTAGTAAAGCTTGCCATGACAGCCACAGGAAACCAGCCGCTCCTAAAAGAGTAACGGTGATTCCTACAATATCTGTCGTATCTAATTCACTCATCGCGACACCCTTGGAGAATAACGGTCTAAATAGTTTAGCAAACCCTAGACAAAGATCTTCAGGTCTACTTTGCAGGCGTAACCCTGACTGGGTGAACTATCGCACCCTCCATCCGATGACCAATTCTGGCTATTAGCTCAGATTTTAAGACTTTTAGTTAATTTTGTCTCGAAATCCTGTTCGTTCGACTAAAGCCGGAATGAGGTTTTATAATACCTGTAATTGCTGCCAGTAATCGAAATTTGATGGAGTTTATGCGGAAAGGTCTTCGACAGAGCGGTATTTTAATAATTTTAGCTAGCTCCTTAGCTGTATTTGGTACTGCTTGCAGTTATCTTGATTTGTTGAAGCGTCCTACTTCTCGCGCTGCCTCTCCCAGCCCTCAATTAGCTGTTCAGACTCCAGCGAGTCCTCAAAAATCGCCCACCCCAGCCAAACCAAAACCCAGTCTCTCGCCTGCGGTGGCCTATGAAAGGGCGCTAGATTTGGCTGCCAATGCCACTACCATCGCGGAATCTGCCCAATCTCCTGATGATTGGAGTTTAGCGGTTAGTCGCTGGCAAGAGGCAATTAGTCTGCTCAAAGCTGTGCCTAATTCTAGTCCCTATAGTAAAGATGCTAAAAGTAAAATTACTCAATACCAACAGCAATTGGCAGATGCCACTAAGCGGGCAAAGGGTGCTAAAACCAATATCGCACAGTCACCAAATCAATCTGCTGCCAAAGATCCCAAAACACCAGTGACTGTGACGATGGGAGAATCTACTGGTATCGAACCAACTACTGCACCGGAGGTATTTACGATTCCCATTAAACGGCGTTCTGGGGGTGCGCCAGTAATTGATGTTACTTTTAATGGGAGCCAAACCTTTGAGATGATTTTAGATACTGGGGCTAGTAACACTTTAATTACCCAAAAAATGGCGGATGCCTTGGCGATTGTGCCAGCGGGTAAAACTAAGGCTGATACGGCTAGCTCGAATGGAGTAGAATTTTCCTTTGGCTATGTCAGTTCGATGGCAGCGGGGGGAATTGTGGCGACAGATGTGCAAGTTTCAATCGCTGGTTCAGGGTTAGATTTGGGACTGCTGGGACATGACTTTTTTGGTAAGTATGATGTCACTATCAAGCGGGATGTAGTCGAACTTCAGGAGCAAAAGTGAGATTGTCAATCATTAACTGTAGTTGTTCTCGATCGTAGCCCCAACGTTCTAAAAAAGCTTGATATTGACCTTCCCCTGTGGTAGCAGCGGTTTGCAGTTGCTGGCACTTTTCCCAAACTTCTGGTAAGTTTAGTTGATTAATCAGAGTTTTGGAGCGATCGCGCACTCTTGCCGAAGATTGTGCCATCTCTTCGTTGCCATTTCGCTGATGAGTTAGTACCATAGCGGCTGACATGGCGAGATTTTTGGCTAACAGTTCGGCAATAGCCAGGGGATGAGAACTCAACCCCTGTAAAACTTCTGGGGGATGATTGTCGGCAAAGGGATGATCTGAGGTGAGGTAGGCGACAAAAAAGCCTCGCGCCCCATTTTGAGTTGGGACTAATTCGGCGATAGCATTGGTAATTTCTTCTGGGGGTAACTCTCCCTTTGCCATTTTATCTAGTAATGATTCAGTCAAGGCGATCGCCTGTTCAAAAGTGATATTTTCTGGAATTTTCATGGTTTTTAAATTTCTGTTCATATTTTTACTCTTGCGAAGTTTTTAGTCTGTCCAACTCATCTATAGATAAACCAGTAATTTCGCAAATCGTGCGATCTTCCACCAAATTCAGCATCTTTTTCGCAATCTCAATCGCTTTTTGCTGCGCTCCCTGTTCAATTCCCTGCTCGATTCCCTGCTCAATTCCCTGTTCAATTCCCTGTTCAATTCCCTGTTCAATTCCCTGTTCAATTCCTTGTTGGATACCAAGATTTCGCCCTTCCTGCATAGCTTCCTTAACAGCTTGCTTCACGGCTTTAGTCACAGCTTTGTTCAGGAAATTGCGTTGATCGTGAATAAAAAACTCGTTTTTTTCCTGATCGTCCAATTCTTCAGGGGTTAAATTTGCTTGATTAGCAATATGAAATGCTTTCTTAATTTCAGGAATATCACCCATCACTTCAGGAACATCATTGAGATATCTGGCTTTGTTCATGAAATATAGCCATTTATCGATAATGGTTGTCAATTCTGATAGTTCCTTCTTGAATTTGGGCAATTCTACAAAAATCAGTTCAATGTCATAAACGGGGTAATCAATCAGAAAATCTTTTTCCTTTAAAATAAATTTGGAGATGACATTATCCAGTTCTTTAAACATCACAAAATCGGTAATAGTTAAGCCGATTACGGGATTGAGTAAGCTATAGTCATATCCTGAACCAAGTTGGATGGAATAGGATTTGGCAGCATTGTATAAAATCCTTTTCTCAAATCCTTCGATGTTCAGAACTTGCATCTTAATAATGACAGTGCGCTCTTCGGCTGTGTCTACCTCAACGATTTTGGCTTTGATATCTAGATAAGTCGATTTAAGTCCTCTAATTCTTGGGGCAAGATAGGGATGGATTTCTAGGTCTTGGATAACGGGTTGGCCTGCGTAGATCAGGGCATTGAGGAAACTAATTAGGATATCTTTGCTATCTTCGGAGCCAAAGATTTTTTTGAAAGCAAAGTCAATTTTGGGATTGATGAAGATCATGGGCGGGGGTTGCGTTATATAGACTAATGCTATCCGGCGATCGCTTAGACTTATCTGGCATCAACCACAAACCAGTGGGTTGTCACCTCTTATTCCTTGATGCGAATATCAATCACGGTGGCATTGAAATCGTACTCCAAACCTTCCAGTTCCACTGGAATCCCTACCTTAATTTTGGTATTTCCTAGGACTGGCCCATTATTGGTAATTTGAGCATTGCCACTCAGAGTCATAATCATATCAACGCTGAATGCCTCTGGTCTGGGATCGGGCAGAGCTTTCACCGAGCCATCTGGTTGCGGTACAACGACATTTCTGGGGAGGGGTTGGACAGATTTAATGTCTATCTGTCCATAAGGCTGATTGCGAATGATAATATTGGTCTTCTTCTCTTCCTCAAATTGGCGGCGCAATTCTTCAGGCTTCAATACACTCAACCCTCGCACCACTACATCGACTTCAATGGGTTTAGTGGAAATGACTTGAGCCACAGAAGGCCGGAAAACGCCTACCAATATCAGCAAAATCATTAAGCCAGCCAGCAAGTCTAAAATACTGACTTTACCGAATAAGCGACCTTGCGCGTCCAGAATCTTCATTAACAACTTTTCCTAGCTCAATCTTTTTTGACATACTCACTGGGCTGAAGCCACGGTGATTCTTGACGCTTCACTGACTGATGCTACCGTATGCCTTGGGCATCGCTACGCGAACGCGCAGCTTCGCCACTGGCGATAATAGTCTTACTCTGTCTCTGCGTCCGTTTAGAGTCGTGGCAATGCCCTATCCCGACTTGATTTATATTTTTGGCGGCATTTTCGTCTCGGTCGTGTTCAGTACCGCACTTCAAGCATCGAACCGAACGAACTTTTAAATCGATTTTACCCCATTTATAGCCACACTTAGAACAAATTTGGCTGGTTGGTTCCCATCGACTTATAACGTGAAAAACTCTCCCAAACTTCTGGGACTTAGCTTCACATAGCGTCCTAAATTCTCTCCATCCTTGGAGACTAATTGCTCTAGCAAGTCGGCGATTTTTGACCAAGCCCGAGACGTTTAAATCCTCCAAAATGATCGCTTGGTTTTCCCTAACGACTTTGGTAGATAGCTTATGCAAAAAGTCTTTACGGGTATCGGCGATTTGATTGTGCAGTTTGGCTATTTGGCGACGAGTTTTATTTCGGCGATTTGAGCCTTTCTGTTGACGTGCCAACCTCTTCTGAAGCTGGCGAATTTTGCGGTCTGCTTTTGAGTAGTTAGGGCTTTGGGCTTTAGATCCATCAGACATTACGGCAAAAGTTTTAATCCCTAAATCAATCCCGATACTTTGGTTTTCAGCATCAAGTTGAACGGGTTCAACTTCTACGACAAAGCTCAAAAAATAGCGGTTAGCCGCATCCTTGATCGCGGTGACAGATGACGGAGAAGAGGGAAGTTCTCTAGACCAAATCGGCTTGATGTTGCCAATTTTGGTTAAATAGATTTCTCTACCTTTGATTGAAAATCCCCCAATTCTAAATCGTGCTGATTGCTTCCCCGTCTTCTTTTTGAATTTAGGACTCCCTACTTTCTTCCCCTTCCGCTTGCCTTTAAGCGAGTCAAAAAAGTTTTTGTAGGCCACCCCCAAATCAGCCACTGACTGCTGCAAAGGAATGTTTGAAACCCTAGCCAACCATTCTCGCGCTTCGGTTTTCTTGGCCTGAGTAATTACCATTTTTTGCAAATCGTTATTGCTTGGCAACTTCTCAGACTGCTGGCAAATTGCTAGGGCATCGTTCCAAACTACCCGAACACAACCAAACAACTGAGCTAGGCTCTGTCGCTGTTGGTTAGTTGGGTAGAATCTGTACTGATACCTAGCTTTCATGCTGTGGGTTAGGATTCGCCTGTTGTCTAATTGTAAGTTGAGCTACGCAAGATGACAACTCAATTTCGTAGGAACAAGAGATCAGATTAACATGACCAAGCCCCTTCGGGGTGGAAACAGGGAACAGGGAATCGGGAAAAATCTTATAATAAAGAGAATCTTTGCTAGTTTGCCAGCAATTACTAGGTAGGGCAACTTTATGCTAGGAAATTGCGTCTACTAATTTTTAGATGTGTTCTAGTTATAAATGTTTCTGGTTTAATTTCACCCACACAAGTAGTATGTATAACCCCTTGGCCTTTTTAGCGCGATCGCTCCGTTCCTGGTTTTACCCCTTGGTATCTGTCCTAGTAGCACTGAGCCTGGTTTTGACTGTTCCCCGTCCCGGTCAAGCCTTCTCTATTTGGGACATCCTGATCCAAGGCGTGCAGTATATCCAGCTGTCTAGTATGTCTGACGAACAGGAAGTCCAGCTGGGACAGCAGATCAATCAAGAAGTAACTAGCCAAGTTCCCATCTATAATAATCCCCAACTGACTCGTTACGTCAATGATATCGGACAGCAACTGGCAGCGAAAAGCGATCGCCCCAACATACCCTACACCTTCCAAGTAGTTGCCGATAAAGCCATTAATGCTTTTGCGACTATGGGTGGTTTTGTCTATATCAATGCTGGTTTAATGGTAGCAGCAGATAATGAAGCCCAATTAGCTGGCGTAATTGGTCACGAAATTGGTCATATTGCCGGACGGCACGCCGTTGAGCAAATGAAGCAAATGGCCTTAGCGCGGGGCGTAGCTTCAGTAACCGGGTTGGATACCAATACAGCAGTGCAAATTGGGGTAGAATTGGCTCTCCGGTTGCCCATGAGTCGGGAAGATGAATTTAATGCCGATCAAAGAGGTTTGGCAAATTTAGGTAGGGCTGGTTATGCTCAGTCTGCTATGCCAGCTTTTATGAAAAAGCTCGTCAGTTCTTCGTCAACCCCAACTTTCTTAAACTCTCATCCCGCCACAGAAGATCGGATTGCTTCGATGAATCAATCCCTCAATCCTGCTCAAGCGAATCAAGGCGCTGGCTTAGATAGTAAAGCTTACAAAGCTAAACTGAAAGCTTTGTTAAGAGCGTAGCATCGGGCGGCGCGGGATGATTTGGGAGGGTTCGACGCGAGATATGGCTTTGGCTAAAGGCATTTGGCGCGATTTCTTCCGCAACACATTCACTTGATAAACTAGGCGGTTGGTAATGTCTAAACCCGTTAACCAACCGCTTTTGGGATGGTAAGCACCAGTGTCAATATCTAACCAGCCCCGGCCTTGGGCTAGTTTTCCGGGCATAACGCCGGGTAAGGTAAAGGTAATAGTGTGTCCGGTAATAATTAGTTTATCTGGAAAGTAGGGTTGGGAGAGGCTGTGAAATTCGTCTCGAATCCAACAGAATTGATCCGCAGTTTGGACTTCTAGGGGCAAACGAGGATTGATGCCTGCGTGAACTAGCCAAATATCTTCTAAATCTAAGTAGACAGGCAAAGAAGCAATCCAGTCCAGATGCTCTTGGGGAATGCCGCGATCGCCATAACTATTTACAGTATTTTGTCCCCCACTATACAGCCAGGAATGCAGTGCTGGTCCGTGGGACTGTCCATCCACCAGCACATCAAGTAACATTTGTTCGTGGTTTCCGAGCAGACACTGATAACCACTTTGTTTGACAAATTCTACTACCTTGGAGCTTTTGGGTCCCCGGTCAATTAAGTCTCCCAAGAAATAAACCTTGTCCTCAGAGCCAGGGGCGATCGCCTCCAATAGGCTCATTAAACCATCGAAGTGACCGTGAACGTCGCCAATAATAATGCGTCGAGGGATATTGTTACTACTCATTCAGATTACTCAATGCCTGGTCGTGAGGGGAAATAGTGAAGGGAGGCAAGAATTCTAGACTGGATCAACATCGTTGTCAGCTTAATGGGACAGTTGGCAGTGCCAACTACTTTTAGTCGCAACTTCCCGGTTATTCTGTTTTTGCTAGTCGCAACTTCCCGGTTATTCTGTTTTTGCTCAAAGCCGATGGATTCTGTCAGTTAAGCGCAGCCCTGCGGGGCGCTAGCGCGATTGGGCGAAGCCCAGCGCTAAAGGCGATCGCCTGCCGCAATTGCCAGAGCGCGGGGGCGATAGACTATAACTTCAATCATATCTTGACTTAGCGATTCTACTAAAAATCCCATTCGGCAAATAGTTCTGCAACTGCCATAGAAAAACCGGGGATGACATCTGCTCCGTCAAGTCGATCTAAAGAGCGTAAAAGACGATCTGGTTCGGGAGTATGGTGAACTAAAATATATTTTTGATCGGGATGGATGACCCAAACTAGACGGGTTTCATTCTCGAAATATTCCACAATTTTGTCGTGGATTTCGGCGATGGTATTGCTGGGGGAAAGAATTTCCACGGCGAGATCGGGGGAACCCTGAAAAAAACCGCGTGGTGGACGCTTTAAGCCCTTAAGTCTTTCTCTAGATACAAAAGAAACATCAGGCGATCGCTTATTTCCCTTCTGCAATGTAAAGGCTGTACTTGAATCACAGACAGCGCCTAGCTTATGCTGTTGTACAAACGCGGTCAGAAATGTCACCAAAATGCAGGCAATATAGCCATGTTCCATGCCTGAATTGCCCATATCCACCAACTCCTCATCTACCAATTCATAGCGATGCCCATCTTTGGATAGCACCATAAATTCTTCATCTGTCCAGACTTTCTTCTCGGTTGAGATGGTCATTCTCCCAAACTCCTGAGATTGTGCTTTATAGGTGTTTTTCTAAGCGGGCAGCGGGAATCGAACCCGCATCTTTAGCTTGGAAGGCTAAGGTTTTACCACTAAACCATGCCCGCAATTGATCTATTAACTTTAGTGCTTGCTCATCATAACACGATCGGCAATGGAATGGCAAGGCGATCGCGCATCTTTTAGTTAATTCGTCATGGGACTAATCTTAATCGATGCCTCCAATAGACTGTCAACGGCCTGACCAGCAGAGTACGCAGGCTCAAACTGCCAATCTTGAATTAACCCTTTGACAAACTCATCGGGATTAAAGTTGGGGTTCCCCTGTAATACCTTAGCAGATTGTATGGTCGGCTTACCAGTATTGTCAATTAATAGCAGCACTCGCAAAACCAGCAAGCCTTCTGACTTTTGTCCCTGCTTAGCTGGATAGAGAATAGACGAAAATTCCTTTTTTTCTTTCTTGGGTTTGGCGGGTTTGTCGGGGATGTCTTTGCCGCCATTGGCGAGGTGGACTTCAAATAAAGTTGCCATCATTCCACTACCTTCCTGAGCCGGGGATACCTTCTTAGCGGGGTTTTCCTCATGAAATTGGGGTTTTTGCAGCGGTGGGGATGAGGGAGGAGCAACCGGAGGAGAGCCAGCGGTTTTGGGAGGTGTGGGAGGAATTGACGGCGTTACTGTTTTAGGCGCTTCTGATTTTTTGGGAATAGTTGGTGGGACTTCTCTGGGAACAGTAGCAATTTTGCTGGGAGTTTTGGGTGTGATTTTCAAGACTGGCGCTGGTTGACGCGCAGAAGTTGGCGGCAAAACTTTGGGTTGAGATCTCACTTTCACAGGTGAGGTTTGAGCCTGGGGCGCTGGAGAAGGAATTGCTGGTTTTTTAGGGGTGGCTGTGGCGACTTGATTAGTCGGCTTTTGGGGTAAAGATTTGGTGGGCGGTTGGGGCGATCGCGTAGTAATTTTAGAATTATCGGCAATCAGTTCAATTCCTACTGGCGCGGCCTTTGAGGTGACTCCACTCTGCCGCATCATCAACAGTTGTACCAGTCCTAGCCCAAAGAAATGAACTAAAATCGAGGCAACGATTAAAGATTGCCAAAGTTTAGGCGGATCTGTATAGTGGCGATCGCCAATGCGAGTAGAAGTGGTAGTAGTCAAGATTGGTAGCGCCCTCGGTAGCAATGCCTGCATTAGTTAACATCGCTACCTAAACTCCCCGCTCCGGAAATAATTAGCATCTGGCAGAGAAATTACCGTTTTTTCCTATAAATTGGCAATTTGTTCGGCAAACCAAAGTGCCGCTATGCCATTATCTACCCGATTTAGTTGTTCTAAAGTTTGCTCCAAGAGCGCAATGGGCAACCCCTCAAGTGCCACCGAATATTGGCATTGGTGATATCTGCCATCCTCTTGCAAGCGAAATGCCAATACCTGTTTTCCTTTCACATCTGTCACCCAATACTCAGGAATTTCTAAGGCGGCATAAAGCTGTTTTTTCTCATCTAAATCGCTCGCTAAAGTTGTATCAGCAACTTCACCAACTAAATCGGGAACTCGCCACTTCCTGAGATTAATTCGCCTTGGTTCTCCCTCTTCCCAATGAGGTGCGCCGTCGCCAATATATAAAACTTGATCTGGGGCGGCGGCTCGCTGTTTGGGCTTCTCAATTACACAACCACCCAAAGAACTAAAACTTTCCCCTGGTTGGCGACTAAACCAGAAAGCAAAGATCGTCGTGAATAGATTGTTAATACTAGCATGGCTGATTCCTTCTTTTCCCATTTCAACTAACAGATATCCTTGATTAAAAAATATCCTCACTTGGTCTAAAGCTAGATTGGGATCTTCAGAAATTTCTAGATAATCATCCCAAGTGGCAGGTTGCCATTGGGGAATGAGAGGGAGTTCGGTGGGGAAATCGCTCATGGTAGTCAGAGTTATAATTGAGCATCAAGTAATATTGATAGAGATTAATTCCTCTGCCATTTCAAAGTTAGCGGTGACGCTTTGTACGTCGTCTAAACTTTCTAGGGCATCAATTAATTTGAGGAGCGATCGCGCTAATTCTGGATCGCTAACTTCTACAGTATTATGAGGAATCCAGCGCAATTCTACTTCACTAACAACAAAACCTTGACCTTTTAAGGTGCGTTCGAGATTTTCTAAATTTTCAACTTTGGTAAACACCTCAGCCCCTTGAAAATCCTCTTCGGTAATTAACTCGTAGGATTCGGCTTCGCCTTCCAGAGAGGCTTCTAATAACTTTTCTTCATCTACCACCCCAGTAATTCTGGCAACACCTTTCTGCTCAAACATCCAACCAACACAACCTGTTTCTCCCAGGTTGCCGCCACGCTTAGTAAAGGCGGCGCGTAAATCAGCGGCAGTACGGTTGCGGTTGTCTGTTAACCCTTCAATTAAAATCGCTACACCTCCTGGTCCATAACCTTCATAACGGAGGGATTCTAGCGCATTTCCGGCTCCCCAAGTGCCTGCACCTTTGGCGATCGCGCGTTCAATATTTTCATTGGGAATCCCGGCAGCTTTGGCTTTTTCAATGGCTGTTCGTAACTGAAAATTCCCCGCTGGATCTGGCAAACCTTGCCGCGCTGCCACAATAATTGCCCGCGAGAGTTGGGTAAAAGTTTTACCTTTGACGGCATCAACTCTGGCTTTTTGCCGTTTAATATTCGCCCATTTACTGTGTCCTGCCATAAAATATCAGTAAAGATTCTACTCGTTCCTAGGCTCTGCCTAGGCTGTTGACTTTGTGCCTTTTTATCAAGTAGTAGGGTGCGTATAGCCTATGGCTGTCGCCACGCTGCGCTATCGGCTGCGCTCAAGCGATCGCGTAACGCACCGTTAACTGGTAGGCAGTGCGTTACGCTGCAATAGTCGATATTACCACAGATATCGCTTAAATTTTGAACGGCGAACCAAAACATTCACAAATTTGCAGAGGTAAGCGCTTGCCCGAAAATAACAACTCTTCAAATTCCGATACTGGTAATGGGCGGCTGAAGAAATAACCCTGAATGGCATCGCAGCCGTGTTGGGATAAAAATAGTAATTCGGCTTCAGTTTCCACGCCTTCCGCAATGACTTCTAAATTAAGATTGTGCGCCATTTGAATCACGGCGGTGGTAATGGCAATGTTGGCAGGATCGCCATTAATATTGCGGATAAAACAGCGGTCAATTTTGAGATTGTTGAGGGGGAATTGTTTCAAATAGTTTAAAGAAGAATAACCTGTACCAAAATCATCAATGGCAATGTGAATCCCCCAGGATTGTAATTCGCTGAAGATGGCGATCGCCCCGGCAATATCTTTGACTAACAGGCTTTCAGTAATTTCTAATTCTAGGTTATTGGGATTTAGTCCCGTACTCTTTAAAATTTCAATAATTCTTTGACTAAGTTGGGGTTGGGCAAATTGACTGCTAGACAAATTAACTGATACTCGCAAGTCGGTAAATCCAGCCGAGTGCCAAACTTTCGCTTGTTGGCAGGCAGTTCGCAACACCCATTCGCCAATCGGAATAATTAAACCTGTGGCTTCGGCAAGGGGAATAAATTCCACTGGGGAAACCAGACCTTTTTCGGGATGCTGCCAGCGGACTAAGGCTTCAACGCCAATAATTTCCCCGCTGGTTAGATGGACTTGGGGTTGGTAGTGAAGTTGCAATTCATCCCGTTCTAAAGCTTCCCGGAGGCTAGTTTCTAGGGAGAGTTCGGCGGGGGAAATTTCCTTCATTCCCCGCGATCGCATCGAATTTTGTTTGGCTAGCCGACTGGCGATCGCTCCCAGCAATTCCTCTCTAGTAAATGGTTTGGTAAGATAGTCATCTGCGCCTAATTCCATCCCTTGTCGGAAATCAGCTTTGGCTACCTTAGCAGTTAAAAAAATGAAGGGAATAGTTGTCGTTAGGGGATGTTGGCGCAAGGCTTTTAAAACTTGATAACCATCCAACTCTGGCATCATAATATCACAAAGAATCAAATCCGGTTGCTGGGCGATCGCCATCTCTACCCCTTCTCTTCCATTGGCAGCGGGAATCGCCACAAATGACTCTGCTTCTAGGAGTTCTAGCAGGTTTTCTCGCACTAGCATCTCATTTTCAATCACTAAGATCTTTGCCATATCAGCTATTTCAGCTATTGATTAAATTTTTCTGTCCTCAACTGCCATCGGTAGGGTGACAGTAAATGTTGTCCCTACTGCGGTACTATTGACGCTAATTTGACCCCCATGAGCCTCCACGCATCGTTTGACGATGGTTAATCCTAACCCAGTACCGGGAATATGACTAGCATTGGTGGCTCGGTAGAAAGAATCAAATAATAATTCCCGTTCGCCGACAGGAATACCAATCCCCTGATCTTGAATCTGGAAAAGTACCACTTGTTCGCCCTGACTGCAATTATTATCAACTGTTAACTCCTGACAAGCAAGCTGAAAGGTGACAGCACTGCCGAGGGGAGAATACTTCAGGGCATTGGAGAGTAAGTTACTGAGAATTTGGCGTAACAATTTCTCGTCTAAGTAGCAATCAGTGCAGTCGCCTTGACAAGAAAAGGCGATCGCGTGGTGATTTTGGCTGCTGAGTTGAATTTCTTCTACTAACTCCCGGCAGAACTTCTCCAAGTTCAATTTAGTTCTGCTCGCCTCTAATTTTCCCGCCTCGGCTTTACCCGCAATCAGCACATCATTCAGCAAATGTACCATGTGATTGACGGCGATTTGAATTCGTTGAATGTGGGAGAGTTGCTTTTCTTGCGTCCACTTGTGCCGATAATGTTCCAGCAATTCTGCCGAAGACAGAATCGTACTCAAGGGGGTACGAAATTCGTGAGAAGTCATGGAAATAAATCGAGATTTTAATTCATTTAATTCTTTCTCCTTGGCTAAGGCTTGCCGCAATTCTTCTTGAGTAACTAATAGGGCTTTTTCAGCTTGCTTGCGTTGGGTGATATCCCGATACATCCACAAGTGACCGCAGTAGGTTTCTGCCACAAAAATTGGCACATAATCCCGCTCAAAGGTTCTTCCGTCTGCCAGCAGCAATTCTTCATTAGTCACAACTTGGCGATTTGCTAAGATTTCTTTCATTCGTTGGACAAATTTCTCTGGCTCGGCAAATCGGCATTTTTGTTGTTCGGAAAATTCGGAAAAATCAGTCCCAATTAATTCTGATGGCGGAGTGGCAATGCCAAAGGTATCGCAGAAAGTCTGATTAATTAGGACTACCCGCTGCCACTCATCTTTGACTAAGACACTGGCTTGTAAATTCGCCATCAGCGCTGTCAGTCTAGAAGTAGTTGCCCGGAGAGCTTCTTCAGCTTGCTTGCGCTCGGTAATATCAATCCCCACCGAAAAAGCAGCGCGATCGCGATCGTATTTTTGCGCTACTAACAGATAATTACGCTCCTGATTATCAACTTCAACCACAGTTTCTTGAGAAATCTCAGTCATGGAACTAGCAAAAAACTGTGCCATTAATTCGGCAAATTGAGCGCTAGATCGATGTTTAATAAAACCAATTTGTTGATTGACGAAATCTTCCGGCGGCAGATTAAAATTTCTGGCTAAGTGACGGTTAACCTCGATGTAACGCAAATCGGAGTTAATCCAAGATACTACCCCTGGCACTGCGTCTAAGATTGCTCTCATCTGATCCCTAGCTTGTTGCAAAGCAGCTTCAAATTGCTTCCGCTCCGTTACATCGGTTTGAATGCCGATGAAGTGAGTTAGGGTTCCCGCATTGTCATAAATCGGCGAAATGCTGAGTTCGTTCCAAAATAGCGTACCATCCCGACGATAGTTCCGCAAAATCACAATACAAGGTTTGCCAGCTTGCAACGCCGCCCGTAATTGAGTTAATTCGGGCTGATCGCAGTCGGAGCCTTTGAGAAATCGACAATTTTTACCTAAAACTTCCGCAGCGGAATAACCTGTAATCCTTTCAAAAGCTGGATTAACATAGATTACAGGTAAGTCAGGCTGTCGGGCATCAGAAATCACAATGCCATTGTAACTAGCAGCTAAAGCGCGATCGCGCAGATGCACATTGCTATCCCAGGCAGTTTTGGGAGGGGAAGAACCATGCTGCTGAAGCCAAAAGAAAAGTGCGATCGCTCCCATGAGTAGTGCGAACCACTGCCAAACCTCTACATCGCTCTGTAATACCATCGTGGCATCGAGCGCAGAGAGGAAATATCCCAAAGCATTGTTGAAAAATACTCCTGGGGGAGCGATCGCCATATTATAATTTTAAATGTTGAGTTTTGCTGATAATTGTACTCCGTTTCAACTCCCTTCGGGAGAGCAAGGCTGTTCATTCTATGTAGGGGCAATCCCCCCGTGGTTGCCCCGCCAGATTGGGGTAGGCACGGGGGCGCTACCCCTACAAAATCATGATTTTTACTAAGCTGGAGGTCAGCCCATGGGTCTCTTTGAGAGCATTCGCGGTCAATTCATTGACATTATTGAATGGCTGGATTCCAGCAACGACACAATTGTTTACCGTTTCGAGCGCCACAACAACGAAATTAAACAGGGTGCGAAATTAACCGTCCGTCCCGGTCAAGTAGCTATATTTGTCAATGAAGGTCACGTTGCGGATATCTTCGATCCAGGGATGCACGAACTCTATACCCGCAACTTACCCATCCTCAGCACTCTCCAAGGCTGGAAGTACGGTTTCAACTCCCCTTTCAAAGCCGAAGTTTACTTCTTTAGCACCCGCGTCTTTACTAACTTGAAATGGGGAACCGCCAACCCCATCACCATTCGCGATCCGGAATTAGGTCCAGTGCGGCTTCGCGCCTTTGGCACGTATAGTATTAGAGTGGCAGACCCAGCAGTTTTCCTCAAGGAAATAGTTAGCACCGATGGACTATTCCAAGTAGACGAAATTAGCGACCACCTCCGCAACAATATTGTCACCTCCGTTGCTAGTTGGATTGGCAAAGGTAACATTCCCCTGCTGGATTTTGCCTCCCAATACCGGGAAATGAGCAACCAAATTTGTGCTGGAATTCAATCTGATATGCAGGGGTTGGGATTGCAAGTCACCCAACTGCTAATTGAAAATATCTCCTTGCCGCCAGAAGTGGAAGCCGCTCTGGATAAAAGAGCTTCCATTGGACTATTGGGAAATATGCAGCAATATGCCCAATATCAAGCGGCTAATGCCATTGAAAACTCTTCTAAAAATCCTGGTGGGGGCAATCCCGCCCTAGATTTGGGGGTAGGATTGGCGATGGGACAGCAGCTAGTAGCCGGATTTCAACAACAGCAAAATCCCCCGGCGGCTCCCCCACCACCTCTGGGACAAACCCAATGGTATATTTCTGACAACGGACAGCGGTTAGGACCATTTACCATCAATCAATTAATCCAACAGGGAATTACTCCCCAAAGTTATGTTTGGCGCACGGGATTGGATGGTTGGAAACAAGCCTCGGAATTGTCGGAATTGACCTCAGCCTTTGCCGCAGTTCCGCCGCCGCCGCCAGTGGCTCCCCCACCGCCACCAGTGCAAACGGAGTGGTTTATTTACCAAAATAATCAGCGTTTAGGGCCTTTTAGTCCAAGTCAATTAGCCCAACAAGGGATTGTTCCCGATACCTTGTTGTGGAAAGCGGGACAAAATGGCTGGAAAAAAGCCTCGGAATTACCAGAATTAGCCTCTTTGCTACCTTAATTAGAAAAAGTTCGTAGTTGGGCTTGAGCATCCCGGATTAGGGCTAAAGCCCAACTACAAACTGGAAGAGTCAATATTGCTATGACAATATCACCATCATCCGCACAACAATATCCCTGTACTCAGTGTGGCGCTAACTTGGAATTCAATCCCAAAGTTAGTAAATTGAAGTGTCCCTACTGCGGTTATGAAGAAGCGATCGCCCCAAGTTTAGAAACAGTTCAAGAGCGCTCCTATCAAGAATATCTCGAAACCAATCAAAATAAGTTAGCTGTTTTATCTGCCACCGCCCTAGAAGTGGGTTGTAACAACTGCGGCGCAAAAGTAACTTTTGAACCTTCTCACGTCGCCGGGAATTGTCCCTTTTGTGCTGCTGCCATTGTTGCCCAACCCAAAACTGCTCAACCTACCATTGCTCCCGAAGCCATTGTACCATTTGTGGTTGGATCTAAAGTTGCCAGAGAAAATATTCGTCAGTGGTTAAAAGGTTTATGGTTTGCTCCCAATGAGTTGCAGCAACTAGCCCAACAAGAAAAAATTGAAGGAGTTTATTTACCCTTTTGGACTTACGATGCCTATACCACCAGCAACTATTCTGGGGAACGGGGGGAATATTATTATGTGACCGAAACCTACGAAGAAAGAAACGAACAGGGGGAATCGGAAACAAAAACCCGCGAGGTACGTTACACCAATTGGTATTGGGTAACTGGCAGAGTCGATCGTTTTTTTGATGATGTTTTGATTGCTGCCACCAAGTTAGTTAATCGCCAGCGGTTAGATGCTTTAGAGCCTTGGCATTTAAAACAATCTTTGGTAACTTACGAACCTTCTTATTTAGCGGGATTTCAAGCCCAAAGAGCGCAAGTGACTTTGAAAGAGGGTTTTGAAACTGCTAAAACTGTCATGCAAAATGTCATTCACTCCGATGTCTGTCGCGATATTGGTGGAGATGAACAGCGAGTAAGTAATATTTCCACAAGTTACAATTCCATAACTTTTAAGCATATTTTTCTCCCGGTATGGATGGCAACCTATCGATATCAAAATAAACGATATCAAGTATTAATTAATGCTCGCACCGGGGAAGTCCAAGGCGATCGCCCTTACAGCGCCTGGAAGATTGCTCTAGCAGTTGTAGGGGGGATTTTATTAGCTGGAGCCATTATTGCCCTTGTCATCTACCTGAAAAAACATTAGGAGAGGCGATCGCTTTTAGGCAGCATATCGTAGAATTTCCACTTCTGCACCATTATTGATGGCGACTTCGGCTCGCTGCAACACTTGTTCGGTGACAGTATCGCTCAAGTAATATTCGCCGCAATTGTCACAAATCTCTGCGGGAACACCTTTAAGAATAATTGTACATTCATCTCGGTGCAGAGTCACTGTGGTTATCCCTGGTTTGGTTTGTCCGTGCTTGCAAATTACGCAGATCATCATTTCAATCTCCTAGTTTAATCGAATCTGCTTTCTCATCCATAACATCGACCATACAATGCACAGTCCAACTACCTTCGTAGCGATTGCCCAGCGAGTTTGCTACTTGACCAGCAAATGTCATATTTTTATCTCTCTTTTTAAACTTTTAGTTGCAATGCGGCTAGTCGGCAAACCACCTTGACAGCCTACTAGGGGAGTGGCGGGGAAGTAGCCTAGAACTCCCCATTTCGCCTACTCATATCATGGTCAGTTTGTCCAGTACGTAAATTCTATATTGGTTAATGGCTATTTGGGCAAATTTGTCAGTATTTTCAATTAATTTTAAGATCAATTTTATTAGGCGATCGCATTCATACTTAAGGGCTTTATAGAAGCCTCAAACCATTCCAATTTTTTTTGAATTAGAGTAGAAAAATACCATCAATAACGGGGCATGAATGTTAAGACATTGCCTTAGCTTTGCATTGAATTCGATGAAGAAAGCTTTATTAATTGAACAAGACAGTGACTTAAGGGCATCTCTGACGATGTTCCTAGAACTAGCGAATTTTGCAATTGTTGATACCCAAGATAGTGTCACTGGGTTGCAGCAGGCGATCGCCCTACAACCAGAATTGATTTTTTTTGATTTAGATATATCTTTGGCGGAAGGCCACGGGATTTTATATGCCTTCCGCTCCCAAAGCAAAACAGCGAATATTCCGGTGATTTTTATCGGTGAGAATATTACTGATAATATCCATCAAGAACTTCTGAACTTAGGGGCAAGCGGATGTATCGGCAAGCCGTTTAATTTTATTGAATTGTTCCGGTTGGGGAAAAAGAAATTACCGGAACTTAAATTGATAGATTTGACTGATTTAATGGGGAGTTAGGCTGGAGGTAAGATGGGCTAAAACTTCCACCAAATAGGCAGGTTCCACTGGCTTAGTAACGTGCTTTTGAAAACCAGCTAACAGTGCCTGATGACAATCTTCATCCCGGGCATAGGCTGTCAGCGCCAAGGCAGGAATTTGCCATCCTTGTTGGGTTTCCCAATCCCGTATTTGCCGGATCAGGGAGTAGCCATCTTGCTCTGGCATCCCAATATCGCTGACAATGGCATCGGGGCGATCGCTTGCCAAGGTTAATAAAGCTTCTGCTGCCGATGCTACTGCGGTCACTTTTGCGCCATACTCTTCCAGCACTGCTCTCAGAAACTCCCGCGTATCTGCCTCATCATCAACTACTAGCACTTGCAATCCATCCAGTCGTGCTGCCGTTGTTGCCAAAGGTAACGGTGTCGAAAAATCTAGGGGTAATGCTTCTGGAGTATTATGCGCCAGTTTGATCAGGGCGGGACTGCCAGATAATAAGGGTAATTGGACAGTAAACCTAGCACCTAGTCCTTTCCCCGGACTTTCTGCCCAAACTTTGCCGCCATGCAACTCCACTAGGTAGCGAGCAATGGCTAATCCCAATCCCAATCCCCCGTAGGCTCTGGTAGTACCGCTGTCAGCTTGGCGGAACTGTTCAAAAACGTAGGGCAAAAACTCGGCACTAATTCCTTGTCCTGTGTCAGTGACTTGGATTTGGACGCAAGCGGTGGCGGTACTTTGACTGTCGTCTTCATCCAGAAACTTTTCGGCTGCCGAGAGTCGGATTTCCACTCGCCCCCCCGCAGGCGTGAATTTAATCGCGTTGGAAAGCAGATTCCACACCACCTGTTGCAGGCGATTCCAATCCGCAGAAATCGCCCCAATTTTAATCTCAACCACAAACTCGACTTGAATGGCTTTGGCAGTGGCGGCAGGTCGTCCGGATTCAATAACAGCCTCAATCAGAGCCACTAAATCAACAGAGCGAATTTCTAATTTTAGTTTGCCCCGCAGCATTCGAGAAACATCTAGGATATCTTCAATTAACTGATTTTGGGAGCGGGCATTGCGTTCAATGGTTTCAATGGCAGCGGCGGTTTTGGCAGGATCGAATTTGCGCGATCGCAGCAGTTGCGCCCAACCTAGAATTGAATTCAGGGGAGTCCGTAATTCGTGAGAGACAATCGCCAGAAATTCATCTTTCATCCGGTTGGCTGCTTCGGCAGCACTTCTAGCCGCTTCGCTAGCCGTGCGAGCGCTTTGTTCCGCTTCGTAGAGGTAGGCTCGTTCCATCGCCTGAGCGCATTGCTGGGCTAAAGAGCGCATAAAATTGCGGTCATCATCGCTAAAATGTCGGGGTTGCTCAAAGCTTAACCCCATCCCGCCCACTGGATAACCTTCAATAATCAGGGGAATGCTCGCCCAAGATTGATAGGGTGTTTGAGCAATTATCTCCCGCAAATCCGGATAGGCAGCTAGAAAAATTGTTTGGTTTTCCAAAAAAATCGCTTCGCCAGTTCTGACGGTATCTGATAAGGGAGCCGGGGTATCCAGGTGGAATTGCTGCCAACCATCAATAATATCTTGGGGATAGCCCACCGCTTGCACAATCTGGAGAATATCATCGCTGTGACTGAGCAGGGTAATTACCCCCGCCGCCGCCCCTAGGGAAACTGTACCTTGGGTAACAACTACTTTGGCAACTTGAGCAATGGTTAAAGATTCTGAAAGAGCCGCAGTAATCCTTTGCAAGAGGGCGGTGCGGTTGGCAGCGCGTTCGGCAGCTTGTCGCGCTCGCTGGGCTTCGCGGTGAATTCTGGCATTATCTACGGCTAGAGCAGCCCGGTTAGCCAAGTCTTCAGCTAAAGCCAGATCTGATGATTCATAGTGGCGTTCGGAATCAGATGCCACTAAGGTAATGGCTCCTAAAATTTGTCCCCGTGCCAGTAGGGGAACAATCATGGCAGATTTGCAACCGATTTCTGGTAAGATTTGCAGTTGTTTGGGATCAAAATTCTGGGACTGATTGAGGCTGAAACTCTGGGCGGCGGTTAGGCCAATGGCAGTTTCTACAATTCCTTCCTCCACGATATGGGCGTACAGTTCTGATTGTCCAGTTCGCAATACCCGGCATACACCGTAGGTAGCATTGGGATCTAGTAAATAGTAGCGCGGTCTTTGATGGGCTAATTCTACTTGGTTGGGATCAATGTGAGCGACGGCAACTCGCTCAATCATATCTTCGGCAAGCAAATCAATCAGACACCAGTCTGCTAGTTCCGGCACAATCAGTTTCGCCACATTAGTTAGGGTGGTTTCATAATCTAGGGAGGCGGCAAGAAGGGTACTAGCCTGAGCCAGAAATTCAAACCGCCATTGGGTAGCCTCGGCTTGGATGCGAGATATTTGTTGGCGCATCAGCTGGATGCGTTGCTCTTCTGCTTGCTGGCGCTGTCCAGTTTCCCGCACCACTGCCATCCCGCCAATAATCTCGCCACGATCGTTCTTGAGGGGGGAATAATGGCACTCTATACATTCTTGCCGATTGAAGGGTCGATCTCTCACAAAGCACTGAGCGCGGGTGGGCGCTACGCTGCTTTTCCCTGCCAGTGCTGCCAAAAAATACCGATCTTCGCCTGTTTCTTTTAACCAAGGAAAGACATCAAAAGCGCATTGCTGGAGAATTTCGGCTTTGCCAATCCCGAACATTCTTTCCATGCTGGGGTTCCAGAGGATGTATCGGAAATTGGTATCAAAGGCAAAAATCCCATCTGGGCTGCTATCAACTAGCAGGTTTGAAAATTCTGAGGTGGTCGGTAGTTCGGGCAATTTTCTTTGGGTGGGGGCTGTTCGCAGTTTTTGAGCAGCTTGTTGTCCAACAATATACAAAGCTCCGCTCAAAATGGCAATTACGATTCCTTCTCCGACTACAGATAGCTGCCACCACCAATTTTGTCTGATGATGTCAACTGTCAAAAATAGATCTAGCCAGATCAATTGATTCATTGCCTCCACGCATTAAAAAAAATTATTGTTTTTAAGAAGCTGGGAACCGGAATCGGAATTATAGTTTTTTGAGCTGTGTTTTGACGCTTCAGAAATGACTTAGGATGGCTATAGCGATCGCTTGAGATGAATTCGGTTGGGGAAAAGGTATTTTGGGGAGCAGGGAATTTTGTGGGTGATGCGATGTCAAAGGTGAATATTTCCTCTTCCCAGGATGGAGAGCGGTTTGGGCAATTGCAAGCCAGTTTGCGCGATCGCTGGGGGAGCATTGAAGCTTTCGATCTCAGCGGTTGCGATATTTTGGTGGTTCCCTCCCTGAGTATTGACCGCCGCGAATTGTTGAAAATTTCGGGATTTATCCATTATGAAGAACTGTTACTATTTTCGTTGATTCGCCTGCAAAATCCTCGCAATCGAATTGTTTATGTGACTTCTCAACCCCTGCATCCCAGTATTATCGATTATTATTTACAATTGTTGCCGGGAATTCCTTTTTCCCATGCCCGCGATCGCTTGCTGCTCTTTTCGGCCTATGATTCTGCTCCCAAACCCCTGACTCAAAAAATCCTAGAACGACCTAGGTTAATGGAACGGATACGGCAGGCGCTGAGACCCAATAAATCCTTTGCCATTTGCTACAATTCTACCTTTTTGGAGCGAGATCTATCTATACAATTAGATGTACCCCTGTTTGCCCTCGATCCGGAATTGCGGAATTGGGGGACAAAAAGTGGCAGTCGGCAAATTTTTGCAGAGTGCGGTGTTCCCCATCCTCTCGGCAGCGATACGGTTTGGAGCGCCGAAGAATTAGCCGATGCCGCCGCTGAACTGTGGGCGCAGCAGCCTGGGGAAAAACAGTTTGTAGTTAAACTCAATCAAGGGTTTTCTGGGGCAGGAAATGCCTTACTTGACCTCAGTTCCCTGGTAGATACTAGCGAAATTTCTCCCCGGCAGCGAGTGACTTGGATTCGCGACCAACTGCCATTTCTGCGGTTTCAAAATGCCAGCGAAACTTGGGAAAATTTTGCCAGTCGGATTGGGGAACTAGGGGCAATTGTCGAGGTTTTTGTGGGGGGAGAAGTGACGCGATCGCCCAGCGTTCAAGGTCGAATTACCCCCAATCAAGAAGTAGAAATTCTCTCTACCCACGATCAAATTTTAGGCGGTTTGAATAATCAAACTTTCCTCGGTTGTCGCTTTCCTGCCGATGAAGCCTATCGTCTGCGGTTGCAAGATTTGGGGTGGCGAATTGGGCGAAATTTAGCTGAAAAGGGAGCGCTAGAACGCTTTGCCGTGGATTTTTTAGCTGTCCGTCGCCGCGATCGACCGGGACGACCTTACTGGGATTTACAAGCCTTAGAAATCAACTTGCGGAAAGGAGGAACAACCCACCCCTTTATGACTTTGAAATTTTTAACCAATGGGCGTTATGACCTCGCAACAGGTTTATTTTTTAATCCCCAAGGGCGAGCGAAATATTACATTGCTTCTGACAATTTGCAAAAAGACCGCTATCAAGGTTTGTTGCCTAATGATTTAATGGATATCATTGCCTACCATCAATTGCATTTTGATACCAGCACCGAAACCGGGACAGTTTTTCATCTGATGGGTTGTCTTTCGGAATTTGGCAAGTTGGGATTAACCAGTATTGGTGATTCTCGATTGCAAGCCGAAGAAATTTATAATAAAGTGATTGCAGTGTTGGATCGGGAAACTAAACCCCATACTCTGGCAACGGCAGAATCTCCCTATCCTAGTCTTTCGATTACCTGGAATTAAATTATCAGGAGCAGGACTTATAGGCGATGAAAGGCTTTTGGTTGGGGCAATCCGACAGCTTAACCCTAAGCTGTTGACTTTGGGCGTTTTTCGGCGATCTTATTCATGCAATAACTACGTCAGCAGAATGCGTCTAAATCATTGACACAAATCTGTATTTAGTATGGTGCGTATAGCCTATGGCTGTCGCCACGCTGCGCTATCGGCATGGCTTCGCTAAAGCGGCAGCGTAACGCACCGTTAACTGGTAGGCGGTGCGTTACGCTATCGCTAACGCACCCTACTACTACTCAGAAACTGCATGAACAAAAAACCGCTGAAAAGGCACAAATTCAACAGCCTAGCTTAACCCCCCCTGATATCTGAGAAGAAGTGGTACAGGTGTTGTGCCAGTCCTGTGACTGCTACTCGCCAAACTAGGCATATATACTAAATTAGTCCTATACTGATTGGGATGCTTGCCTGATTTGGTACAATAGCGAAACACAGATAGCCTATAATTCATAAAGATTTGTTAATTTAACTTCCATTGGGAACTTAAACCTCTAGCGAACCAGTTGGGGGATCTCAACCTCAGTCTATTCATGCACTCAGGAGCCAAAAAATCTTATGCAGCAGGTTGCCACCATTTCAACGATTGACTTTAAATCAGAAACCTACAAAGATGCCTACAGCCGGATCAACGCCATTGTGATCGAGGGCGAACAGGAAGCTTACGACAATTACATTCAAATCGCTGAACTGCTGCCGCCAGAGTTCAAAGACAATTTAATCGCCTTGGCGAAAATGGAAAGTCGCCACAAAAAAGGCTTTGAAGCCTGTGGGCGCAATTTGGGGGTAACACCAGACCTAGAATTTGCCCAAAAATTCTTCGCCAGCTTGCACCAAAACTTTAAAGATGCCGCTGCCGAGGGCAAAATCGTCACTTGTCTGCTGATTCAAGCATTGATTATTGAATGCTTTGCGATCGCTGCCTATCAAATCTATATCCCCGTAGCCGATGACTTTGCCCGTAAAATCACTGAAGGGGTAGTCAAAGACGAATACTCGCACCTCAATTTTGGCGAAACCTGGTTACAAGCCAACTTCGAGACATCTAAAGCCGAGTTAGAGGAAGCCAACAAGCAAAATCTGCCCTTGGTCTGGAAAATGCTCAACCAAGTTGAGCAAGATGCCAAAGTCCTAGGGATGGAAAAAGACTCTCTGATTGAAGACTTTATGATTGCCTATGGTGAAGCTCTAGGTAATATTGGCTTTAATAGTCGGGAGTTGATGAAACTTTCTGCTCATGGACTTGCCACTGCTGCCTAGCCTCAAACGGTAACAATTCAAAATTCAAAATTCAAAATTTAAACTGGTTCCTAGGCTCCCGCCTGGAAACATCAAGAGGCTCTGCCTCACTTGGTTCTCGGAGAGGCTCCAGCCTAGGAATGAGTAAAATTCAAAATTCAAAATTTTGAATTTTGAATTTTGAATTTTGAATTTTGAATTAAATCCCACTTGAGTAGCTAAAAAGAAATAAACTTAATTAGCCGCTCTTCATAGAGGGGCTGTTTTTGTACTCTTTTTAAGAATCCCGGATTATTTTCCCTTTGCCCGCTACTGCCTAATTTTAAAACACCCCTAAAAAGTTCATGTTTGGTTTAATCGGTCACCTTACCAGTTTGCAACACGCCCAAGCCGTCGCTCAAGATCTGGGCTACCCAGAATATGCCGACCAAGGATTAGATTTTTGGTGTAGTGCGCCTCCCCAGATTGTTGATAGCATCAAAGTTACCAGTATTACTGGGCAAGAAATTGAAGGCCAATATGTCGAATCCTGTTTTCTGCCAGAGATGCTGGCAAATCGGCGCGTAAAAGCTGCTATCCGCAAAATTCTGAATGCGATGGCTCATGCTCAAAAGCATGGCATTAATATCACTGCTTTAGGGGGATTTTCTTCAATTATTTTTGAAGAATTCAATTTGCAAGATAATCCCCAAGTCCGGAATATCAAGTTAGAATTTGAGCGGTTTACTACCGGAAATACTCATACAGCCTATATTTTGTGTCGGCAAGTGGAACAGGCTGCCCCCAAATTGGGCATAGATTTGTCTCAGGCAACAGTGGCAATCTGCGGCGCAACTGGGGACATTGGCAGTGCGGTTTGTCGCTGGTTAGATGCCAAAACTGATGTGAAAGAGTTGTTGCTGATTGCTCGCAACCAAGAGCGGTTGCGAAACTTGCAGGCGGAATTGGGGAGGGGGAAGATTTTGGGGTTAGAAGAGGCTTTACCCCTAGCGGATATTATTGTTTGGGTGGCGAGTATGCCCAGAGGGGTTGAAATTGACCCCGAAGTTTTGAAAAAACCCTGTTTGATTATTGATGGCGGCTATCCCAAGAATCTGGCAACGAAGGTTAAACACCCAGAGATTTTTGTGCTGAATGGGGGCATTGTCGAACATTCTTTAGATATTGAATGGAAGATTATGCAAATCGTCAATATGGAAGTGCCAGGTAGACAGCTATTTGCCTGCTTTGCTGAAGCAATGTTGCTGGAGTTTGAGAAGTTATATACTAACTTTTCTTGGGGCAGAAACCAAATTACGGTGGAAAAGATGGAACGGATTGGTCAGATGTCAGTCAAGCATGGATTTAAACCTTTGCTTTCCTCCTAGGGGAAGAGAAATTTGAGTTGAGAGGATTTGAGATCAGATGATGTAGGATCTAGAAAGAGTGTCTTTGAGAGCGGCAAAATTTCTAAAGTGTCCAATACTGAGCGCAAACAATTTCTTCTGGATTTTGAAAAGCCCCTTTCTGAGCTAGAAATCCGCATTAACCAAATTCGCGAACTAGCGGAAGAGAATGATGTTGATGTTTCCGAGCAAATCCACCAGCTAGAGGCGCGGGCGGTTCAGTTGCGCCAAGAAATTTTCAGTGGCTTATCGCCAGCCCAGCGATTGCAGTTGGCTCGCCATCCTCGCCGCCCTAGTACGCTGGATTATATTCAGGCGATTACTGATGAATGGATGGAGTTACATGGCGATCGCGGGGGTTCGGACGATCCGGCGCTTGTGGGCGGGGTGGCGCGGTTGGCAGGTAAGCCGGTGGTGATGCTAGGGCATCAAAAGGGGCGAGATACGAAGGATAATGTGGCGCGGAATTTTGGCATGGCGGCTCCCGGTGGCTATCGCAAGGCGATGCGGTTAATGGAACACGCCAATCGCTTTAATATGCCAATTTTGACCTTTATTGATACTCCTGGAGCCTATCCGGGGATTGATGGGGAAAAATTAGGTCAGGGAGAGGCGATCGCCTATAATCTCCGAGAAATGTTTAGTCTGGATGTGCCAATTATCACTACTGTGATTGGTGAGGGCGGTTCTGGCGGAGCCTTGGGGATTGGGGTTGCCGATCGCCTATTAATGTTGGAACACTCGGTTTATACTGTGGCTTCCCCGGAAGCCTGCGCTGCGATCCTCTGGAAAGATGCGGCTAAAGCCCCCCAAGCTGCGGAAGCGCTGAAAATTACGGCTCGCGATTTGAAAGATTTGGGCATTCTCGACCAAATTTTAATCGAACCTTTGGGCGCTGCCCATGCCGAACCAGTTCAAGCGGCGGAAATTCTCAAACAAGGGTTATTGGAGAACCTAGAGAAATTACTGGCAATGACTGCATCGGAGCGTCGGCAGTTGCGCTATCAGAAATTTCGGAAAATCGGCTTTTTTATCGAAACATCTGCCTAAAGTTAGAAATTGCTGCCATCAATAATTTAGATGAGAAGTTCCCGCTATCATGTCAGGTTGGAACGAGAGAAAATATGGCAATGTATCATTGAACGCCTGCGATCGCCAAGGGCAAGTGATATAATTTTTTAGATGTAACGAAAAGTTACAGAAACTCATTTTCGGTAGACTCCAGCATTCCTCCGCAAAAAAATTGCATGAGTTTTATTGCTCCCAAAGAACAACGAGCCTTAATTACTGGAGCTAGCAGTGGGATTGGGAAAGCAACCGCTTTAGCCTTTGCCAAAGCTGGCATCCACTTAGCCTTAGTCAGCCGTTCGGCAGATAAGTTAGCCGCAGTAGCCCAAGCAGCTAGCGAAGTGGGCGTGAAAGCCCAGGTATATCCCTTAGACTTGGCAGAAGTGGATTTAGTCAAAGAAAAGATTAGCGCGATCGCGGCTGATTTTGGCCCCATTGATATTTTGATTAATAGTGCGGGCATTGCCTACACCAATCCCATTGCCGATACATCCCTTGCGGACTGGTTAGAAATCCTCAATCTGAATCTGACCAGCGTTTTTCAGTGTATTCAAGGAATTTTACCAGGGATGCGCGCCCAAGGTGGGGGAACAATTGTCAATGTGGCTTCTGTGGCAGCCAAACAAGCTTTTCCCAACTGGGGAGCCTACAGCGTCAGTAAAGCTGGATTGATGGCTCTAGCAAAAAACCTCTCCCTAGAAGAACGCAGCCGAGGCATTCGGGTGACTACCATTTATCCGGGGGCTGTGGATACCGCTCTGTGGGACGCAAAGGCAGTCCAAGGAGATTTTGACCGTTCTCTGATGCTGACACCAGAAGCGATCGCCCAAGCGATTTTACAACTAACTTTGATGTCAGAACAGGCATTAATTGAAGAATTGATCTTGTTACCCAATGGAGGCAATTTGTAACTTGAGCCAAGCCTGCTCAACCCAATTAGCCAGCGGCTCATTGCCATTTTGCTTTCAGCATTTACCCCAACTCACCAAACTTCAAATCATGACTATTGCTGCTTCTAATGGTTCCAGTGGTTCCAAAATTCAGGGTGCGTCCAATGACGCATCGCAGGAAAATAAAGGCGATCGCATCATTGTCCACCCAGACCGCAACACCCTCAACGGCAGAGAACCGAACCTCCATCCCCCCGAAGAAATCACTGAAGAGGCGATGGCAGCGGCAGTGCGAACGATTCTTTTGGGAGTAGGCGAAGATCCAGAACGGGAAGGATTGCTGAAAACGCCCAAACGAGTAGCCGAAGCGATGCGGTTTCTGACAGGCGGTTACAATCAATCCCTAGAAGCCCTAGTTAACGGAGCCATTTTTGACGAAGGTCATAACGAAATGGTTTTGGTGCGGGATATCAATGTCTTCAGTCTTTGCGAGCATCATATGTTGCCCTTTATGGGCAGAACCCACGTGGCCTACATTCCTAATCAAAAAGTAGTGGGTTTAAGTAAATTGGCGCGGATTGTGGAAATGTATGCGCGACGGTTGCAGGTACAGGAACGTTTAACCCGTCAAATTGCCGAAGCCGTCCAGGAAATTCTGGAACCCCAAGGTGTTGCAGTGGTCATTGAAGCCACCCATATGTGTATGGTGATGCGGGGAGTTCAAAAGCCCGGTTCGTGGACAGTAACTAGCGCCATGTTGGGAGCATTCCAAGAAGATCAAAAAACCCGCGAAGAGTTTCTCAACTTAATTCGCCATCAACCATCATTTTTGTAGCATCCCGATAGGGGCGAAGCCGTGGGATTGTTAGCTCAGTTCTGCCCTTCGTCCCTACCACCTATAAAAGTTATAATTAATAAGATGATTGAGCGGAGAACTTTGAACAAGTGCAATCAAGACCAGAGCGCCAAAATTTGCCTTGTGCAGTTATTCTAACTGCTATTGCTGTCGAATTTAGGGCAGTTCGCGCCCACTTAAGCAACTGCCAAGAAGAAGTCCACCCAGAAGGAACTGTTTACGAACGCGGAACGTTCTCATCCAACGGTCAGTTTTGGCAAGTAGGAATTGTTGAAATTGGCGCAGGTAATGTTGAGGCTGCTGTCGAAACTAAACGAGCAATCGATTACTTCAAGCCTAGTGTTGTACTCTTTGTTGGTGTAGCAGGTGGACTAAAAGATGTTGCGCTAGGCGATGTAGTAGCAGCGACAAAAGTTTATGGTTATGAGTCTGGCAAAGTTATAGAAGAAAGTTTTTTACCAAGGCCAAATGTCAGCGAAGTGAGTTATACCTTGGAACAGAGAGCTAAAGCTGAAGCAAGAAAGGACGATTGGCTACAGCGAATTGAACCTATGCCAACAACAAAACCTCGTGCTTTAGTTAAGGCTATAGCCGCAGGTGACAAAGTTGTATCTGCAAGTAATTCGGATGTTTATAGGCGGCTGCGTTCAAATTACAGCGACGCGGTGGCGGTAGAGATGGAGAGTCATGGTTTTCTCAAAGCTGTTCGTGCTAATCGAGAAATAAATGCTTTAATTATTCGCGGTATCTCCGATCTTGTTGACGGCAAGAGTCATGCAGATGCTGCTGGTTCTCAGGAAATAGCTGCGCGTCATGCTAGTGCTTTTGCATTTGAAATTTTGGCAAAGCTTAATGTCAATCCCGGCATCATTGAGACTACTAACAATTTACCCCAGACCACCGATCATCTGATTGATGAAGTTGGGCAATATTTGTCCAATGCGGATTACATTTCCTTAGACAAATTAGTAGTACGGGAAGCCAAAGCTTTAGCTGCGATAATCCAGGGAGAGCTTAAAGATTGTCCTTGGGTACTGTACTCAGACAATCAAGCTCAGTGCCAGCAGTGTCTTGAATATTTGGAGACTAAAAGCGAGCGATTTGTCAGAACGTTAGCAACGATTGTTTATCATGGAAAACAAGAAAAATTGATTGAGCTAATAGCTAAAGCTTTTAGAATTATAGCTAAAAAACCTATCCCTACTAGCTTTAGTAATGAAGGTTTCTATATCCGACTGTATCCATTAGCACTAGCAATATATGCAGTATTCATTGTCGGAGTTCAAGAACAAAGAGGGCAACTACTTAGAACTGTTCTGGAGATTCGGTTGAATTGGCAAGCTCGCTCAATTCCAGATTTACCTCTTGTTTATGTCTTAAGTTATCTTGATGGCTACTCGCGCTCAATATTTAATAACGTCCTAGGTGGTACTCCTTACTATGCACCTGTTGCTAAACGAATTAAAAGAATTTTGACTCCCTTGCTTGAAGAGATTTTGACTGATGCTGATACTGCCTTTTATCAAGGGGAATTTGTACTGGGACTAGCTAATATTGAAGCTCCTCCTCACTTATCAAACGAAAAAGATCTTTCCTTACAAGGACTTTATCTGTATTTCTCTGAAGCAAGTCCAATTCTTACAGCCTACCTAAAGAATTCCTCTCAGTGGCTTTTCAGTTTGTATCCTTCTATGGAAGAACTGCTCGGCATTTTCGATACAACAGCTTCAAAGCTAGATAGAGACGGATTTAGTCGTATGCATGGCTTCTCTAGAGGAGCACTTGCAGCGTTGAGGGGGAAGGAGTGGTATTAGAGTAATACATGGCTTCTGGCAATCTATCAAGCAGCGCGATCGCTCTCTGGCGAATTTCTGTTGATGCTTTCATATTACACTCACTAGCTCATAACTTCTATTCTACTTTAGAGGAATCCAGGAACATCTTCATAGAGGGATGCTGGTGGAAGTTCAACCATGAGTCATCAAATGCGATCGCTCAACTTCCTTATAGGCTAAAATAGAAGCATAAACTCCAAACCACTTACCATTAGCCACAGTTTCATTACCCCCACCTATGCCAGCCAAAGATATTTTTCACGATATTGTCCGATTAGCTCTAGAAAAAGATGGTTGGAGGATTACCAACGATCCTTTATATATAAAAATTGGTAAAACTGAAATGTATATAGATTTAGCAGCAGAAAGATTAATTGCCGCTCAAAAAGGCGAACAAAAGATAGCAGTAGAAATCAAAAGTTTTTTAAGAGAGTCAGAAATGACTGAGTTTCATTTAGCATTGGGACAATTTCTAAATTATCGGTTAGCCCTCAAACAAAAATTACCGGACATAGTTTTATATTTAGCTATACCAACAGATATTCATAATACTTTATTTAGTCGCCAGTTTATTCAAGATGCCATTCAAGAATATCAGGTTAAATTATTAGTATTTGATGATAATACCCAGGAGATCGTGCTATGGAAAAACTAAATTACTCAGAACTGGTGCAAACAATCCTGAAATCCCACTTTGACAATCTCAAAGACGATCGAGATGAAACTGAAGTGCAATTAATTTTGGATGTAGAACGCCATCATTACTTAATTATGGTGGCGGGTTGGCACAAGCAAAACCGAGAATATGGTAGTTTAATTCACGTTGATATTAAGGATAACAAAATTTGGATTCAGAGCGATGGCACAGAAGTGGCAGTAGCGAATGAATTGGTTGAAGCAGGTGTACCGAAAACAGATATTGTTTTGGCGTATAAGTCTCCCTTCAAGCGACAATTTACTGGGTATGCTGTTGACTAATTGCGCCGATGATGTTAGCTAGATGCAAGCGATCGCCCCACTTCCTGACAAGCTAAAATAAACTAAAAGTCTTCATTTCCATCAAACCAGCCTCAATCCAAGTGAAAACAGACACCATATTCTACCGCCTATTCCAAAGCTTCCCCAGCATCTTCTTTGAACTAATTCACCAACCCCCAGAAACCGCCAACGCCTACCAATTTGCCTCCGTCGAAGTTAAACAACTAGCCTTCCGCATCGACGGCGTATTTCTACCGACAAGTAATGCTGCCTCCCCCATCTACTTTGTCGAAGTCCAATTTCAACCCGATAAAAAACTCTATTCCCGCTTATTTGCCGAAATCTTCCTGTACCTGGATAAAACTGAACTGACTAACAACTGGCAGGGAGTAGTAGTTTATCCCCGGCGAGGAATTGACGTTGGCGAAACTGAAAGATATGCAGAACTACTAGCATCGGGAAGAGTCAGCCGGATATATTTGGATGAACTAGACGCTGGAGAAACGCAGTCAATTGGCATCGGAACTGTTAAATTAGTCATAGAACCAGAATCAACGGCTGTTGCCAAAACCAGAGAATTAATTGAACTTGCCAAGCAGCAAATAACCTCAGAAATTACCCAAAAGGAATTTCTCAAACTAATCGAAACAATCGTTGTCTATAAATTTCCACAAAAGAGTAGAGAGGAGATTGAACAAATGTTTGGACTTACTGAATTAAAACAAACCAAGGTGTATCAAGAGGCCAAGGAAGAAGGGAAAGCTGAAGGGAAATTAGAAACAATTCCTTTCATGTTGAATTCTGGTATCACCGTAGAACAAATCGCCGCAGGATTAGGGTTAGATGTCGAGTTAGTGCGATCGCTCGCGGCTCAAGTTAATCCCAACCAGAAAAAAAACGATGAATTACCTTAGTAGAGTTGTAGATCTGATTTGCCCAAAACCTCTCAACAACTGAGTGCTGAGAGGTTTTGGGCTGGTTTTGGAAAAGCGATCGCCTGATCATTTTACAGAGCGATCGCGCTACTTCTCTAAGCTAAAATAGATCTAGAAACCCACAATTTATTGCCATGCACCAAATCACCCTTGAATTACCAGAAGAAACTGCCTTAGCACTAAAACTTACCCCCGAAAAATTAGGGGAAGAAATGCGTTTAGCCGCAGCAGTGAAACTTTATGAATTAAGAAAACTTTCCTCTGGTGCTGCCGCAACCCTGGCAGGCATTCCCAAAGTAGTGTTTTTATCCAAACTGGCTGAATATGGAGTCAACACTTTTGACTTAACAGAAGCAGAATTAATGGAGGATCTGGAGCTTGCATAATATCATTGTTAATACTTCGCCCATTCAATACCTCTATCAAACTGATTTACTGCATTTACTGCCAACTCTATACGGTAACATTATACTTCCTCAAGCTGTAGTTAAATTACTGATATTTTAGATCGGTTAAATGCTTTGAATTTTCGTATCGCTCCAGCAACTAGAATTTCTGTACTAAAATTAGCGGGAGAATTACTTTAGTCGGTTAATTTATGCGATGATGCTAGCTAGATGCGATCGCCTCACTTCCTAATAAGTTAAAATAAACTAAGTCTTCATTTCCATCAAACCAGCCTCAATCCAAGTGAAAACAGACACCATATTCTACCGCCTATTCCAAAGCTTCCCCAGCATCTTCTTTGAACTAATTCACCAACCCCCAGAAACCGCCAACGCCTACCAATTTGCCTCCGTCGAAGTTAAACAACTAGCCTTCCGCATCGACGGCGTATTTCTACCGACAAGTAATGCTGCCTCCCCCATCTACTTTGTCGAAGTCCAATTTCAACCCGATAAAAAACTCTATTCCCGCTTATTTGCCGAAATCTTCCTGTACCTGGATAAAACTGAACTGACTAACAACTGGCAGGGAGTAGTAGTTTATCCCCGGCGAGGAATTGACGTTGGCGAAACTGAAAGATATGCAGAACTACTAGCATCGGGAAGAGTCAGCCGGATATATTTGGATGAACTAGACGCTGGAGAAACGCAGTCAATTGGCATCGGAACTGTTAAATTAGTCATAGAACCAGAATCAACGGCTGTTGCCAAAACCAGAGAATTAATTGAACTTGCCAAGCAGCAAATAGCTTCGGAAGTTACCCAAAAGGAATTTCTCAAACTAATTGAAACAATCGTTGTCTATAAATTTCCACAAAAGAGTAGAGAGGAGATTGAAAAAATGTTTGGACTTACTGAATTAAAACAAACCAAGGTGTATCAAGAAGCCAAGGAAGAAGGGAAATTAGAAACAATTCCTTTCATGTTAAATTCTGGCATCACGGTAGAACAAATCGCCGCAGGATTAGGGTTAGATGTCGAGTTAGTGCGATCGCTTGCGGCTCAAGTTAATGCCCACCAGAAAAAAGATTGAGAATTATTGAAAAAGTAGGCTGAGATTTTACCAGCCTACTCGGTTTCAAGTTCAAAAAACCGTTGTCGTTGCCATCCAAATTAAACTAAGGCGGCAGCTTGAGGCCAACGTTTGACTGCTTTGCCAATCACAGACAGTTCTTGCATTAAGCTATCGAAACGATCTGGAGTTAGGGATTGGGGACCGTCAGAGAGGGCTTTCTTAGGATTGGGGTGAACCTCAATCATCAGAGAATCTGTACCAGCTGCGATCGCTGCTAGTGCCATAGAAGGCACATATTCGGCTTTACCAGTACCGTGACTGGGATCGATCATAATCGGTAGGTGAGTTAGAGTTCTTAATACCGGAATTACCGACAAGTCCAAGGTATTTCGGGCATACTGACGGTCAAATGTCCGAATCCCCCGTTCGCATAAAATCACGTTGGGATTGCCTGCTGCCAAAATATATTCCGCTGCCATCAACCAATCTTCAATGGTGGCTGCCATGCCTCGTTTCAGCAACACTGGCTTATCCTGCGCTCCCACCTTTTTCAGGAGGGAGAAGTTTTGCATATTCCGCGCCCCGACTTGGACGATATCGGCGAACTTGGCAACAACTTCCAACTCGGCAGTATCCATCACTTCGGTAACAATGCCCAAACCAGTGGCTTCCCTAGCTGCTGCCAGCAATTCTAAAGCACTTTCGCCATGACCTTGGAAAGCATAGGGAGAAGTCCGAGGTTTGTATGCCCCACCTCGGAGAAACTGCGCTCCGGCGGCTTTGACGCGCCGTGCCGTTTCAATAATCATTTCTTCATTTTCGACAGAACAGGGACCTGCCACTACTGACAAGGGATGTTGTTCACCAAAATGTACTGGTCCATTGGGGGTATTAACGATAATATCGCTGCCCTCGCCGTGGCGATATTCTCGACTAACTCGTTTAAAGGGTTGTTCTACTCGGAGAACTTGTTCAATCCAAGGACTAATTTCTTGCAGTTGTAGGGGGTCCAAATCCACCGTTTCACCTACTAACCCCAAGACAACTTTGTGTTTGCCAACAATCTTTTCTGGTGTTAAACCCCAGGCGTTTAGTTCCTCGCTAATCCGGGCGATCTCTTGTTCGGGGGAGCCAACTTTCATTACCACAATCATGGCAAAAATTCCTAAATAACAAAGAGCAGTTTTAAAGACAAAAGCTGAAGCCTGAAGTGTTTGACTTCAGCCTTCATCTTCCGATCGATTTCCGTTCCGCAATCAGTCTTCTGTCTTCAGTGGTTTTTTTGAGCGCCAAGCTGATGTTAATCGTTTCCAGTTTTCCGTAAATTCCGCCCACCCTAGCGCACTACCTGGTATTTCTTCATCCCAGGATGCGGAGAGAACTCCATAGGTTAAACCGAAAACACCTAAGCCAAAAAAGCCCATGCTGACAAAGACGACGGCAATGTTCGGTACTTTAAACCAACCCTGACTAACTATGATATAGCTAGTAATAAAAGTTGACATCCCTAAAACTGTGGGAATTCCGCAGAATAGCACCATCCTCTGAATCATCCGCTGGGCGATCGCTTGGGGGATCGCGCTAGATTCAGGGGTGGGGGAATTGTGTTGATTTCCTGACTCAGGAGCAGGTTTGGCAGTGTTTTTTGGGCGAACTTTCTTTGGCTCAAAGGGCAAGCGATCGCGGGGAGGTTCTGAAGACATAAATTCTGCCTAACCGCGAATCCCCAGGCGAGCAATCAAGGCTTGGTAGCGGCCTTTGTCTTGTCTTTGCAAGTAAGCCAGCAGGCGCTTCCGTTGACCAATCATTCTCAGCAGTCCCCGGCGAGAAGAGTGGTCTTTTTTATTGGTTTTCAGGTGGAGGCTCAACCGATTGATTTGCTCGGTGAGGATGGCGATTTGCAAGTCGGAGGAACCCGTATCAGTTTCGTGGACTTGGTATTCGGTGATGATTTTGTGTTTTTGCTGTTGATCTAGAGCCATAGTTATACGTTGACGGTTAAAATTTATCCAATTGCCGCAATCTTTGATGTTATCACGGATTTGGGGAATAGCAAATGGGCAATTAGGAATGGGGAAGGGGAAAGCTGCTGTTAAGATAGATCAACTACCAGCTAGCCATAATTCGCCCATGCCCTCTGAAGTTGCCGTTGAAAAGAAAAAGTTAGAGAAGCCGCCTTTAGAGATTCACTATCTCGGCGATCGCGTTTTGCGTCAACCTGCCAAACGGATTAACCGCGTGGATGCCGAAATCCGCCAGTTGATTCGGGAAATGCTGCAAACTATGTATAGTGCCGATGGTATTGGCTTGGCGGCTCCCCAAGTCGCCGTTCACAAGCAACTAATTGTGATTGACTGCGACCCCGATAAACCGGAAAATTTACCTCTAGTGCTAATCAATCCGGCAATTCAGAAGTTGCAGGGGGATGTTTGTGTTTTCCAAGAGGGTTGTTTGAGCGTGCCGGGGGTGTATATGGATGTGAAGCGCCCGGAAGTGGTAGAAGTGACCTATAAGGATGAGCAAGGCCGACCAAAGAAGTTAACGGCGACGGGTTTGCTCTCCCGCGCCATTCAGCATGAAATGGATCACTTAAACGGCGTACTATTTGTAGACCGGGTAGAAAATAACCTGGCCTTAAGTGAGGAACTGAAAAAACATGGTTTCTCGGCTCAAGCTGTGAATCGGATTGATTAAGTTATGATGACTCCCAAAAGCGGCTTGTTCTTGTTTGGTGCGTGTATTGCCGCGATCGCAGGTGTGGGTTCGGTGTTTGAATTAAGTTCGGGCAATCCGGAATTAGGCACTTTTGCCACTGGCTCGATTTTAGCAGTTAGCATCCCCTCAGTGGTGCTGCTGTTTTATGCTGCCGTTCGCAATGCCCAATCATAAGCCTACGCAGAACCTCTACATATAGAGTTTTGTAGGGGCAATCCCCCCGTGGTTGCCCCCTATTTCTAGGATATTTGCGTAAGTCTTGATAAAGTTAAGCGATCGCCCCGATCCCATCATTGGTAAGCTGATAAGCTAATAGCTATTAATCGCCTAGTGTTACAGCATGAGCAATCAAGCTTATAGCGGATCTCTCCGGCTGCTGTCTGGAGGTAAAACGGCTGGACAGCAACTCCCCACCTATCAATTATCCCTAGATAGTGCCGTCAGCATTGGGCGAGAACCTAGCTGTCAAATTGTCTTGGATTCAAATATATATGAAGGCGTTTCTCGTCGTCATGCCGAAGTTCGTCCCGTGACAACAGGTTCTCCCGGTTGGGAAATTTGCGATTTAAACAGCGCCAACGGAACGTTTATTAATGGTAAACGATTGCCAGGATGCCAAAGATTAAAACCAGGCGATCGCATTTTACTCGGTCGCGACAGTGCGGAATTTATCTTTGAATACCAAGCGCCCACTGTCGCCTCCCCAGTCGGCGCAGGCGTTTCTGGAAATAATCCCGATGCCGTAAGCTTTAGTCAACTATTCCCCATTGCTTCTACTGGCAAAGATTTAAGCAAAAAAGCCTTCTTAATTCCTGGCATCTTAACAGTTACCTTTGTGGTACTGATGTTCGCTACCTTGGGAACGCCCAAACTATTTAATTTGGTTTTAGCTTCCTATTTAGCTGGAGCCGCCTATTATTTTGTTTATCAACTGTGCGGCAAAACGAAACCTTGGTGGATGCTGGTTGGTTCGGCGATCGCCACTGTCATAATTTTACTTAGTCCCCTACTATCATTATTCATCTTTGTCTTTCGGGAAATCTTACCTGGAGGCATTGAGGTAGGTCGCAATACCCCCTTTCCTACCATCTTTATTGGAATGTTCTTTGGGGCAGGATTGATGGAGGAATTGCTGAAAGCGTTACCCATATTTGCAGCTTACTTCATAGGAATGCGTTTGCGATCGCCTTGGCGAGAACGAATTGGAGTTTGGGAACCCCTAGATGGAATTTTACTTGGTACTGCCTCAGCCGTAGGTTTTACTTTATTGGAAACCCTGGGACAATATGTGCCAGAAATTGTTAACAATGTCCGATTGCAAGCTGATGCAGGCACAGGAGAATTATTAGGTTTGCAATTGCTCATTCCCCGAATTTTAGGCTCTGTTGCCGGACACATGGCCTACAGCGGCTACTTTGGTTATTTTATCGGTTTAAGCGCTCTCATTCCCAGCAAGCGCTGGCAAATTTTAGGTATCGGCTATTTTAGTTCAGCCATCCTTCATGCCCTTTGGAATTCCACAGGTTCCCTAAATATCTTCATTTTGGCAGTAGTGGGAATGTTTTCCTATGCCTTTTTAGCCGCTGCCATTCTCAAAGCCAGGGCGCTATCGCCAACCAGAGCGCAAAACTTTGCTACTCGTTTTTCTCCTCCCCCGGAATAATATATTTTAAGAGGTAGAAACCAATATCAATTCAATTTCAAAAAACAATTCATCATTGTGAATAACCGTGTTCGATATTCTAACTTCCCTTGAACTGGTTCCTAGGCTCTGCGTGGGAACAGATATCCAGAGGCTCTGCCTAGGCTGTTGACTTTATCAGTTTTTCAGCAATTTTATTCATGCAATAACCGTGTTCGATATCTCACTCCCCTTGAACTGGTTCCCAGGCTCTGCCTGGAAACCGAATCGCGAGGCTCTGCCTCGGATGACCAAGCGAGGCAGAGCCTCTGGATGGCATTCCCAGGCAGAGCCTGGGAACGAGTAAACAGATCGGAAACTGTATGAGCAAAAAACTCCTAAAAAGGCACAAAGTCAACAGCCTAGTTTTAACCCCTGTCTGATTCGCCTTTTTCTCCCTTTAACTTGCAATCACTTCAAAGGTAATGGACATAGCTGCCAATTGCGTGGTACTGACACCCCGCGCATTACTATCAAATTCTACCGCAATCCCCCGCGTTCCTTGATTCAAATCGTCCAATAAATGATTGATTACTTCCGGAGGATCATCGCCTAAATCTACTGGTCCGCCCCGTTGCCCGCCCCGCGACGCAATCCCTTGTAAGGCTTTTAGGGCATCAGTGAGAGGAGTAGCACTAGCGATCGCCAATACTTCAATTGTTCCTAAAGGTTTCTGCACTGTCAATCGGAATTTGTCTTTCCCCATATCAGGAATTGCCAAAGTTTCCCCAGCTTTGACGATGGTGGCATCTTCGGAAGCTACCCAACTATTGGGGAAAATTACGGTCATATCTCCGGTAGGATCGATGACTAAGACGCTGACATAGAGATCGCGTTTTTCGTTGTTAGTTACAGAAAATTCTAAAGGTGTGCCGACGGGCAATTGTTTGGAATTAGATACTGGTTTTGCCGCGCTATTTCCGTCACCTTTGGCTACTCCGCGAGCCGCAAAAGCACTTGCCAAAACTTCTTTTCCTCCCGCAGGAGTCATGGAAACAGAAACATTCAGACGGGAAGAACCAGGATTGAGGATCATTCGCACCATTCTGGCGGCGAGCAAAGATTTAAATTTCGCTTTTAACCGAGTGCTAGCTTCTGCCACAGTTTCCCCCGCTGGACCAAAGGAACCGGGAATAATATCGAGAGCGGGAGAAAATACCCCAATACTGCCTGTTACGGGTAAGTCTTCGCCAGCAGCTTTTTGGAATTTCTGATTGTCAGCGGTGACTTTTCCTAAGAGATAGGATACTTCCTCGTTACCAGAAACAACTTCTATTCGTTTCATGGCTTTGATCGCTTTGGCAAATGGCTCGCGATCGCTGCCCAAGGAACTATCTAAACCAATCCGTAAACTAAGATCGGTAGGGATACCCCGCGCTCTTTCTTGTAATAATGTTCCGGTAGGTAAAGATGAGGGCGAATCCTTGAGTTTGCCCTTGGCAATTAAACCTTTACGGGAATTTGGTTCTACTTGCACTTGTCCGATGTCTTTGCCGCTAGGATCTACTAAGGTGAATAAAGCGCCTTTATCAAAAGCGCGAATGCTTTGGGAATTCACCCCGCCTAACCACAATTCCACTTGATCTCCGTTAACTTTGGTGATGACACCTTCGGCTGGTGGGGCTTGTTTCGTGAGAAAATAAACAGGCTGGCGATCGCCGCCTGATTTGGCTTCATATTCCGGTACTTGAGCAGTAGAAGAAGCTTGAGTAGTGCTGCGAGCAATATTCCCAATCGCACTGCTGAGAGATTGATCTCCTGTAGCTTGCCAGAGATATTGTGTCATCACGTAGGTAAATGCCCCCGCTGCAAAGCCGCTAAATCGAGCATCTGCCGCTAATTGCCGTCGGTTAGTGGAAGCAATTACTACGCCTTTAGCCACTCCTGCCTGCCGTCGCTTTTTGAACTCCTCCGGCGACATCTTCAACCGAGAAAGCAGTTGCTGTTGATATTGCGCTTCTTGTGGGCTTCGTTTTAACTGTACGCCACCTTCCAAAGCTCTGACAGTTAAACTCCCGCGCTTACCTCCTCCCGAATGACAGCTATCAAGCACAGCGGTAAAATTATCGGTTTGCAAAGCAGACATTAACAGAAATAAAGTTCCCCCGGTAATATCAGGTACAACGCCCCCATCTAGTCGTTGAGTTAAAGACAAGTTATTATCAGCGGGGACAAAAGTGCTATTTAATCCATCCTGTTCGCCACTTTCGGGATCTGCCACTTGCGAACCATGTCCAGAATAGTGAAATACTACCACATCTCCCGGTTTAGCTTGCTTAATTAAATGTTCTTCAAAGGCAGCTAAAATCCCTTGGCGAGTAGCCTGTTTATCGGTAACTACCAAAATATCCTTTTCATTAAATCCAAAGCGGTGAATGAGCAACTCGCGCTGCAAATTCACATCCATTACGCAACCAGATAAGTTGTCTCCCCCAGGATAGGTATTGATTCCCACCAATAAAGCTAACTTGCGATTGGTACTTTGGGCAAGGACTTGGGCATAGCGATCGCTTTTACCGATAACATCCCATTGGCTCAATCCTAAAGCTGCTAGAGTTGAACCTGCAAATTGTAAAAAGTGACGGCGTTTAATTTGTGGCATAAAAAACCCCCTTAATAAGATATATCTAGGTTCGTAGTTGGGCTTTAGCCCCAATCAGATCAAGCCCAACTACGAACTTTTTTAACTTGCTGGACATTCAGACATCACTACTACCCATTTACCATTAGCTGCTGAAACATCAGTAATTTGAAAACCGCGATTCCAACCCTCCTTAATCCAGTCTCTCGGCAAACCTTCGGCATTTACCCAAGCTTGCGATTGATAAACTACTGGTTTTGACGCGACTACCGCCCATTTGCTCCCATCATTGCCTACGGAAGTAATGCCATAATTTTCCTTCCATTTTTCTTCAATCCAGGTTTTAGGGAAATTCTCGCTAGTTGTCCACACTTGCCGAGTATAATTAGCAGGTTTAGACATGACTATACTAAATTCTTGATTACTGCCGCCCACACTGGTAATATCATAATTATCCTTTCTTCTGGCCTGAATCCAATCTTCAGGGAATTGACTATCTGATATCCAAGATTGCTGCTGATAATTAATTGGTTTTGACATCACCACCGCCCAGGATTGCTCTGTTGTGCCAAAATTACTAATTGCATACTGTTCGTCCCATTTGCCGCGAATCCAATCTTTGGGAAAATCCGCCGCCGTTCGCCATGTTTGATTATAATTGATCGGCTTGGACATCACCACCGTCCATGTCCCCTCGGTTTCTGCCACATTGGTAATATCAAAGCCTTTTTGCCATTTATCCTGGATCCAATTTTGGGGAAATTCTCCACTGAATTTATATACTTGATCGTCAAAACAAGGTTTAGCAGTAACTGCATTTTCTCCCGTGGCATCTCCCGACCAATTAGCGGCGATCGCCATCGTATTATTTAAAGACTTAGTATTATCAGCTTTCCCTGCTATGCCCAAAGGTTTGCCATTATATTTTAACTTCGGATTTGACCAATAATTGATCCGAGGGCAACCATTAGTACAGTTATAGCCCATAATTGTCCGAAACTTGCCATCGGGGTCTTGATAGCCATAGGAATAAGGATAGGAACCGGGATTTTGAGAATTTTGGCGATCGTGAGCGCTGCCAAAATTATGACCTAATTCGTGGGCAAAAGAAAAATATCCGGTAGCACATTCTAATTTGACAACATTAAAAGCTAGGTCTTTAAAATTATGACTAGGAGTAGACATTAAATTGCCAATGCCACAGGGTTGAAAATTTTTTACCCACAAACTAACGGCATCAGCATGATATTCTTTCCGCAGATCGTGAATATTATCTATATAGCCATCTGTAGGATTGCTTAATCTATCTAAATCCAGATCGGGATCGCCAGATTCGGGATATTTGACCTGTTGACGATGGACAATTCGGACTTTGCGAATCACCCCACTATTAGCATATCCTTGATTAGTTTCAGTTTGCGCCAAATCAATTAAGTTATTCATCGCGGCATTACTTCCCGCCGCTTGAGCAGCTTGGGAGGTATAAACCACAATTACATCAATAATTCCATCGTCACCAGTAGTTGCTCCTGTGCTGCTGGGATTGCTACGTTTCGGCAAGTCATCTTTCAACGACTTTCCCAAGTTAACCCTCTCTTCCGGCACAGGAGCAGCCGTTTTAACTATTTTTTTTTCCGGGGATTTTAAGTTGTTGCCAAAACTGCCCGAACTATCTTCAATGACATCATTATTAGTCGGCAATTTTGAGCCTCTAGCCGCAGAACTATCTTCAAATTCTTGACTGCCTCCGCCTCTAGTTCCCGAATTATTGGAGTTAATTGGATGGGGATGCGCTTCGGCAGGAAAGGCAGCTTGATTAATTTCCCGAATGGCATGAACGCCGGGAGTGACAGAACGGATTTCATAAAGTCTGCCATCAGGTAATCTAATATTACCGGACATGGTATCGCCGCGATTGACCAGGTAAACTTCGCTATTGGGACTACCTTCAATTTTGCCAATTCGCACAGAAGCTGCTTCACCTCTAGTTTGTTCGGCAGTTGAGGCTTCAACGCGATCAAAAATCACATTAAAAGAAACGTCATCAAAAAGATTTAGTTGAACAGCTTGCCCTCTGGTGGGTACAAGTAAATCAAAGTCTATTTTAGTCAATCTTTGCCGCACTACAGTGGGATCGTTGGGGCCAAGGGTTCCTCTGGTGCTGCCAGAATCAATGGGTGAAAATAGGCTGGGAGCTTGAGCAGGGGAGGTTTGGGCAATGCCTTTGCCGGGGATGAAGGCTGGTGCAGCGAGGGTAAAGAAGGCGGCAAGGGCAAATAAGACTAGGGCGGGGACAGGATTTTTCATGGTTAGTTATTTGGTGTGGCTGTTTTTCAATTTATCCCAGTTGGCAGGCAGACAGCTAAACGGTTACAAATTTTGAATCAACCTCTACCCAATTTCGTTACCCAATGCTTTACCTGTCTCAATTTCGCCATACAGATTATCTGGAGTTATTTGCGCTAGTCATTAAAGTGAAACTTGTTGCAACCAGGCAATTAAATCTGCATCTGAGTCAAAATCCAACAATGCCTCTGCTAAGTTTTCTAGTTGGGCTAAAGACAACTGACTGATTATCTCTTGTAACTCTGGGGGAATATTTCCAATTCGCCGTGTCAGTTGGCGTTGAACAATGGCTAACTCTCCTTGTTGTAAACCCTGTTGTAAGCCCTGTTCTAAACCCTGTTCTAAGCCCTGTTCTAAACCCTGTTCTAAACCCTGTTGCAAACCCTGTTGTAAACCCCGTTGTAAACCTTCTTCCATCCAGCTAGTCACAATTTCCATAACTACTTCCTGTTTTTCTGGTTCCAACTTGGCAATATCCGCTTTAAACAATACCTCTTCTTCCGCATTCAAGCGCAGATAAACATCCACAAACCCAGCAATTAGTTTCATTTTAGCTGGATTCAGTTTTAATGTGGCCATCAACCGCAAACACTCATATTTGACCCGACGGCGATCGCTTTTGTCAATTCGCATTTTGGCCATCAGTGCCGCTGCTACGGGATTTTCTTGCCGCAGGAAGTCCCGCCAGTTAAGTTGATTGAGTTGCACGACATCATAGTTGAACTCTAGCACTACTTTGTTCGGGAAGGCTACTTGATAGGCATTGGGTTCTGGGGCGAGGGGATAAGGGTAGGAAAAAATGACGATGGGATAAACTGGTAAGTGGTATTTTTCAAACAAGCGGGCGAAATAACGAAACATCCGTTCCCCAAAATTGGATTGTTCTTGGGCTTGATGTTCTATATGTATCAAAAAACAGGCTTCTTGCCCTCTAAATTTGCATTTGGCGACGATATCAGTTTCGTATCTTTCTCCTACAGTGATATCGGTGAATAATTCTTTATCCAGAAAAGTAATCGAGTCTGGTTCCAGGTAAGCTGCCACTTCCGGGAAAAATAATTGGATAAATTCCCAGAAGAAGGTGGTGATCAGTTCTTTAAATAAGCGATCGTGGTCAATCATTGTACCATTAGTTAGTAGTTGCAGGGCGATCGCCCTCCCAAAACCTTACCCCAATTTACCTTGAAACTTGATGACAATTGGCGAATCTCTCAAAGTCCCTCTCCCAAGCTAGACAGACTTTTTGACACCGCTGGCATCTCCCCACCGCCTCGTCTTAAGCAAAAAGTTGCATTTTTCCAAATAGTTTGTTACATTTATTCACATAAGCCTTTATACCTAGAGAGTGCCTTAGTTTTGGCTCAGAAACTTGGCAAAGTAGAAGGATCTCGGTATCGGGGTTTTATCCTCCCAACACAGCAAGACGCGCCAGGTGCGATCGCACCTGGTTTTTCATTGTTGGCAGGACTTACGTAGAGCCTCTATATATAGCGTTTTGTAGGGGCAACCACAGGGGGATTGCCCCTATTTCTAGGATAGTTGCGTAAGTTCTGGTTGGGATTGAGTTAAAAAGCCTTTGCTCCGGCTCTACGGGATAAGAATTCCCAATTCCCTAATTCCCTATTCCCTATTCCCTATTCCCTAATTCCCTATTCCCTCTCCCACCTGTTCCCTGTTCCCTGTTCCCTGTTCCCTATTCCCAATTCCCTGTTCCCTCAATAATTTCCTTTCCAAATAATGTAAGCTCCCCAAACTGTGGTAACGCAAGCCATGATTGTTATCCAGAGAGGATAGTTAGCTTGAATGGGTAAACCATTTTCTCCGCGCAGAATGTCGATATCAATCCAGGAGGTTGTTCCCCGTCGCAACCAACCAATTACAGTAACTTGACGGTCGATAAAATTGCTGGGACGAATTTTTAAACCTAGATTACCAAGAAATCCTAATCGACTGACAAAGTTCAGTTTAATCAATCCCGTGGGAGTATCGAGAATTAAATCGCGCTCTAACCAATTGCTGATGCCGCGTCGCCCCAAAAGTTTACCTTTAATACAAACAGGTTGATATTTACTAGGTGTACTATCAATGGGTTGATAAAGTTCTGGCAAACTGGGGTTGAGTTTCCAAGTAGTCGGCAGAATATCGGGGAAGTAGGCGTTGATATTCAGAAAAATGCTGGTGCTGAAGGCAATTAGTAAAAAGCCCCAAAATAAAGAGCGATCGCCGATCATCCAACTAAAACTACCAATTGATAGAATTTGGCTAATTGTCCCCATTAACCAACATATACCGCGCAAACCTATACTCCAAATTAATGCTTCTATGCCAGCTTTTTGCAGAATGGGCAATCCTTGGGTACAGTTGAGCAGTTGCTGAATAAAATTAAATTTATTCTGTTTATTCGCAGGCAGTAAAGTTAAATCCAGTTCTGGTTCTATTTTCCAGGATTGGGCGCAACGATGAAGTAATTGTAAGCGATCGCCTGTAACTGGATGGGCGTAAACTAGGACTAAATAATTCCGCTGAGGATTGCTATAATCCCAGTTCAACACCGATTCAAAGGATGTATAATTGGCAGCACTGCCTAAATTCATGGCTTGCTGATAACCTAAAGGCATCAGCAGTTCGCAGCTTTCTAGCAACCAAGTAGTTTTCTTTTGCTGTTTAATATGTTCTGCCATCCCCAGGGCAATTTTTAACAAAGCGCGAGCGATTCCATTCGGATTGCCAGTAGCTTCAATGGCAAAGCGATCGCTATAAACCAGGCGATGACGGGAAAACCAAAGTAAAATCCCCCGAAATAGCCAATACAAGCCATAACTAATTGCGGAAACAGCAGTAAAAATAAAAGCTGAAATCGCAAACATCCCTGCCAACAACTTATTTTTAGCCACCTGAGTATTAGTTTGAAATCGTTCCGCTAATTCAGCCAATTGCCAATAGGCAAGATAGGGCAGTTGTAAAAATAGTACCGTTGCCGACATAAAAACAAAATCCCAATTACGAATCTGTGCTAATTGGATAGCATAGATCGCCGCAATTTCATCATCGGCTAATTGAGCTAGTAAACCTTCGCTAACTGCAATCCGAGCGGTTTTACTCCAGTTACCATAAGTCATGGCAATGGGAGCAGAACTAGACAATATTCCCAAGGTTGGTAAGGGTAAGTTATGCTGGCGACAAAGCCGTTGTAATACTTTGGTAGCTTCGGGACTGCGAACCGATAATTGATTAAAAGTTAGGGGTTTAAGTCCATAAAAGGTTTTTAAAAACCAATCAAAAAGCCAAGGCGAAACACATACCAGTAGGACTAGAAAGATGATCGTTCCTAAAGTAGGATTTTGATAAAATAGCTGAATTGGGCGGAGGCGAATTTGAATGAGGAGATCGTTTGCCCAACGCATTGCCAACTGAAGGACAAAATGAAGAGTGAAAAAGAGAGCGATCGCTGTGCCAAATGCCCCTAACCACAACTTCCGAAAATTGGCTTTTTTTAGGGGATGCCATTTTTTAGCTCGTCCTGCTTGTTTCCAAGTATGGGGTTGAGTTGCAGGGACATTTTTCTTGGTGGCAGATGCTTTAGTAGCAGAAGATTGGAGTTGAGTGAGTGATTCTTGCAGTTCAGTAGCTATTTCTTGATTGCTGGTAACTGGAATATTTTCTACTTTTGAATCTGGTGGTACTGACTTTTGATCTGTTGGCTCCAGGGGAATAAAATCGCTTTCCGCAATTGGGGCGGATTCGGCAGTTGGCTCTAAAGTTGTTTTTTCAGACTTGGAATCAAAGGGGGTAAAACCAGTATTAGCTGCTGGCGAGGAATTAATTGCTGGTTCTAAGTTCGGTTTTGGTGACTTAGAATCAAAGGGAACAAAACCAGTATTAGCTGTTGAAGAGGTACTAATTGTTGGTTCTGAGCTTGATTTTGGTAGCTTAGAATCAAAGGGAACAAAACCAGTTTCTGCTACTACCTCTGCTTTTGACTCTTTCCCCAGCTTTGCTACCTCTTCTGGATAGCGTTTAGTCAAGTCAGCCAAAGCCTTAACTGCCCAATCTTGCACCTGGGTTTGGGAACTTTGGGAAAGAGTTTGACAAAGGGCGATCGCTTTTTGGGGGTGGCGGTTGCGTTCGTAGGCGATCGCCAAGCCCATCTGAGCGCGTAAAATAGACTTCTGGCTCAACTCATTGTCGCACACTGTTTCTAGATGAGCGATCGCCGTGGGGTAGTCTCCCTGCTTCAAGGCTGCTAATCCAGCCTCCAGCAGCGACTTGGGAATAGATGCCATAAATATTTTTCCACTCTGCTGTTCTCCACCATAACCTTCCTTTAGCGCCTAAGCGAAAGCCCCGCACTCTAACGGTACTCCGTTGAGTGACGTAGGGCTGTTTCACGCTAGAATTTTCTATCGTCTAAAACCCTTGCTTTGCAAGGGTTTTAGACGATAATTTCTACCAAGAAGGTCGCTCCAATTCAAAATTCAAAATTAAAGACAATTAGTGGGAGCTTGAACTCACCACTAATTGAAGACCGCCAAATCAAAGATTGTGGTGGGGGCTTGAACAAGCGAATTAATTAATTCAAAATTATTTCCATTCTTCATTTTGAATTTTGAATTTTGAATTCAAAAAAGGTCAATTCAAATAATCTCGAAATTGAGCTAGCAAATCATCACTGGTAAGATTCTGCGTCCAATACTCTACTAAAACTCGCCCAAATGCCCAAGCATTCCTTTCTGGAGGGGTAGAGTTTTCTAACAATAAAGGCCAAAGTGCCAACAAGTCAAATTCTAGAATGTTGGCGCTATCGGTTTTCAACAGGGAAAAAAGATCGTAAGCCATTTGTAATTTACCAATGACTACAGGTAACTGCTCTACCGGAATTTGTTCTGCCAACAAATAGGCGAGGGTGGGAGAACCTGTGGAAAGGGTAGAAATAAATTGCAGAACCGGACTTTTTAGCAGTGCGGTTAATCCTTGGGAAGTTGCCATCTGGAAGGTATAGCGATCTATTATTTGCGCTGCAGCTACGGTACGGGCTTCTAGATGGCACAAAAACCGAGCGAGACGATATTGTTTAGCTGGAGCGATCGCTTCCACTAAAGCCACGGAGAGGCTATCCACATTCCAGGCTGCCCGACCAGTTTTGAGATCGCCGTTGACTACTGGTAAAATGCGATCGCAGTATTCTCCCAACATTTCGGCTCGATATCCTGCCGCTTCCCGAATCGCAACTTCTTTGGGGCGATCGCCCCATTGCCAATTATAGGGCGGTTGCCATTCTCGAATGGGGCGGAGACGATCGACTTGGGTGACGGCAGCGATCGCAGGTAAGTCGGAAATTTCACCTTTGGCATCTTTGAGAAAATCCGCATCCATCTGTAATGCCGGATCGAGGGCGGGAGTAACTAATAATAGTAAATCAGCGGTATGAACGCACTCTAAAACAGCTTCTCGCAGATCGCCACGATTGGTTTGTTCGTATCCAGGTGCATCCCACAATATCAAAGATTCTCCAGTGGAACTTTGCCAGCGATAACTTTGCAATTTTTCCGTACTGGCTAAGGCATCAACTACGGCTAAATCGGCTTGAAAAAGAGTATTAATTAAACTGCTTTTGCCTGCACCAGTTCGCCCAACCAAGAGGATATTAACAGGTTTTTGTTCGACAACTTCGACGGGTTCGGCTTGCGAGAGAATTTCCCGCAGAGTTTGGGTATTAGCTTTAGGTAAAGCGGGTTGGCTATTAGCAGTTAAAGTGGGAGCATGACTACCACTATAGAGGGCGATCGCTTGCCGACAAAGATTCCGCAATGCCGCTTCTCGGACCAATTGACTTAAATTTACTAATAATTCTTGATTGGCTTGATTGCCATAACGCTTAGTTGCCAAATTTGCCACCGCTCCAACTGGATTTAATAGCCATTGCGCCCAATTCCAAAGTTGCCAAATTTTCCGCGCCGATGGTTCCAATTGACGATAGACTTCGTAGGCTTGATAAGCTTGTCCCACGGTAACGTGATTGAGGGCGGGGGATAGCTTCTGCATCCACCTTTCCAAATCATCTACAGTTCCCCGAATTAATCCTGCTGCTTGGGGTAAGTAAATATTTAATAGGGGATATTTTACTTCGGGATGGTAGATGTGCGCGATCGCCACTACCAAATCTTGACAGCGCTGCCAAAAGGCGAGCCAATCTTTCCAAATCGGCAAGTCATTTTGAGCAGCTTTCAAAATTTCTTGTAAAGCCGTTTCTGCCTGTTCTGTGGTACTTCCCGCCGTAGCAATCGGGGCAGATTTCGCTTCCGATTCTAATTCTGCCAGCACCGTTGCCGAAATATTTTCCACCCGATCAACAGCGGGTTGAGTCCACTTTACCAACAACCAACGCCAACCGAGAAATAAAAGGGCGATCGCGATCCAAATCCAACTCAATCCCCACTGATGAATCTGCCATCCCGCCGCCGCCAGCAGGAAGCCAGTTATAATCGCTACGGGAGCTATGAGGATAGCCCACTGCCAAACTTTTAATCGCACCATGTTTATTCTGTAGGGTAGGCAATGCCTAGGCTGTTGACTTAGCGAGTTATTGAGGGATATTATTTATACAATAACTATGTCAGTATAGCGGGTCTAAATCATCAGCCCAAGTGTGTAGGGGCGGGTTTGGGGATAAATTTTAATCCTCACCAATAACCTAAATAAACCCGCCCCGATTCTAAATCATCAGCCCAAGTGTAGGGGCGGGTTTGGGGATGAATTTTAATCCTCACCAATAACCTAAATAAACCCGCCCCGATGCACCGTTAAAGTCAATTATTGATAAAAGCGATGGCCTGGGCTAACGGAGAAAAGTTACAAGGCGGCAAATACGTTATTGAGAAAGTCCTGGGAGAAGGCGGTTTTGGGATTACTTACCGAGCGCTGCACGTTGCTCTCAACCAGCCAGTTGTCATTAAAACGCCTAATGACAAGCTCCAAAATCACCGAGAGTATCCCAAATTTGTCCAGCGATTTCTCAAGGAAGGGCAGATTTTAGCCCAGTTGGGACAAGCACGACACCCCCATATTGTGCGAGTTAGCGATTTGTTTCAAGAGAATGAGTTGCCTTGCTTGGCAATGGATTATATTGCTGGCGAGAATTTATTTAAGTTGGTCGAACGGCAAGGCAAATTACCGGAAACGGAGGCTGTAGAGTATATTACTCAAATCGGCAATGCACTAATTTTGGTACACAATCTGGGAATTGTCCATCGCGATGCCCATCCCGGCAACATTATGCTGCCCAAAGCAGGGGAAGCTGTTTTGATTGATTTTGGTATTGCCGGGGAAATTCTACCCTCTACCTTAACTAATACACACCATGCTAATAGAGCTTTTGCGCCTTACGAACAGATGAGCGGCAGTCGAAAACCAACGGTAGATATCTACACTTTGGGAGCTTCGCTTTATTATGCGGTAACTGGAGAATCGCCTGCTTTTGCTTTAGATAGAAAATTCAATAAAGCCAAATTAATTCCGCCCAAGGAACATAATTCGAGATTGAGTAACGAAGTCAATCGAGCAATTCTCAAGGCAATGGAGTTAGAGGCAAAACGCCGTCCAAAGACGATGAAGGCGTGGTTGGATACGCTACAGATTTCAACTCCTCCGGTGCTACCGCCTGCGCCACCTTTAAAGTTGGCTGTGGGTAGGGTTTTAGCAGGAGTGGCGGTAGTGGGGATTTTAGGTTTGGTGATTTTTCCTCCAATTTCGCAAATACCAGTGCCACAACCAACAAATACTACTGCTACTAACGCTCCTACTCCCCAAGGATCTCAATCATCTTCACCTCAACCCGTTGTTCCCCCATCGCCGTCGCCATCCTATCCCATCCCTGTAGCCAGCCTCATCGTCATTTCTCCTCAATTTGACGATGCTTTGCCCTTTGCCGACGGGCTGGCAGCGGTAAAAGTTGGCTCCAAGTGGGGTTTCATCGACAAAAGCGGCCAACAAGTAATTTCTCCTCAATTTGAGGATGCTTGGTACTTTGCCGACGGGCTAGCACCGGTAAAAGTTGGCTCCAAGTGGGGTTTCATCGACAAGAGCGGCAAACAGGTAATTTCTCCTCAATTTGAGGATGCTAGGGGCTTTGACGATGGGCTGGCAGCAGTCGAAATTAATGGTAAGTGGGGTTATATTCGCAATCCCTTGAAGTAGAAATATCCCAAAAAGTCCTATATTCAGTGTTGCTAGTTTTTCATTCAGTTTTGGCGATCGCCCAACTGCGATCGCCCTTCCAGATCTATAATCTTTTCTAGCTATCAAAGTGAGTTGAATCGTCAATTTTTGGCATACTGCACCATTGCCTTGTCCAATACATCTTGCCTAAAATGGCGGCTTAACTCTTTGGGAGTTCGTAAATCAGCCTTACGCTGAATTAGATCTGACAACTCAATTTCCATCCCCGCCAAATCCAAAAAAGTAACTCGCGTTTCTGGCTCAAACTCTACCAAAAAGTCCACATCGCTTTTTGCCGTGAAATCATCCCGTAGCACGGAACCAAAAAGCGATAGTTTACGGATATGATGGCGCTGACAAAACTCTGTCAGTTTGTCCTGGGGAATCTGAATCGGTAATGTTCTTTCCATCAAACCGCTCGCTCCAAGGAATAATATCAAGTCTGGCTACATGAATCGCAGGGGATCTGGAGGTATTAAAGGCATTAGGCATCATAATGCTCTATCCGGATCTACTCGACAGTTAACCCAATTACTGAAAGTTTGCTTAGACACGCCCATTTTCTGTGCCAACTTAGAAGCAGACCCCTCGGTTTGTTTCTGGAGTTTTGCGAGTAGCGCTTTGAGGCGTTTTCTGCGGGACATTGTATGTTGGTTCATATACTGTTGGACATTTTGATAACTTATTTTGCCATGAATTGCTAAAAATGCTGCCCAAAACTACTTGACATATCGTACAATCTGGCTGAAAATATGTCAAAAGTAGAAAGCCTGATGAGTATCGACTGCCGCACAATATGGCAACCCTTGCCCAATGCACTTAGAGCGTGCTGGTAGTCGGTACTTTTTCTTTGGCAGCACTTACGCAAATATTTAACTAATGCGAACGGGAAGTCCCGCACTCTACCCGATAGGGTGAGTGACGGGATGAAAGTGAACCAACAAAAGACTGAGCGATAGCGAATCAATATCAATTCTACGATGCTCCAATAATCTTATCGGCATTCCATGTTCTTGATAAATGTACAAAGCATAAGATTGGATTGGTGCATTGTCGCCTTCATAGAACCTTCTATTTGTAGAAATGCTAAAGATAATTATTTATTAACTTTAACGATCGTGAATCAATTTACATTCCCAAAAAAATCCAGGTCCAACCGTCAGAACTTGCTCAGTTGGCATGAACAATTCCCAATAAGCCAGTCCAGAATCATCTTGCAAATCTGGCTCTAAAATAAGTTTATAGTCACCCTCAAACAATAGAGTCAGACTAATATTGCGAGCATAAATTATAAAATCAATCAATTTTTTATTTTCCAATTGCGGCAAAACTTTTTTGACAGTATCTATTTTTAACTCATCTATTTCTGCATCTATATTTACTGGCAAGGAAGAAGTTAAGATGCGATCGCCTTGCTTGA
>CAKZHE010000250.1 GCA_936920195.1 uncultured cyanobacterium | reverse complement strand
GGCTCTGCCTCGCTTTGTCATCCGAGGCAGAGCCTCTCAATAGGCATTCCCAGGCAGAGCCTGGGAACGAGTAACGAACGAGTAACGAGTAAAAATGCGTAAGTCCTGTCATCTACAACGATAGGGGCAACCAAACATTTACCAGTGCTTTGTTGGGTTTTGCTGTCGCGCCAGCGAACCTACGATTATCATCAAGTTATTGATTTTTCAATCCCTATTTCTTCACCATACCTAAATGGAAAAAGACAGCAGCTTTTTGGACTCCGGCTTCTTTACCATAACTGCTGAGAGTCAACCCTCGCAAGTTGGCAAACAGAGGTTTACCAGCTAATTCGATAATTGATAAAACTGGAAATTGTCTATCCAAAGTCGCTTGACTGGCAGGCCAATTTAGATACACATAGCCATCATTTGGACGAGATAAAGGAGCGATCGCTTGCTGAAATTCACCGCTATCAGCCAGGGAATTATTAGGGGCTTGCAAAGCTTGATTAATCGCTTCGACAGAAGTGGCAAAAATCTCATATTTCCCGACATCCGCCCGTACCCCTGAGATTTGAGCATTGAGTTCAAAAGGCGGCTGACTTTTCTTTGTTTTGGTAGGTGCTGTTTTTAACTTTGTCCAGCCAATAATTTCCTTTTCGCCTAGGGGTAAATTCCCAATACTAAATCCTTGCTGTTTGGCGATCGCATCTAAATGTACAATACCTTGTTCCGCCGCCGCCGACTTTTCTGCCACAAACACCCAATCTGCTGCCTTCCCATCAGCACGGGGAAGCAAAGCTAAAGCATATTCCCCCTCTACCCAACTGAAGATATCCTGGGAAAGTTGAATGCCTAACCGGGATTCCCAAGTTGTAATTGATTCGGCAATCAATTGGGCAAGGGCATTATTACCTGGAAGAGTGCCAGAAAATTCTGCCCAAAATTGTGATAAATTGCTGCCAGCGATCGCCAAACCACTGCTTGCTGGCAGATAATCTAAAGCTCCTACTGGTTGGTTGAGACTGGGCGTAACAGATTCTGCCTTGTCAGTCATAGCTGCCGTTTCCGCTAGTAAACCCTGGGAATTGAGAGATAAGGCAATTCCTAAACTTTTTAGCTGGGTATTCCCTGACAGCGCCGCCAGATTCAGATAGGCAAGACCAATTTTAGGTTGGGCTAAATTTTCCCAAGCCGCTCGATAGGAGGTATCATTAGTCAGATTCAAGTCAGTGGCTTGGACATTATTAATCGCTTCCCGCAATACCTTGGGATGGTTGGCAAATAGGATATAGCGATCGCCCACCGCCGCCGTTGCCACAGAGGAGCTAGAAATCAACTTCACCCCCTGATAGGAGTCAAAGGCTAAATCTGCCCCTGCCAAGGCTTGCTGCTGCCAAAACAACTCCAAAAATTCCTGACTGCGCTGGGCATTTTTAGTCGTTGTCACCAACAAGTAACCCGGTTGTTGACTATTCAGTTTGTCTCGGTCAAAATCCCAACTGGTAACTGCCAGAGTGATTTCCTCACCCAACCAGGGTTGAATATCCCGGCGATATTCCAAACCCGTACCCGCCAACCAACTTTCTTTGATCTGGCGCAATTCCGAATGCGATCGCCTCCTTTCTCCCGGAGCCGCTGCCAACAGCCGGAAAGCCTCCAAACGATCCGGGTTAGCCAGCAAAGACAGCACCACTGGGGCTTGCTTAGGCACGAATATAGCCGCCGAGGGAGCCGCCATTCCTCCCCTCAGCAAAGTTAGGGGACTTTGGGCAGTCAGCCAATAGAAGCCACCAGCCGCGATTAAAAGTAAAGCGATCGCAACCGCAGCCAGAGCGTAGAAAAATGAGCGTAGCTTCATCTTGAATATCCAAATACCAAATATAAGTCTCAATGAGCAATCCCGTAGGGGCAATCCCCCCGTGGTTGCCCCAATTTAACGGGGTAGGCACGGGGGCGCTACCCCTACAGATTTGTACAAATGATTCAGACGCGCTATATACAGTCAGGGCGATCGCGTCTTCGCATAGCATTCTTGCATAAACAGATTAGTTTAAGCAAGAATTGTGCTACAACGATGCTTTGCCCTTTTTAATCCCTAAAATGTCTAACCCATTCCCTCCCCCAAGTTTACCCGAAATCAGCGTCCAGCAGCTTGCTGAGTATCTAGCTAGACCGAAAGACAGTATCCAACTGATTGATGTCCGGGAGCCAGAAGAACTAGCGATCGCTAGTTTAGAACCCTTTGCCCACTTTCCCCTGAGCGAATTTGCCCAATGGTCCCCAGAAATTAGCACCCGCCTCAATCCCCACACCGAAACCCTCGTGCTTTGTCACCACGGCATTCGCTCCGCCCAGATGTGTCAGTGGTTAATTTCCCAAGGCTTCACCAATGTTAAAAATATCACTGGGGGGATTGATGCCTATGCTAGATTTGTAGACCGTCGCATTCCCAAATACTAACATTGGGCAGAAATTTTCATCCTTGCCAATCACCTGAATCAACCCACCCCGACGCAGGTTTAAAGTCAGTTGAGCCTAGTTTTTTCTCTGTTGGGGTTGAGGGGAGAGGGGTGATTTTTCTGGTGGCTGGTTGGGTATCGGCAAAGATAGTTCTATATTCACCCCGCGATCGTAAATTTCAATATCCCATTGCCCAGAACGATTAAATTCAAAAGCGATAAATCGCCCATTGCCGCTAATGGTGGGATGGCGGACTTCCCCTAATAAATCTTCGGAAATTGGTTCTGATTGGAAGGTTTGACGGTCGTAAACAAACACTTCTGGTTTACCCTGTTCCTCAGAAATATAAACGATATAACGACCATCAGCGCTAATATCTGGTTGGTCTTGAATAATTCCCGACTGATTCAATCCCGGCAAGTCAATCAAGCGGCGATTTTGAACTTCATACAAAAATACCCCGCGATGACCGCCTTGACGATCGGAAGTAAATACGATGTATTTACCATCATAGGAAAATCGCGGCTCTCCATCCGCCGCTTGACTGTTGAGGGTAGCACCCAAAGTTTGCGGTGGGGGAGTGAGATAACCTTGTTCCCGACATCCGGCTAGGGTAATTAATAGGCAAGCTGCCAAAACTTGGACTGTGCAAAAAAACATAGCCCAAAGGAGATTTCTCCGTTTCAGCAGTTGCCAGAACCTCAAAATTTCGTCCCGATAGTTAATTGTTTTGCCCGCAGCGCGATCTATGAAACAATGCGATCGCCTGGTAATGGCATCGCACAACAGTTAACATCATTCAGACAAACTTTTCCCCACTGCAAAGCCCAACGGACTAAGGCCACGCGATTGCCCATAGCGGTTTTGGTGAGGATATTGCTGATGTGGTTGTCAACTGTGCGCTTACTAATTTCTAGCTTTTGGGCAATTTCCTGATTGGTTAGACCTTTGGCAACCAAATCAATAATTTCCACTTCGCGGTCAGAGAGAGAAGCCGGGGATTGGGATTCGCTAGTAGCCATAAGTATTTTTCCTTTAGTATATCTACTTATTCAATTAATGCAATTCTAGAATTTTGCCCAGGAAATCAGTCTTTGGTCAGGTGTTGTTGGGCAACTCTTGATTTTAAAGGAACAAGGTGCAACTGTCTAAATATGAAAAAAAGAAATTTCTTTTTTCCATCTAAGGTATTGTTTGATACAGTTAATCATTAACATACCAGCTAAGTCAAGTCTCTTAATCAACAAATTTTAGCTACAGTACGATATTCTTAACCCTTCTAACCTAGCAGCTAATGGTTCATCCTCGCGTCCTTTGCCTTGGCGAAATTTTGTACGATTGTTTGGCAGATCGAGTAGGGCGATCGCTTTCTGAGGTAGAATCTTGGACTCCTTACCCTGGGGGCGCTCCGGCTAATGTGGCTTGTGCCTTGGTAAAGTTGGGGACTCCGGCGGGGTTTATCGGCTGCATCGGGGAAGATCCAGCGGGAGATCGACTGGTTAAACTCCTGGAAGATGTAGGCGTTGATTTGGCGGGGGTGCAGCGCCATCCTACAGCCCCCACAAGACAAGTTTATGTGCTGCGTTCGACTACAGGCGATCGCCAGTTTGCGGGGTTTGGAGATAGTTCTCCAGAGGCTTTTGCTGATACTTATTTGCAAGGGCAGTATCTACCAGAGGATTTATTTAATCAGGTAGACTTTTTGGTGTTAGGAACGTTGGAATTAGCCTATCCCAAAAGTCAGCAAGCGATCGCTTTTGCCCTAGAATTAGCCCATCGTCATCAGGTGAAAATATTGGTTGATGTTAACTGGCGACCGATGTTTTGGCCTAATCCCACCCTAGCAAAGGCCGTAATTTACCCTCTGCTAGAACAGGCTGATTTGCTCAAAATGTCTGAAGAGGAAGCCCAGTGGTTGTTTGATACCACCGATGCCGCAGTAATTAGCGGGCAACTTCCGCAAGCGACAGGGGTATTAATTACCGCCGGAGAACAGGGTTGTACCTACTATTTGAACGGCAATCAAGGGCAATTACCAGCCTTTCCAGTCTCCGCCATCGATACAACTGGAGCCGGAGATGGGTTTGTGGCAGGATTGATCCACCAACTTTGTCAATTGGGTATGGCATCCTTGGGGGATGCAGCGATCGCCCGACAAATAGTGCTTTATGCCAGCGCTGTTGGGGCTATAATTGCCACTAAACCAGGAGCGATCGCCTCTCAACCAACCGCCCCCGAAGTGGCAGAATTTTTACAGAGGAATTTGCGTGAGTTCTAATTATCAATGATTTTTTTAACGCAAAGGACGCAAAGGGAGCGCAAAGGACGCAAAGGGAAGTCAAAATAGTAGTTGTGAATCGTAGGTTGGGTTGAAACGACAGTGGAAACCCAACATTTATCAGTGGGTTGTTGGGTTTTGCGATCGCGCAACTTAACCTACGATTATCATCAAGTTATTGATTTTTCATTCGTTAATGTCCTTCCACTAAAGCCTGATATGCCTCTGCTGATAGCGCTCCCTCCAATTCTTTCAAATCTTCAACTTGTACCTTAATCAGCCAAGCCTTACCATAGGGATCTTCTGTCAGTTCCTCTGGAGCATCAATCAAATCGCTATTCTGTGCCACCACTTTCCCCGATAAGGGAGCATAGAGAGATTCCACTGCCTTTACCGACTCGATTGTGCCAAAGCCTTCTCCCTTAACGATGGTTTCCCCGACTTCGGGCAATTCCAGAAATACAATATCACCTAACTGATCCACAGCAAATTCACTGATACCAATAGTTGCGGTTTCGCCTTCTAGTCGGACATATTCGTGGGAATCGAGATATTTCAAGTCCTGGGGATATTCAAAAGCCATTGCACTGTCTCACTACATTGAATATATGCTATAGCAATCCTAACAGGACTTACGCAACACCTCTATTGGTAGGTGCGTTAGCGCAGCGTAACGCACCATCGACGCTATATGTAGATTAACTCAATCAGTCCTGCCTAATTGATGCAATTTGTGTATGCTGAATCGCAAAAATCTCCAACGGATATTATTAGGTGAGTTCTCAGTTCAACGAATGTTCAAATCTTTAATTTTTATCTATGTGTCCCTATGCCTTTGGGCATTCTTTTTTGCGGATACATTGATTTTCCGTCCTCAACCAGCCAGTTACCAAGATTCTCCAGAGATTCTGAAAATCACCGCTGAGGATGGGGTAAAGATTTCGGCAATTTATTTACCCCATCCCCAAGCTAAATATACCCTACTTTACAGTCATGGCAATGGGGAAGATTTGGGGGATATTCGCTCAGTATTGGAATCCTTACAGCAAATGGGGTTTGCCGTTTTTGCCTACGATTATCGCGGCTATGGCACAAGTCAAGGAACTCCCTCAGAACAAAATTCCTATCGAGATGTGGATAGCGCCTACCATTATTTGACTCAAAAATTGGGCATACCACCCCATCAGATCATTGCCTATGGGCGTTCTGTGGGAGGAGGTATGGCAGTGGATTTAGCGGCTCGTCAACCTGTGGCAGGGTTAATTTTAGAAAGTCCCTTTACTAAGGCTTTTTTGGCATTGACGCGAGTGCCAATTGTCCCCTTTGACAAATTTGCCAATATTGATAAAATTAAACAAGTTCGCTGTCCAGTGTTGGTGATGCACAGTCGCACCGATGAAGTCATTCCCTTTGCTCATGGACAACAAATGTTTGCAGCAGCGGGGCAGCCCAAGCGATCGCTCTGGATTAATCAAGGTGGACACAATGATTTGCCTTTAGTAGCAGCCAAGGAATATCAAGCGGCAATGATGGATTTTGTCCAGTTGGTAGCGCGAACTCCTGCGAGTGCGCCCAAAAAATAACATAACGAATTTTACTGCTCATTCAAAATTGATTGTAATATTTCTGGTGTTAAACCTCTTTTTTGTGCTTTTTGGCTAATTTCACTCATCACTTCTTCGAGCGTTCTCTTTTGGTAATTCGCTTCGGTAAGTTTTAGACTAATCAATGCTGCTAACTTACGTTTTTCTTCTTCTGAAATTGCTTCAAATATCAGAGCAGTTTCAGCATTGACGTTAATTGTAATCGCCTTTGTTTCCATCGCCATTTGTAAAACTCCCAATTTCGATTCTCTACAAATTTTCCTCGATTTTATCCTTGATCTATGATAATCGTAGGTTGGGTTGCGCGACAGCAAAACCCAACAAACCATTGGTAAATGTTGGGTTTCCACTATCGTTTCAACCCAACCTACGCATATTGACAGTGCGGCAATTAGTCATTTTATTTATTTTCCATTCCTTATTCACTATTGATTAGAGTTTTTATGGCGAAAAACCTCAGCTAATTCTTCCTTGGTCATATTGTAAGGGAAAGGGTAAATCTTCGCATCAGGATGGCGACGATTGACAAATAATTCTCTAATTGCTTCATCATCAGTGGGATGCTGACAGATATAAGTTTTAAGCTCTTGACGAGTTAATTGAGAAAAATTAGGTTTCGACATCTTCGTAAAACTTCTAAATTTCACTCTCTACAAACTTCCCTCAATTTTACCTTTGATCGCCGCTTTTATCTGTTCTCGCCCTTCTTCTGTATTTGGAAAATTATACCTGATTGCCTTGGGATCGCGACGACTCATCAAAGCGCGGAGGGCTTCTAAATCTTCCTTATGCTCTAGTGCATAAGCCCGCAATTCAGCTTTACTCATTGTGGCAAAATCAGGTTTCATTTTAGTACAATCATTAAACTTGACTAGCAGCAGGAAACCTTAACTTTACAAGCGATTTTTGGAGGACACTAGGTTTAACGCTTAACCAAACTTGGTTCCGCTCATCTTCAGTGTATCCGAGGACAACTGCACCAACAGACGATCCAATTTCAGGATACATTTCTGGTGTCATCAATCCTGTATCCAGGAAGTCAGGAATTTGGATAATTCCCTTCACCTGTAAATCACCAATATCAACAAATACACCAAATGGGGTATGGGCTGCAACTTTTCCGTAGACTAAATCTCCAAGTTGGTACTTAGATTTGATATTGTTCCAAAATTCGTTTTTCATAATCAACTATTGAGGTTTTAAAATTCTAGGAAACTGATTTAAGATAGGTAAAAGTCCATGAGGTATTGGCAGTTCAATACGAGAGCTACCTTGATATGGTCTTTCGAGTGGTTTAAACTGTTGGTCATAAATTTCTTTATCTATTAAAACTTCTAGTATTCCCTGCTGGTAATGATTATTATATTCTTCAGCTAAACTTCTAGAATTAGAGCTTGCAAAATAACATTTACCATCTGCATAGGGAGGGGTGTGTGGAAAATCTGCTGGTTGAAACCCATTTTTTAGGAATTTCTCTGTTTTACCTGGTTGAGGAGCCTTGTAAATTGTAACTGTTTGTCTAGAATTATCTGGTGATGTCATCTACCTCATAAAACTTAACTTACTCAATAATAGAGCAGAAATCACAAGGGGCATAAAGCCCCCTGTAACTATCTTACCCTTAGCTCCCGCCGATGCGAGCCACATCGCGAGCATTTTCTTCAAAGGCAGCGGTGAGGGCATCATCGCCACTTAAGCCGGATTCAAAGGCTTTCTTGAGACAAGCAATTACTCGCTTGTAATCTCTGGGCATCACTTTGACAAACTTCGGTATTGTCTCCTGCCAAAAAGCCAAAACTTTGCTCGCTTTTTGACTGTTGGTGTAGTCAGCGTGCTTTTGGATGATCTGGTGCAACTCGGCAATTTCTTCCTCGTCTTCCAGGGTTTCCAATCCTACTTGGGCAACGTTGCAACGAGTGGCAAAATCCCCGGTTTCATCTAGGATGTAGGCAACGCCACCACTCATACCAGCGGCAAAGTTGCGCCCGGTTGCTCCTAAAACAACGACTTTCCCACCTGTCATATATTCGCAGCCATGATCGCCTACTCCTTCGACAACGGCGATCGCTCCAGAGTTTCGCACAGCAAATCGCTCTCCGGCAATACCTCGGATATAGACTTCGCCACCAGTTGCGCCGTAAAGCACCACGTTGCCGACAATCACATTTTCTTCTGCCGCAAAGGTAGCTTCAGCCGCCGGATGGAGGATGATTTTCCCACCGCTGAGTCCTTTCCCCAGATAGTCGTTGGCATCGCCTTCTAGTTTGAGGGTGACTCCCTGGGGAACAAAAGCTCCAAAACTTTGCCCCGCACTGCCTTGGAAATGCAGTTGAATGGTATTTTCTGGAAGTCCTTGCCAATGCCGTTTAGTGATTTCATTGCCGAGGATTGTGCCAACAACGCGGTTAGTGTTGTGAATCGGTAGGGTAGCAGTGACTGGTTCCCCCCGTTCAATTGCTGGCTGACAGAGGTCTAGGAGCGCCGTAATATCGAGGGATTTGTCTAAGCCGTGATCCTGCGCCATTTGGCAATAACGACCGACTTCTGGACCCACTTCGGGCTGATAGAGGATTTTGGAAAGGTCGAGTCCTTTGGCTTTCCAATGGGCGATCGCGCTCGACGGTTCCAGTATATCCGTCCGTCCGACCATTTCGTTGATGGTGCGGAAACCCAGTTGCGCCATGATTTCTCGCAACTCTTGGGCAATGAAGCGCATGAAGTTGACGGCGTGTTCGGGATCTCCGGTAAATTGTTCCCGCAACACTGGGTTTTGGGTGGCAATTCCGGCGGGACAGGTATTCAGGTGACAGACGCGCATCATAATACAACCTAGGGAGACTAGGGGCGCGGTGGCAAAGCCAAATTCTTCGGCTCCCAACAGAGCCGCAATCGCCACATCTCTGCCTGTTTTCATTTGTCCATCGGTTTCGACGGCAATCCGCGATCGCAAGTTGTTCAAAACTAAGGTTTGATGGGTTTCTGCCAACCCCAATTCCCAAGGCAATCCAGCGTGTTTAATTGAGGTTTGGGGCGATGCTCCCGTACCCCCGTCATAACCAGAAATTAGCACCACATCGGCTTTGGCTTTGGCAACTCCAGCGGCGATCGTTCCCACACCCATTTCCGAAACCAGTTTGACACTAATCCGCGCCTGCCGATTGGCATTCTTCAAATCGTGGATTAATTCTGCCAAATCCTCAATCGAGTAAATGTCGTGGTGTGGTGGTGGTGAAATCAATCCGACACCGGGAGTCGAGTGCCGCACCTTGGCAATCCAGGGATATACTTTGGCTCCTGGCAGTTGTCCTCCTTCCCCTGGTTTGGCTCCCTGAGCCATTTTGATTTGTAATTCTCTGGCTTGGGAAAGATACAAACTCGTCACGCCAAACCGCCCAGAAGCAACTTGTTTGATCGAGCTATTTTTGGAGTCGCCCAGATCGTTTGTCCAAGTATAACGTTCGGGATCTTCCCCACCTTCACCAGTATTAGATTTACCACCGAGACGATTCATGGCGATCGCTAAAGTTTCATGGGCTTCTTTAGAAATCGAACCATAACTCATGGCTCCAGTTTTGAAGCGTTTGACAATCGCTTCTACTGGTTCCACTTCCTCAATGGGAATGGCTTCTCGCTGCTTAAATTTCAACAACCCGCGCAAAGTGAAATGCTTCTGGTTTTGTTCATTTACCAGGGCGGCATATTGTTTATAAAGATCGTAGTTTCCTAAGCGAACCGCCTTTTGCAAAGCATGAACTGTTTGAGGACTAAATAAGTGCGCTTCTCCATCTTTGCGCCACTGATATTCCCCGCCCACATCCAGGGTATCGCTGTTGACTTCCCGATCTGGGAAAGCTCGATGGTGGCGCAACAATGCCTCTTGAGTAATCGCTTCGAGATCGACTCCTTCAATCCGGGAAACTGTCCAAGTAAAGTATTTATCGATGACAGTATGACTCAATCCCAAAGCTTCAAAGATTTGTGCGCCGCGATAACTTTGAATCGTGGAAATCCCGATTTTGGACGCAACTTTAGTTACTCCCTTGGTAGCTGCCTTGATATAGTTTTTGCAGGCAGTCTTGAAATCTACATTGACAATCAAACCTTGGCGAATGGCTCCATCAATAGTTTCAAAAGCCAAATAGGGATTGATGGCTCCACAACCGTAACCAATCAACAAAGCATAATGATGGACTTCGCGAGGTTCGCCAGATTCCAAAACAATCCCCACTCTGGTACGAGTACCTTCGCGAATCAGGTGATGATGCAATCCAGCCACGGCGAGCAGAGCCGGAATGGGCGCACGATCTTTATTTACTCCTCGGTCAGAAAGAATGATAATGGTTTTACCAGATGCGATCGCTTGATTAGCTTGGGTAAAAATCTCTTCCAATCTGGCTGCCAGTCCTGCCGCTCCCGTTTTAGGATCGAACAGAATAGGTAAAGTGATGGATTTAAAATTACCGTAATTAACCTGTTGGAGTTTTGCCAATTCTTCATTAGTCAGAATGGGCGTTTTCAACTCAATCAAACTACAGCTTTCTGGTTTGGGTTGTAACAGATTGCCTTCTGCACCAATGGTAGTTTCCGCAGAAGTGACAATTTCCTCGCGAATCGAATCAATTGGGGGATTAGTGACTTGAGCAAACAGTTGTTGAAAGTATTCATACAACAGTTTGGGACGATCTGACAGCACGGCGAGGGGAGTATCGGAACCCATTGCACCGACAGCTTCCACTCCATCCCGCGCCATCGGGGAAATTAACAGTCGCAATTCTTCAAAGGTATAACCGAAGGCAATTTGTTGTTGAATCGTTGGGATGGTGATGGGGAGTTGGGGTGATTGAGAATTAGCAATAACTTCTCTTATTCCTTGTTCCCCATTCCCTGTTCCCTGTTCCCTGTTCCCTGTTCCCTGTTCCCTGTTCCCTGTTCCCTCTGGTAATTTGGATAGTTCGACTAAATGTTGATCTAACCACTGACGATAGGGATGCTCCGAGGCAATTTTATTCTTAATTTCCTCATCGGCAACAATTCGCCCTTCTTCCAAATTAACTAGGAACATCCGCCCCGGTTGCAAACGTCCTTTTTTGGCAATTCGTTCTGGGGCAATTGGTAATACTCCCGCCTCAGAAGCCATGATTACCAAATCATCTTTGGTAACATAATAACGAGAGGGACGCAAACCATTCCGATCCAGAACTGCACCAATAGTTGTCCCATCAGTAAAGGCGATGGAAGCAGGACCATCCCAAGGTTCCATCAGACAGGAATGATACTTGTAGAAAGCCTTTTTCTCATCGCTCATGGACTCATGGGCTGCCCAAGGTTCCGGAATCATCATCATTACCGCATGGGGAAGCGATCGCCCTGCCAATACTAACAACTCTAACGCATTGTCAAATATTAACGAATCGCTCCCATCAATATTAATTGCAGGTTGAATCTTTTTGATATCTTCCCCAAACAATTCCGATTCAAACAAAGATTGCCGTGCGTGCATCCAGTTGATATTGCCCCGGAGCGTATTAATTTCCCCATTGTGAGCAATATAGCGGTAGGGGTGCGATCGCTCCCAACTGGGAAAAGTATTGGTACTAAAGCGCGAGTGAACCAATGCCAAAGCACTTTCTAGATCGCGATCGCGCAAATCAGGATAATATGCTCCTACCTGCACGGGCATCAACATCCCCTTGTAGACAATCGTCCGACTAGAAAGACTAGCAGGATACCAATAGGAGTCTAAACCCGCTGCACGGATTTTTTGGTGCGATCGCTTGCGAATCACAAACAACTTTCGTTCAAAGGCTCCCGAATCCATCCCAGTCGCCTTTTGGATAAACACCTGGAGCGCAAAGGGTTCGCTAGATTTGGCAATATTCCCCAAAGAAGAATTATCCGTTGGCACATCCCGCCAACCCAGCACCTGCAAACCCTCTTCTTTCACCACCTGAGTGAAAATTTCCTGACTTTGCGATCGCACTTCCGGATTTGGGGAAGAAGAAATCGCTCCTACTCCATATTCTCCCGCTTCTGGCAGCGTAATTCCCTGGGCGGCTGCCACCCTCTTCAGGAACTTGTGGGGAACTTGCAGCAAAATCCCTGCACCATCGCCTGTATTTGGCTCACAGCCGCAGCCGCCGCGATGATCCAGGTTGAGTAGAATAGTTAGTGCTTGTTCGACAATCTCATGGGATTGTTTTCCCTTCATCTGGGCAATAAAGCCCACACCGCAAGCATCGCGCTCGAATTGGGGATCGTATAAACCTTGTTTGGGTGGTAGTTTGTTGCTACTCATTATTCAATTAACTAAATTAAAGTGGCAAAAAGGCAGTCAACTAGCAAGTTAAGAAATTGAGAACCTATGCAGAACAAAGGGTTTGGGGCGTTCTTCAATCAACTGTCACCCCTGAAACTTGGTCAAAACTGCTTCAGTCCTGAGATTGTTCACTATAGCTACATCTTCAGTTTCTAACAAGGTAGGCTCAACAGTTCCAGGTCTTAAGAAAATTCTCAGATCTCAATTTAGTATAGGTTTCAGCATCAGTCCTTTAGTCAGGGTTTCAAGATTTTTATCAGAAAAAGGGAACAGGGGGGGAGAGGGAACAGGGAACAGGGAACAGGGAACAGGGAACAGGGAATAGGGAATAGGGAATAGGGA
>CAKZHE010000249.1 GCA_936920195.1 uncultured cyanobacterium | reverse complement strand
AATGCAAAATTCAAAATGAAATTGTCTTTAATTTTGAATTGATAATTTTGAATTTTGAATTCAAAGGCATACCAGTCGGGATTAGGCGGTTGATATTGACTGAAATACACGAAAATGCTAGCAAATAGCCGTTCGTAAAATTTCGGATCGTTGTAGAATTGAATTTCCACAAAGTAAAACAGAACCCCCCGAAAAAGGCACAGAGTCAACAGCCTAGGCGTTGCGTAAGTTCTGACAGTCTCGCATCACCCCAACTCCCCATCACCCCATCACCCCAACTCCCCTAAGCGATCGCCAGATAGCCATTTTTATGATACACTTGTACTAACTAAATTTTAAAAACCTCCTTGTCCTTTTAGAGTAGAAAGAGAAAATCCTAGTAGTGTAAGAAGACTATCGAAAAACCTGGGCTGTTGCCGTGAGCTATGAACCCCTACATCACAAATATCGCCCCCAGATTTTCGCCGATTTGGTGGGGCAAGAGGCGATCGCCTCCACATTAACCAACGCCATCCGCCAGGAAAAAATCGCCCCTGCGTACCTGTTTACAGGCTCCAGAGGCACGGGTAAAACCTCCAGTGCGCGGATTATCGCCAAATCCCTCAATTGTCTGAGTAGCGACAAACCCACGGAAATCCCCTGCGGCAAGTGCGAAGTTTGTCGGGCGATCGCCCTTGGCTCGGCGCTGGATGTGATTGAAATTGATGCCGCCAGCAATACGGGGGTAGATAATATTCGGGAAATTATCGAACGCGCCCAATTTGCCCCTGTTCAATGTCGTTATAAAGTGTATGTGATTGATGAATGTCATATGCTGAGTGCGGCGGCTTTTAATGCCCTATTAAAAACCTTAGAAGAACCGCCCCATCGGGTGATATTTGTTTTAGCTACTACCGATCCTCAACGGGTATTACCCACAATTATTTCTCGCTGTCAAAGATTTGATTTTCGCCGGATTCCTTTAGAATCAATGGTGAAACATCTTCGCAAAATTGCCGATATAGAGAATATTAAAATTACCGATGAGGCGATTACCTTAATTGCCCAAGTTGCTCAGGGGGGATTGCGAGATGCGGAGAGTTTGCTAGATCAATTAAGTTTATTGGAAGGTGAAATTGCTGTCGATCGAGTTTGGGATTTAGTGGGAGCAGTACCAGAACGGGATTTATTAGCTTTGCTAGAGGCGATTGATTCTACCAAGCCGGAAGCTATTCTCGATCGCACTAGACAGTTAATGGATAGAGGGCGAGAACCATTAATTGTGCTGCAAAATTTAGCAGGTTTCTATCGAGATTTACTGATTGCCAAAACTTCTCCTAATCGGAGCAATTTAGTTGCTTTAACGTCACCTACTTGGATGCAATTATGCGAATTTGCCCAAAAGTGGGATCTAAATAGAATTTTAGCTGGACAAACCCATCTTAAGACTAGCGAACTCCAAATTAAAAACACCACTCAGCCGCGCCTGTGGCTAGAAGTTACTCTGTTAGGATTGCTGCATCAAGAAGCCCCGGTGACGGTAATATATCAGCAGCCTGCTCCCCCACCCCAGGAGCTAAATATTAAGCATCAAGAGCCGACATTTAAACCCCCAGAAACTAAATTTAAGCCCCAAGAACCAGCCCCAAAACCTACCAATTCTCAAGTTTCTTTTTCTCCCCCAGATTCTAGCTCCACGGCTCGCGCTCCTATCGATCCTCAAACAATTGAATTAGCAGAAGTTTGGCAAAAGTTGTTAGAACGGATTCGTCAGCGCTCTACACAAGCTTTGTTGAAACAATACGGACATTTAGGATCTTTAAATGGGAATATTGCGCTGGTTTATATTCGCTCCTTACCATTACTACAGACAGTGCAGAAGAATGGTTTGGCGATTATTGAAGCTGCTTTTGAAGAACTTTGCGGTTATAAAGTGAAAGTGAAATTGGATGTTCCTGCGGCTACTCAGGCTAAAAAATCTGCATCGGAAGCCCCACCGAAATCAACTCTAAAAGAATCATTTAAAGTTAATGAATATCAAGCACCAGTTCAGGAATCTCCCAATGGCTCGAAACCTGTTGCCCCGGTAGAACCTGCTGCCCAAAAAGAGGCTTCTCCACCACCTTCTGTTGTGCCGAAAATAGAAACTGCGAAAGAAGAGAATGAAGTGGCGATCGCGGCTCGTCATCTTGCCAATTTCTTTAACGGCACAGTAGTTAATTTTACCCCGGAAAAGGTATTGGAGCCAAGTCAATTAGCCATCATCGATCGTCAGCCAACAGTCACAACTTTGGAATTGGCAGCAGATACCGAAGATGATGCCAGCGATTTCTGATCGTTGAGGATTGCTGGCTTCAGCTAGTTGACAATATTTGCTCTGGATGATATTACCCCAGATTAAGCTGATTGGCGTTCGTGAGCGAGATCGCGGATCAGAGATAGTTTAGATTGTAAATAGTCTGTAATCACATTGGCTTCGTCAGGATTGAGCGATCGCTCTTGCTTGATCTGTTTGAGCAGCCATTGTACCAGACTAGCATCGTCTAACCTTAAGAGCATTTGAGCCTGAGTAGTTTCTACTAAAGTCCAAAGCTGGCGCAGTAGATTGGGAGTCATAAGAAAATATGGGATGTTTGGAAACTCAGTCGCTGTACCTAAAGCGGGAAAACCGAAGTTTAACAACTGCTTGATTTTTTTAGGATAACTGAATCCGAAAATAGCATAAGCGAAAACATACAAGATGATACAAGAGTTACCAAATGCTTAACAAAGAGATCTATAACTTGACGGAATTCTCAAATTCAGACCAGAATTTATGCCTACCAGAGGGCTATAACCAAGGTAGAATCTGGAAAATGAGAAGGTTGCAATCAAGACGAGGATTGCAGTGCCGTCTTATTTACTCCGAAATTCACCCCGCATAAATTAGAGATGTAAAGTTATTTGGAGTTCACTTGTTGCTTCAAGAAACGAAACGATCGCGCTGGGCTAAACTAAGGGCAGTACAAGGTATCGCGAGTGGCGCGTCCAGTAACTGGATTAGTACCTTGGGCTACTTGACACAATTTTTTTTGGACATCTTGTCTAAGCAGGACATCAGTAAAGTCAGCCCCGTCAATTTTAGCCCCATCAAATCTGGCATTGAAGGCAAAAGCGCCTTCTAAAATGGCATTGGTGAGATTGGCTTTGGTAAACCTCGCTGTATCTAGGGTAGCGTTCGAGAGGTTGGCTCCTTCGAGGTTGGCGAATTCTAAGTTAGCCCCAAATAGGCTGACTCCTCGTAAGTCAGTATGGCTCAGGTTGCTATGGCGGAGGTTGGCTTTGGTAAAAGTGGCATCGGTTAAGACGCGACCGGAAAAATCAACTCCAATCAGGGATTCTTTATTAAAGTCTAAGGCTAGGGCTGGGGGAACAGTAGCTATACTGAGGGTGGCGATCGCGATCGCAATGAAAATAACTAAACTGAATAGCAAATCTGATATAATCTGGCGCAACCAAGGTTTCATACAATTTTTACCCAGTAAAGGACAATATTTTCTATAATTGGGCAATGGAGTTTCACGCTAATTTTAAAACAGCGTAATCGAATATCTGAAAAAAGTCAAGAATCTTCACAGAAAGTAGCCATAAAATCATTGTCTATACTAAAATAAGGAAATTCTTTCTTTGCGATCTTGGCGTTCAACTTTGCGTCCTTTGCGTTGAAAATATTCCCAATTCTCACCAATAAATTTGGCGGCTAATTCGCTCCAATGGAGGTGGATATAGGAAGCATGAATTTGGGTGGTTTGCTCTCCTTGGACAAGATTTTTTAACGCAAAGTACGCAAAGGGAGCGCAGAGAACGCAAAGGAAGTTTTTTCTTTTACGCTTGAGGTTAAATTTTGCGTTCTTGGTGTTGGAAATATTCCCAACTCTCACTAATAAATTTGGCAGCTAATTCCGGTGTCGCGCCCCAATGAAGGTGGATATAGGAAGCATGAATTTGGGCGATTTGCCATCCTTCCTGAATTGGTTGATGGCTGTCCAAAATTTCAAATAATGGTTGATTTGGTAGCACGGATAAATGGGAATGGTGAAATTCATGCCCCCAAATTTGCTTGCCAGCAGTTAAAAGTGGACTATTTTGCAGCGCTACCGCTTGCCGATATCCTAAAGTTAACCGAGAACCCATAATTGCCGATGTTGGTAATACTCCTACCATCTGCCAAGATTTACTTTCAAAATCAACGATTGATTGGCATAAATACATCAATCCTCCACATTCGGCATAGACAGGCATTCCAGATGCGATCGCTTTTTTCACGGCTTGCAAAGCTGGTAAATTTGTACTTAATTCTTGGGCAAAGATTTCGGGAAAGCCGCCGCCAAAATATAACCCTTGCGTGCCTTCTGGTAATTGGCTATCGGCTAGGGGACTCCAAGGTAAAATTTCGGCTCCTAGTTCTGTCAGTAAGTCGAGATTATCAGCATAATAGAAGCTAAAGGCGCGATCTTGGGCAAGGGCAATTTTAGTTAATTGAAATTTTGAATTTTGAATTTTGAATTTTGAATTTTGAATTTGATCGACTTTGAGTAAGGGTAATAATTGCTGCCAATCAAAACAAGTTGCTGCCAGATGTGTAAGTCGCTCGATTAAATCATCTAGTTGGGTTAATTCGGCTGTTGGTACTAACCCTAAATGACGATCGGGTATGGTAATACGATCTTGTCGTCGCCAAACTCCTAGAATGGGAATATGTAAAGGTTCTAGAGCCTCTTGGAGTAATTCTAGATGGCGATCGCTCCCAACTCGATTTAATACTAACCCGGCTAATTTCACTTGGGGATTGAGAGTTTGATAGCCCAGGGCGATCGCCGCAATGGAACCAGACAGCCGACTGCAATCTAAAACTAATAATACAGGCAAATTTAATAATCTAGCAATATGGGCGGTGGAACCAAAATCAGCAATTAAATTATCCCCCTTACCATCCTGGATTTGCTTCGATACCGCTGTTTGTTTCCTGGCTCCATCAAATAAACCCATCACCCCCTCAACTACCGCACATTCCGCACGGCGAGCATGAAGGTTAAAACATTGCCGAATGTAAGTCTCTGAAGTTAGAATAGAATCTAAATTGCGGCAGGCACGTCCAGTCACATATTGATGAAACATGGGATCGATATAGTCTGGACCAACCTTGAAAGATTGTACTTGCCAACCTTGTCGCCGCAAATAAGCTAAAAGGGCGAGAGTAATCGTGGTTTTGCCAGTGCCGCTACGCTCTCCGGCAATAATTAAAGACATTAGAACTTTTCCATTAAATTTTGGTTCGGCGATCTACCTGGCATTCATTAAACGGCTAGTTACAGTGGAGCAAATCCGCAAGGAATAAATTTATGACAACCAGTACACCATCAACTTTAGCAGGATTGTATGCCCAACAGGGAGAACAAAAACTGCCCATGCCCTTGAAGCATACTGCCGTACAAGGAAAAATTGCGGGCAATGTGGCGCGGGTAGAAGTTACCCAAAGCTTTGAAAATCCCTTTGCCCAAACTTTAGAAGCCATTTATATCTTTCCCTTGCCAGACGAATCGGCAGTGGATGATATGGAAATTAAGATTGGCGATCGCCTGATCAAAGGTAATATCAAAAAACGGGAAGAAGCTCAACAAATTTATCAAAAAGCTCGGGCGGAAGGGCGCACGGCAGGTTTATTAGAACAAGAACGCGATAATATTTTTACTCAATCCCTGGCTAACATCCTCCCAGGGGAACAAATTGATGTGACTATTCGCTATACCGAAAGTTTGAAATTTGCAGGCGGTAATTACGAATTTGTCTTTCCGATGGTAGTTGGCGAGCGCTATATTCCTGGTACACCTATTGATAATAGTGGTGATACCGATAGAGTTCCCGATGCGACTCGAATTGTCCCGCCAATCTTACCCCCTGGCACTCGTTCGGGACAAGATATTAATCTTACTGTTGAAATTGAAACGGGACTAAAGATCGAAAAAATTGTTTCTCCTTCCCACCAATTACAAATCCATCACCGGGATAATTTAGTGCAAGTCAAAATTGGCGGCGAAGATACTATTCCCAACAAAGATTTCATTCTCCGCTATCAAGTGGCAGGCAGCAATACGCAAGCCACTATCCTAACTCAAGCCGATGAGCGCGGCGGACATTTTGCCCTGTATTTAATTCCCGCTTTAACCTATCGTCCAACAGAAATTGTTCCCAAAGATGTGGTTTTTCTCATTGATACTTCTGGTTCCCAAGCTGGCGCACCAATTGCCCAATGTTTAGAATTAATGCGGCGGTTTATTCATGGGTTCAATCCCCAGGATACTTTCACCATTATCGATTTTGATAATGTCACTACTCAACTGTCAGAATTTCCTCTCCCCAATACGCCTCAAAATCGGGCTTTAGCGCTGAACTATATCAATCAATTAGATGCTGATGGCGGGACAGAATTACTGAATGGGATTCGAGTCGCTATGAACTTTCCGGCGGCTACAGCGGGACGGTTGCGGAGTATCGTCTTATTAACCGATGGCTACATTGGCAACGATAATGAAATTTTAGCAGAAGTCCAGCGATCGCTCCAACCGGGCAATCGACTTTATAGTTTTGGAGTTGGTAGTTCTGTTAATCGTTTCCTCCTCAATCGTTTGGCAGAAATTGGACGCGGTACTGCCCAAATTGTCCGCTACGATGAACCTCCCGCTGAAATTGCTGACAAGTTTTTCCACCAAATTAATAATCCCGTATTAACCGAAATTGCTGTTACCTGGCAAGGGGAAGGTACTCCCCCAGAAATATACCCCAAAATCTTACCAGATCTATTTGCTGAACAACCTTTAGTATTATTTGGACGGAAAAGCGATCGCACTGCTGGCACTTTACAAGTAACTGGAATTGCCGCTGGTGGTAGTCTTTATCAACAGCAATTTGATCTCAATTTTAATCAAGTTGGCAATTTGGCGAAGCTCTGCGAGCGCGCTAGCGCTATCGCGCAACTTTGGGGGCGAGCTAGAATCAAAGATTTAATGCTCCAAATGGCTAATTATGAAACCACCTCTGGAGTTGCCGCCATCACTGAAACCGCTTTGAATTATCAATTACTATCACAATATACCGCTTTTGTAGCCGTTAGCGACGACGTGCGGACAAACTCAGAAGCTGATACTATTTCCATGTCAGTGCCAGTGGAAACACCAGAGGGGATGAGCCTTCATAGTCTTGCCGCCATTCCCGGTAGAGCCTCCGTTCAAAGTGCTAAAAGACTTACCGGAGTTTTTCGGAGTTTTTCTGCCCCATTAATGCAAGACGAAGAAGAATATCTAGAAGACAGTTTTGATGAAACTGAACAACATTTTGCCAATCTTACGGCTCCAGCCCCTTGTATGGAAGTAGAAGATACTCTTTTAAGTGTTGCTAGTCAGGATACATCGCCAACAGAATCGAGCCGCCAAGTTGATTTTTCTCCCCTTTGGGAAATTGCCTGCCACATTGAAGGCTTGGAGCCATCTACAGCGGCGGCACTGTCACAACACCTCAAGCAACTAACCTTTGATACTCAATGGAGTGGTGAAATTATCGTCAATTTTACCATTACGAATGGTCGAGTAGGAAAAATTTTGGTTGACGATCGAGCCACTACCTGCAATGATCCAGAAGCGATCGATCGGCTAAAGCGATCGCTCTTGCTTTGGCATCCCACTTCATCCTTATCCGCCACTGTTAAGTTAACTGCCCGCTTAGAAATGAAAAATCAATAACTTGATGATAATCGTAGGTTGGGTTGCGCGACAGCAAAACCCAACAAACCACCGATCAATTCAAAATTCAAAATCCATTTAACCCCTTGAGCTACTATCGCCAACATCCCAACGCCTTCTCCCTGAATTATCTCAACGATTTGCGAGGAGAAATTCTGGCCTGCCCCTATTTTGCCGTTAATAATCTCAATCGCGACTTCATTGGCACCAAAGGTTTTTCAGTCGTTTTTCACCGTTCAGAAATTGAGCGAGTAGCACAACAATTTCCCTTTTTCAAACCCTATCTAGATCAAGCTCTACAACCCACCTGCAATGCCTTCTATCTCAACCCATTATTACTGCAAGTAGGTTCCCGCGTCGATCCTCATATCGATCGTTCTCTCCGCTCTTACTGCAAAACCATTGAACCACCTTTAGAAGTTAGTGTTCTGTATGTGCAGATACCAACCAATATGCAAGGCGGTGAATTAATATTGCGCTGCGATAAAAAGCAAGTCGGACAAATTAAACCTAAAATCAACACCTTGGTCTATTTTCAGGGCGACTTAACCCATTCTGTCAACGCGGTTCAAACTCCAGGCACTCGCTTAAGTTTAGTTTGCGAACAATACAACTTGAGCGAAACAGAATTGGCAGAAATTCCGACTTTTACCATCGAATCTAGAGCCGGAAAAACCAAGCAAAAACAGATTGATAGTTCCAGAAAAGTATTTGACTCAAAAAGATAAATTAATTCCCATTTACTCCAGAATCAAGAATAACGAATTTGCAGCAATAACCGATTCCTAGTAATTGGAGGTAGAACTTTGTGAATACATGAAGGATCTTGCACAAAACCAAAGCCTCTTTTCCCTTCAATCACAATTTCCTTGTCTTTCCCATAATAATTGTATATTTTTTCATCGGAATGCCGCCCAGATGAAAGTACAATATCCAAGGGTTTTTGATTGTGGGAACCCTCAATCATTACGTGCGCCCCTGAATTAATCTCCACATCCGTGATGTAGAAATAGACAGTCATAAAGTTGAATCCAGCAATATCGTAATGAAAAGTTGTAGGAGGATAAAGTTTTTTTCCGCGATCTGGTAAATGGGAAACCACACTCCAGGTTAAGTGCCGAGTAATGCGAGTGGGATAATACTGCAAATACTCCCGAACAATTTGGAGAAGAATCGGGTCTGCAACAACTTTTTCAATTGCTGGACATTCGGCTGGATTATTAACTAAAGCTCTCACTACAGGTCGCCCTTGGCGCAAGCAACCCTCTTGAACTTCATGAATCAAAAACTTGTCATTAAATCCTGGTTCGGTACAAAAACTATTTTGAGCATATTCATAGATTTCATCAACTAATTCTATGGGTAGATGTAAGCCGAAACAAACTCCGGTTTTGTGAATTTTTTGGGCGCATTCATTAACATTAAATTCATTAAATAGGTCAGAATTACCTGCCCCATTTTGGTTTTCAAAAACTGCCGAATTGAAGCGCTGCCGTTGATTTTGAATTAAGCTATATAATTTCCGAACAAAGCGGAATCTGGCAAAGCGATGTAAATTCTCTTGCCTTACTATTTGATTAAATTGTAACATTTTCCCCTGCCTTGAAATCAATAGAAAGTTATCTTTTACACCGAGCATTGATTTTTTACTAAACCATGCTAGTATATTATAGAATTTGCATATATTTTCAATCATGTATCTAACGATAGAAATTTTCCTTTGCCCGACTTATTTTTGGCTTGACTTTTTGCTACTTAAGAAATAAAATAATATTCCGTTTAATAGTTGGCAAACAACAGCAAGAACAATTTAAAGCGATCGCGCTGAGAACCGACTGTTTTATTTGGCAAATCTAAATTAATTTGGCAATCACTTTTGAGGAGATAGCATGAGCGAACGTATTCTGGTAACTGGGGCGGCTGGTTATTTAGGTTCAATTCTGTGCCAACACTTGCTTGAGGCTGGATATAAAGTTACTGGTCTTGACAATCTTACCTATGGACAAGCTTACTTGTTTCATTTAGGCGCTAATCCATCCTTTAACTTTATTAATGGCGATGCCCGAGACACAGAATTGATGCAGGAATTGCTGAAGGATGTGGATGTGATTATTCCTTTAGCTGCCATTGTCGGAGCCTCAGCTTGCAAACGCGACCCCCAATTAACCAAATCAGTTAACCTAGAATCAATTCAACTACTCAACCGCCTCCGCAGTCCTCACCAACTAATTATCTATCCCAATACCAATAGTGGCTACGGAACCAAATCTGGTGATAGTTACTGCACCGAAGATTCTCCCCTAGAACCAATTTCTCTCTATGGTCAAACCAAGGTGCAAGCAGAGGTAGAATTACTAAATAGTCCGAATGCGATCGCTCTTCGACTAGCTACAGTATTTGGTCTATCTCCTCGGATGCGTCTAGACTTGCTAGTAAATCACTTTGTTTATACCGCCGTTACCGATGGTTATCTAGTCATTTTTGAAAAAGACTTCAAGCGCAATTACATCCATATTCGAGATGTAGCTGATTGTATGATTTACTGCATTCAAAATCCTCAAAAAATGGTTGGTCGTCCCTACAATTTAGGATTAGACAGCGCTAACCTATCCAAAGAGCAATTAGCCCTGAAAGTCAAAGAATACGTCCCCAACTTCTACATTCACTTTGCCGCCATTGGCAGCGACCCCGACAAACGCAACTATATTGTCTCCAACCAAAGATTGCGGGAAGCCGGATTTGAAGCCAAACGCTCCTTAGATGACGGCATTCAAGAATTAATCAAGGGATACAGGATGCTAGGCCGAGGATTGTTCAAAAATGTTTAACCTCACCTAGCACTAATAAATTAGTTTGTAGTTGGGCTTTAGCCCTAATCCGGAGGGCTAAAGCCCAACTACAAACCTTTCTTTAATTGGAATCCTCTAGGAAATATTGATCTGTATTTCGTCAATCCCTACTCCTTGACTAGAGTTGTTGCCAACCGTCCAAACCCCACCAGTTTTATTGGTGTCATTGGTTTCAGTTATTTGTCCGCCATTATCAGCAGTTCCCGAATCTATAAACATCCCCAGGTAGAATGCACCTGATGTGACACCGTAATACTCCAATAAGGTTGCCGCCGATATGCTTAGAGTCTTACTCCCAGTATAGTCAGACGTAGAGGTAATCAGTTTGCTACCTAGGAATGGACCGTCTAAAGTGATAGTTGGGGTATTTGACAGATAGAAACCAACGAAGAAATCCTTGTCGACAGGAGTTGGTCCAGTGTTGGTAATTGTATAATTAACAGTCACAGGTCCCCCCACTGACGAGCTTGACGGACCGCTAAAAGACACGCCTTTCAAGTCAATTCCAGTGACTCCAGTAACGTTGACTGCCGCGTAGTTGATGTCTAAGTTAGTAAAAACATTATTAGCAGCATCATCTCTACTGTAATTATTCAATTCATCTACTTCATCAATGTCACCAACAATGGCATTAGTTTCAGGGTTATCTAGATTTGGATCGATTACGATACCAATGTAGTAAGTTCCATTACCTTTAGACCAGAAATCATCTGCTATACCTGGCAGAATAAGATTGCCATAAACTTGTGGATCTAAAGTTAATACGCCAGTAGAAGTATTTACAGCCAAAGGACTAATGTTGTAGTAGAAGGCTTCATTGGGAGCAATAGTGGAACTCAGTAATCTGTCATTAGTAGGGTCGTTAGGGTCATAACTAGGGTAGTCAGGATCGTTTGGATCATTAGGGCTGTACTTCTGATCGTGAGATATGTAAAATGCCACTTTAAATGGATTGGTTGCAGTATTGCCAATATTCTTTAGGGAAAAACTGAAGTCAAATACGTCACCTGCTGATACATCTGGATTGGTAACTGTAAATACTTCACCTACTAGATCAACTGCATTCTGACTAATCTTAGCTTTCACGTAGTCAGTATCCACTCCCACGCTAGAGTTATTGGTTTCAGTCGTCTCAAAGACGGTATTATTGGAGTCGATCAACATACCGATATAGTAATCACCAATCAACCCAGTCCAGAAGGCATCCCCTATCGGTGGTAGAGTCAGGTTTTTAGTTAGCGTATCTGTATTACCACCAGCAACTAGCGAACTTAAATCAGTAATGTCATAGGTTCCGAGCAGTTTGTCCGAAGAATCAATTTGACTATCTGTTGAGATGTAGAAAGCGACTGTGAAGGCAGCGTTGGTATCTGTAGACCCAGCATTCTGGATTTGGAAATTGGCCTTGAATTGTTGACCAGCAAATCCTGATGTCAGTGGTGTATCACTCAGGGTCTTTAAATTAAATTCCAAAGGTACTCCTGTCAAATCAATATTAGTTAGAGCAACATCAGCAGAAGTATAGTCAAGATTGAAGCCAACATTGGAATTATTGCTTTCACTGATCTCATTAACCGTTTCCTGCGAATCGACAATCATGCCAATGTAGTACGTACCAGGATTGTTATTCCAGAAGGGATCGCTTGTAGCAGGAAGAGTCAAGTTCTTACTCAAACTAGTGCTAGCACCTCCTCCCAGAGAGGATACATCATAGAAATCTAGAAGTTGATCGCTGGTATCGATTGTACTATCAGTTGATAAGTAAAAAGAAACTCTAAAACCACCAGATGCAGTAATTCCATTGTTCTGGACTTGGAAATTAGCATTAAAACTTTGACCTGCAATTAATGATGCAGGCGTACTAAACGAAGTCCCTTGTAAGTCAACTGTTGAATTAGAAAGGTGGAGATTATAGCTAGCGCTACCACTAAGCGTGTAAACGTGAAGGTAATAATCCCCTGCCGCTAGAAGTCTGATAATTTGTTCTGGCGCAGTCCCAGCATTGGCTGAACTTTGGAGAAGCGTCCCGCTACTATTAAGTAATTCAAAATCAGCATTGCCAGTAAGACCGTCTAGCAACAGGCTATACCTAGTGGTGGCACCGGTTATAGTGAACTTATAGAAATCGCTATAGTCGATATCGTCCACTGTATCTTTATAAATTCCAGTACCGTTCAGAGTACCAACATTAAAAGCATTTCCTAGATCATCGCCAGCTATGTCAATAACAGGAAGTTGTCCGGATTGTTTGACTGCACCAATTTGCCAATTGAGGTCATCTACTGTGGGCAGAGCAATGCCAGTTTGTAAGTTGCCCCCATTCATCAACCAAACATAATTTTGTCCGCTACCATTATCGCGCCAAATCAGATCGGATGTGCCGTCTTTGTTAAAGTCCCCTGTGCCAACAATTTGCCAATTGAGGTCATCTACTGTGGGCAGAGCAATGCCAGTTTGTAAGTTGCCCCCATTCATCAACCAAACA
>CAKZHE010000248.1 GCA_936920195.1 uncultured cyanobacterium | reverse complement strand
GTGTCTTTCTTTTTTGCCTTCGCGGTTTCCTTGTTTCCCTGTTCCCTGTTCCCTGTTCCCTATTCCCCATTCCCCATTCCCCATTCCCTGTTCCCTGTTCCCTCTCCCAGCAGATTTAGTCGTTCCATTCTCCATGAGGTGGTACAGGGGGATTGCGAGTCAGCGATCGCGCTAGTTCGGTTTCGCGATCGCGATCGCCTCTCAACCACTGTCTGACGGCAGTTTCAATCACTTTACTCGGATCGTTAGTCAGGTGTTGAATTTGATCTACCAGTTCTGGGTCAATGTGGATCGACATTTCCACTTTATTGTCTGGTTCTGAGGCTTGGGAATAGATAGCACGGTTGTTCATAAGGATGAATGCTTTGACAATGGGAGAGAAAATTCTGCCAGCACTTGCTCTGGGATTCTTCCAAAATTCTAGCAAGTAGTGGGTGGTCGGTAGTGACTCCAGTCATAAAAATCCGCAATCTTGTATAAATAGTAGGAGAAAGGGGCAATCTGAGTTTTAGCCAATTTCTCTTTGGGGAAGATCGAAAAATATTGTTGATACTTGGTGAATACCCATTAATACTTCGCCAGTTTTAAAATCCCTTTGTCCATAGGCTCGTCCAATATTTGGTGATGGATATTCCCATTCAGTCTGAATCCCTCGAACACAACTATTATGGTATATAGAAGGGGAAACAATGCTTTGATCTGCTAACTCCTTCTGGGAATATGATTGAAAATTGATGGGGTGCAAGCGAAAAGCAATGGAAACTCAAGCAAATATCAAACTGCCGAAAGTGATTTTTCTGGATGCCGTTGGTACTCTGTTTGGCGTGCGGGGCAGTGTTGGCACAGTTTACGGCGAAGTTGCCGAAAAATTTGGCGTGAAAGTTGCTCCCGATACTTTAGATAGCGCTTTTTATCAAACCTTTAAATCTGCCCCGCCCCTAGTTTTCCCTGGTATGAACCAAGACGAAGTTCCCAAATATGAGTTTGAATGGTGGCAAGAGGTAGCGTTGCGAACATTTCACAAAGTTGGGGTTCTGCACGAATTTTTAGATTTTTCAGTTTTTTTTGAAGAGCTTTTTGCCCACTTTGCCACTGATAAACCGTGGATAGTTTATCCAGATGTTCTCCCGGCTTTAAGAACTTGGAAACGAGCCGGGATTGAATTAGGGATTATTTCTAATTTTGATTCCCGCATCCACGCAGTTTTATCGGCTTTGGATTTGGGAAAATTTTTTACTTCCATTACCATTTCGGCGGAAGTGGGAATTGCCAAACCAGGAGCAGAAATCTTTGCCGCTGGGTTGCAGAAACACAACTGCTCTGGGGAATTGGCATGGCACATTGGCGATAATCTGGAAGAAGATTACCAAGGGGCGAGGGCGGCAGGTTTGCGCCCGATTTTAATTCAGCGCCAGTCGGAGGTTTCCTAAGACCAGGGAAATCTTAAACCTTTTTGGCGATCGCTTCCATCCTTTGACTCGCATTGAGGTAGTGCGAAGCTTTGCGTTTGCGTAGCGATGCCCAAGGCATACGCGCTAGCGCGATCGCGTCGCTGCTCTCCTGTTTAAGGAACTGGTAGCCAGCATCAATGCTGAGTATAATCAAACTTAACAGTAGCCCTGAAAAGCTTGTTCTCCGCTGAGTTCATCACTCAGTGGGTTTTCTATTGCCTATCAATAGTAGATTTGGGCTAAAGTGAATTGTTATCGATTGTTAAACGAAAGTTCGGGAATTTAGAGAGGTAATAATCGGCTGTGACTATTCAAGAACTGTTTGAGAAAGGCGGGCTGGCAATGTGGCCTTTGCTAGTCTTATCCCTACTGTCTGTAGGGACAATTCTAGAGCGGCTCTGGTTTTGGGGGCGAAGCCTGCTGAAAGAACAGGCGATTGTAAACCGAGTGCTGGAGGCAGCGAATAGTAACTGGGAAGTCGCCGCAGAAATTGCTTTCCAAGCCCAAAAACAACCCATTGGGAGGTTTTTGTATGCCCCCCTGAAACTCCATAATCCCGATCCGGAGCTATTTCGGCTAGCATTAGAGGCGGCAGCAGACGAAGAACTAAACTCAATGCGCCGGGGAGATAAAGTCTTAGAAGCAGTGGGAACCTTGGCTCCTTTGTTAGGATTGCTGGGAACAGTCTTGGGCTTGATTCACTCCCTCGGTTCCATTAGTCTATCCAATATTGCCACGGGGCAAACCCAAGGAGTAACGCAAGGGATTGGCGAATCTTTGATTAGTACCGCTACTGGGATGGTGGTTGCCATTACCAGTTTAGCTTTTTATCGGATGTTTCAAGCCTTTTGGTTCAACCAGGTGAAAATTTTTCGGAAGGCGGGCAATGAATTGGAGTTGCTCTATCGGCAATCTTGGCCTCACCATGTCGCAGACCAAACCAAAGCTCAGGCCGAGGAGAAGGTAGAATCTGAGCAACAGGATCAAAATTAACAATTTTAGAGTTTAGATTTGAGATTTTGGATTGGTTCATCGGCTGTTGAAGTGTCTTGAAACAAATCTGAAATCTTCAATCTAAAAAAAGCTCAAATTAATTGACTAAAATCCTGGATTGAATGATCCTAAATCAAATTGCCCAATTTTCTAGGAGTGAGTAATGAAAATCAATGTAGAATCATCCCCGGATGACGTTCGGATTGAACTGGTTCCGCTGATTGATGTGATTTTTTGCATTCTGACTTTCTTTATCTTGGCGGCAGTGGGCATTACTCGCCAGCAAGCAATTAGTGTTGATTTGCCAAAGGCTAGCACTGGTACTCCCCAAATGCGGGAAATCTTGATGGTGAGTTTGGATGATTTTGGTCAAGTGTATGTTGAGCAGCAACTGATGAGTTCCAAAGACCAGTTGTTTCAGTCTTTGAATAATTATCGCGCTACTAATCCTAGTGGGATGATGGTATTGTATGCGCCCAGCACTGCCAGTTACAATCAGGTGGTGCAGGTGCTGGATTTACTGCGAGAAGTAGGTGGCGATCGCGTGGCTCTAGCGACTCTTCCTGGTCCTGGCGAACAACCTCCCGCTGCCAACACCCAACCTTCCCCGATACCGGGAATTCCTGGGGCAACGCCTAATCCTGGAATACCTTACAATCCTTCTGCAACTCCCAATCCTAGTCCGCCCTACAATCCCTACAGCACTCCCAATCCTAGTCCGCCCTACAACCCAACTCAACCTGTCCAACCAGGGACTCTTCCAACTAATCCCGGCAGCACTAGCCCCAGCGGGACAGATTTTCCTAATCCTAATGAGCCAACTAAAAAGTAGGTGATGGGGTGATGGGGTGATGGGGTGATGGGGTGATAACTTGCTACTAGGTAGTTTCTAAACAGTCTTTATTGCAGATCTTGGATAAATTTATCCAACCTTTCCATGCCTTTTTCAATTGATGCCATATCGGTAGCGTAGGAAAGACGAATATGATCGTCTGCCCCAAACGCAATGCCGGGAATCGCAGCTACATAGTGTTGATCTAGCAACCGATTGCAAAATTCTAGGGAACTTAATCCAGTTTGGGCAATATTAATAAATAGGTAAAATGCTCCGTCGGGTTTGGCACAGGTTAATCCGGGAATGGCATTTAACCGAGCTAACATCACTTGCCGCCGCTCGGCAAAAGCTTGCCGCATGGTTTCAACACAATCTTGGGAACCTTCCAAGGCCGCGATCGCGCCATACTGGGCAAAAGTACAGACATTGGAAGTGCCGTGACTTTGAATTGTGGTGGCGGCTTTAATAATTTCCAATGGTCCTGCCAAATAGCCTAAGCGCCAACCTGTCATAGCATAGGCTTTGGCAAAGCCATTGCTGATAATTGAGCGCTGAAAGATTTCTTCCCCAAAAGCGGCGATCGTTACTTGCTTGGTGTCATCGTAAACGATCTTTTCGTAGATCTCATCGGAAACTACCAAAATATCCCGCTCCACTACCACCTCTGCCAAGGCTTGAATCTCGGCGGGGGAATAAACTACCCCGGTGGGATTGGAGGGAGAATTGAGAACAAATAACTTGGTTTTGGGAGTGATGGCAGCCCGCAACTGTTCTGGCGTAATTTTATACCCAGTGGAGGCATCCGTTGGGACAATGACTGGAGTACCGCCTGCGATCGCCACCATATCAGGATAACTCAACCAATAGGGCGCGGGAATAATCACTTCATCGCCAGAATCAATCAGCGCCAGCATCAAATTGAAGAGAGAATGCTTGCCGCCATTGGTCACCATGACGTTTTCTGGCGTATAATCCAAGCCGTTGTCGGTTTTCAGCTTGTGGGCGATCGCTGCTCTTAATTGTGGTTCTCCCGCCGCTGCCCCATACTTAGTTTTACCACTGTCTAGCGCTTGTTTGGCAGCCGCAATAATGTGCGCGGGGGTATCAAAATCTGGTTCTCCGGCGCTAAAACTACAAACATCCAGCCCTTCCGCTTTCATCGCCTTGGCTTTGGCGGAGATGATGAGCGTTAATGAAGGTTTTACTTGACCTAATCGTGCTGCCAGCCTCATGATCAACTTTAATTTTTTGTCTTAAAGGCATTTTAACCTTGTCTCACCCACTAATGACCATAAGTTTTTGGCAGCGAATGTCAGGATATGGTGGCATTTGTCTGGGGTGGTGAACTATTCAGTCTTTTTTTTAACGCAAAGGACGCAAAGGGAACGCAAAGGACGCAAAGGGGGTTAGGATTTTGTTGAGGTGCGGGAATCTGTGCTGGCGCTCTGGAAGGAAATTGCCTGGTTTTCCACTAACCTTTATAAGATTTGCAAACCAATTAAAGCGACGCAAACTATAAATAGTAGAATGGCGAGCAATAGCATCAGATTGGTTCTCAGCCACCAACTGGGGGGCATCGGAGCGATCGCCCCCTGCACCCAAATGGAAGCGTTGATGCCGACTAAATAGCCTAAAAATAATACTAAGTAAGGCCAATCATCTTTAATAATCCAAATAATTAGGGAAATTGTGGCAAAGATAATCATCATGAATTCCACAAATCGGGGTGGGTTTTCATGGCTAGAATTAATGATGGTGCGCCACCAAAATTGAATGGTTCTCATAATTGGATTAGGGAAAAGGAATAATTAGCGATCGCCATCTTTTATTCTCTCACCAATCATAACGGAGACGGCGATCCCCACTAATACTCGTTTAGTTTTTAATTTGGGCTGGCAGTTGAGCGGCTTTGGATTTATTCGCTGGCAAAACAATTGCAGAGAGAACGGCTTGATCTTGCTCTGGAGAGACGGTTTCGCGCCAATTAGTGATGCCGCCGGAGAGAAAGGCGATTTTTAAACCTGCTTTTTCTAGGCGCTGATAAGCTTTGACTGAACGGGGACCTTTAGTGCAGTAAAATAATACTGTTGGCTGGACTTGAGAAGGATTGGCGCTTTTTTGGACTAGCTTTTTAATTCGCTCTACCCCAACACCAGTTTCAATTTCATCTAATGGGACAAGTTGACTGTTGGCAATCCGATCTTCAGCATATTCGGCAGGCGATCGCACGTCAATTAAAATTATTGGTTTCAATTTTCCTTGCTTCAATTCGGCAGCAGTGATATGATTAGCAGTAATGCCCCCTGCCATAATTGTAAATACATCTAAACCTGTGAAGGCGATCGCACTGCCTAATGCGCCAATTCCTAAAGTGCCGATGGATAGAACTACCATTAAAATCTTAGAGACAAGGGGATTGATTTTAGTTGACATGGGGAAAACTCCTGAGCAGTTAGTTAGTTTTTAAAAATCATTCGGCCACAACTTTGCAGGGCAATTGACCTTTTTTGAATTGGAAGTCTTTGATTTGGCGGTCTTCAATTAGTGGGAGCTTGAACTCATCACCAATTGTCTTTAATTTTGAATTTTGAATTTTGAATTTTGAATTGGAGCGAAGCGACTTGACGGCGAAAAGGATACATCAATTGACCTAAATAATTAATCGGAATCTTTTCAGGTACTCCGTAGTTGGTTGGTAGACGGTTTCCGGGCATATAGAGAGTGCCGAAAATCCAATCAATAATTGGGAGTTGGGCGGCATAATTTTTGTTGCGAAACTTGGGATTTTTATGGTGATGCCAGCGATGCAACTCTGGAGTAGCAATAATCCATCTCAACCCGGGCAACCTAATTTTTAAGTTGGTATGAATAAAGAAGGCTTCAAAAGCACTAAATATTAAAAATATTCCTAAGACTTTTTCGCTAAATCCCAAAATCAATACCGGGGAAAACTGGAATATTCTGGTCAAGATTTGTTCGCAGGGATGCACCCGCACCGTTGCCAACCAATCAACATTTTTGGCGCTGTGGTGAACGGCATGAAATTTCCACAACCAGGGAACTTCATGGACTAATCGGTGAGCAGTATAATAACCAAGTTCGGCAACCAAGAGGATTTCAACTAATTGCCACCCAATTGGTTGAGCGGCAACTTGGCTTTGCCAACTAAAATTAATTAAACTCCCCAGAAACTTTTCGGTTAAAGCAGCAGTCATCAAAAATAAACTAGCTTTACCAATTAAGTTGCCCACAAATAAATGCACCACATCGGTTATCCATCCCTCACGAAAGATTGGTTGTTTGCGGGCAAAAAAGAATCTTTCTAGGGTAATGAGAATTAACCCTAAAATGAAAAAATTAGCCACAGTTTGCAGAAACATTTATTTTTAGGTAATTTGTTTGCTTTGAATTTCTCTCGTCCCCTGCCCGCAACTTAATTGCCCATTTTGATAACTTGGGGGAGCAGGGTTTTTATTGCCAGTTTTTTGAGTTTCACAAATAATTGATACCGTTGATATTTCCTGGGTATTTGCTGAAGTCATTGCCCGGTTAGCAGGCACAATAAATATTCCGCCCACAAAGCTTTTTAAATTACCTTTTTGGGAGATACCATAACTAAAACTGGCTTGGGGTGTACTGCTGACAAAATATTTAAAATTGGTAGTTTCGGCTCTAATGCCAATATTCAAAGCCTCTATTGATGAACTAAAGTGCTGAGTTTCTAAAAAATTAGCTTCCTGCGCTTTCAAAATACTGCCTACATACATTCTAGCTTCTGACTGTTTGGCTTTTTGACCGCAACCGCCAGAGAGGATACTGGGCGCAGCCATGAGAATTACCACGATTCCCGGCAAGCTCAAAAAGCCTAGAACTGCTAAAACCCGCAGAATTGAAAACCCAATTTTCTGTTTTTTAGGTGTGATTGATTCAACAATCGTGGGATTAACTGACTGATGAGAATCGGCAAGTTCATCTAGGCTGTTGAGTTGCATAAGTTGCTCCCTGGCGATACTGCGGCAATTGATTAATACATATAAGCTTCGGTGGTGTTTGCCCCGCAGCTAGCCTGACCATTTTGATAAACTGGATCGGCAGGTTGACTGGTGCCGGGAGCATCCGACTTGCACATAATCGTCACCGTTTTGGGTTCTTCGCTGGCGGCTTTTTTGCCCCGACTGTTGGAAACCACAAAAACGGCGCTGACGTAGCCATTTTTGCGATCGCTCTGAGATACCCCATAGTTAAAAGCTGCTCTTTCCGTGGCGCGGGTGGAATATTTGTAGGTTTCGGTAGCCTTGGGAACTCCCGCATCCAATTTTTCTAGGGAAGCAGCAAAGGTGCTATTTTCATTAAAATGTTGTTCTTGGGCGCGAGTTAGGGAACCCACATAGCTTTCTACTTCCGAAATTGGTGGTCCCCCGCAGGAGAAAGCGGCAAACAAATTTGGCAATGCGATCGCTGCTGCTAAACTACCCATACTAGCGATCGCCAAACCACCGATCATCTTATTTTTCAGTTGCATAATTTTCTCTGAGTCAATTTAGTTGTAGGCCATGAAACTGTTTTAACTCATCCCAGGCTATGGTTCCCTATTCTGTAACAATAAATGAAACGAACCCAAAATTATCCAGAAGGCTTAGGCTTTAAGCGATGTTTGGCAGACTTACTCCCAAATTTCTTTTTCCCTTTCAGATCGCCCTCAGTTGCTACGATCTTCTCCTTTTCTTCTCGATCAATTTCTGGTAACTTCATAATTACACCTGCCAAAAACCAGTAATAAATTACTACTGGATCGGTATCTAAAGGATACCAATATGTATTGTAGCTAATTACTAAAATAAATACCCAGAAACTTGCGCCAAAGCTCCGTAAATTCGGTTCTTTTATCGAGCGATAGGCTTTGAATGTCACTACGGTAAGTGATGTTACCAACCCCAAAAATCCTAGGACTCCCATTGGCCCAATTTCATAAAGTAATTTCGGATAAAAGGTTTCAATTAGCAATGGAGAACCAAAAATTTTAGTCGAAGTTGTAGCAGTTCCTAGCCCTTCACCAAGAATTTGCATTCCTTTTTTGGAAGTGAATTCTGCTTGCCCCGCAATAAATTCTGTAGGCGGTGACGCTGCCCAGCGCGCAAACATACTATCGATCCGTTCTTGTACTACTTGGGGGAATAATGCGGCTCCAATGGCAATAATAATGCTTAAACCAATGGCAATGGGTAGAAAGCGCTTGAGATTAGCGAATTGACCAGTTAAAATCAGTAAAATTATTGTGACTACTGGGACAAGAATTAAGGCAATTCTTTGTCCAGAAATAACTGCATTGACAAATACAACTGCCATACCAACTAATCCGCCAATCCGCCATAGAGGGGAAGGATCGCTAAAAGCTGTTGCATAGGTTAAAAAAGCATTAGAAATTAAAAACCACGCCCAATGCCAAGGAGAAACAAAGGTTCCAGGGAGTCGAATTACACCATAATCGGGACTGTATAAAAGAGAACCGCCAACTAAACATCTAGCTTCTAAACTAGCTCTAAATAAAGCGGCTCCTTCTAAGTTGCTCGTACCAGCACATCGTCCGCTGGAGAGAAAATAATACTGCACTAACCCTAAAAGGCAGCAGATAATTGCTAAGACTGTATGCAGGCGCGTGAGTTTCAGTAATTGATCTTTGCTATTAATTAAACGATAGCCGCAAGTAATTAAAGGTAAATATCCCAGCATGACTTTTAAGCCTAAAACTCCCATTGCTAAGGGAAATTCACCTTTTTTAGGATTTAATTGTTCTGCGCCATTAGATATTAATAAAGTGACGAAACAAAGTACCAATAAAATTCCCAGAGATGTTTTGATTTCCTTGGGCATTAAGATGGGCAGTCTTTTTTGCCGCCATTCTTGGATTAGTTTGATTAAGGCAGGAATATAAAAGGCATCTTTGGCAAGTTGAAATAACGCATTACCCCCGGCAAGAGCATAGGTGACTGTGCCACTAAAAGGCAAATAAACTAACATTGCCCACAGTGCTTGATGGGGGTATTTATAGGATAATCCTATGGTGACTATTCCGGCGATCGCGCCTATGGCAGCTTTAGGTCCGCCAAAGGGAATTAATAGTAGTCCAATTACGACAGCACTAAAAAAAATAGAGGTAGTAAAACTAATAAATTCCTGTTTGTCTTTGGCTATTTGGCGTTTTTGAGCTGCCAACTCTTTTAAACTCAAAGTGGTAATTTCTGAGTTGGATTTAGATGGTTTTTTGGAGGAATGCGATCGCGCCATACTGGAAATCCCAATTTGAAGTTTATTCGGTTATTTAGTTGCTTCTAAACAAATAGCATCCCAATGCCGTCTATGATTTTCTACTGCTCCAAAACGGGCATCTGCCCAGTCTCCATAATTGCACCTGCGGATCTCTTTAAATCCTCTTTCCTGTAAGGCGGCGGAAAGGGATGGTTCATCCCACATCCATTGATGGCGGGAATTAAAAAAAACTGCTTTCAGGCGCAGAAACATGGTGCTTCGACTGGCAGTTTCTCCCAAAAAGGATATTTTCATAAAATTGTGGGCGGCTTGAGCAGCACTGGCGAGATCGGATCTTTGGGCTAAATAGCTTTTGACATATTTTTCCAAGTCGGGAACAATGACGCGCAAAGTTCCCCCCGGTTGCAGATACCAATAAAGATTTTTGAGAGCGGTATGAAAATCTGCCAAGGTGAAATGTTCTAAAACGTGGGAAGCAAAAATTAATTGGCAACTATTAGGCGGTAACTTTAAACCTTTAATTAAATCTCCGTATTTAATCCCTGGGGGAAATTGGGGAGCGCCCATTACCGATAGCAAAGAGTTGCCAATCAGGGGAATTTTGGAGAGCCGAATATATGGAGAGGCATCAATATTTTCCCAGCCTTCTGCCACATCTAGCCAACAACCAATATTTAAACAAAGATCGTTATCCTGCATTCCTCTCTCCTGCTGGCTGTGGAAGGGGGACAAATCGCGGTTCCCCAAATTCCCTATCTCTCTCAATATACCCAAAATTATAGACGGCGACACCAAATCTAGGCGATCGCCTAAATTTTACCAAAAACCTATTGCCATCAGGAGGGCGATCGCCTAAAATTTATTATAGGTAAATATTCGCTCCTATAATTACCACTGCCATGACTCAATTCCCAGGCGATCGCGCTAAAACTTTAAAAAATGCTTTTCGTATTTGTAATGTCGAACCCCTAGTTGGCGAAGACTTAGACCGCTACTATGTCGATTTATCCGCAGTCAGAAAAACCGAAGCCATAGAAGGAGTTAGCACTATCCTAGAATTTCAAGAACCCGGACAGTGCGACACCATTTTATTTACTGGACATCGCGGCTGTGGCAAAAGTACCGAACTCAAGCGAATTGAAAAAAAGTGGCGAGAACAATATTTTGTCATTTACCTAGAAGTTAACGAAGAAACTGACATTAATGACGTTGAATATACGGATTTATACTTGATTGTGATTAAGCAAGTGGAATTTGCTTTACGCAAGTTGGGGGTGACTTTTGACCGCCAGCTATTAAACAGTTTTGAAGCTTGGTTTAAAGATATTACTGAAGAAACTGAAGAATCAGTTGAAAAGTCTGTCAGCATTGAGGGAGAAGCTACTCTGGGACAAGGTGCGCCTTTTATTGCCAAGCTTTTAGTTAAACTACTAGCTCAAATCAAAGGATCTCATAAGCGAAAAAATACAATTAGGAAAAGTTTGGAAAAGGATGTTTCTCGGTTAAAAGCTGATATTAATTTGCTTTTAAGCGATGCTGCCAAAAAATTAAAAGCTAAACATTCGCAATACAAAGGATTTTTAGTCATTTTTGATAATTTAGACCGCGTGCCGCCGGATGTGGGAGCGCGATTGTTTTTTGATTACGCAGTCCAACTGCAAGAACTAAATTGCACAATTATCTATACTGTGCCAATTTCAGTATTATGCTCTCCTAAAAATATCACTAATACCTTTGGTCCGCCCAATATTATGCCAATGGTAAATATCTACGAATTTGAGCGAGATTGCTGCGATTTAACGCACAAGCAAGCCGGATTGGATGCAGTGGCTAGTTTAATTGAGCAGCGAGTAGAAATTGAGGCAGTTTTTGAATCTCGACAGCAGTTAATTGAACTATCTAAAGCTAGTGGCGGTCACGTGCGTCAAATTATGTATATGATGCGAACAGCTTGCCAAACTGCTAGCACTCGCAGGCATAGTAAAATTAATGCTGAGGATGTGACTTATGCCGTCAAGCAAGCACAATTGATGCACAATGAATCCTTTCAAAAAGCCCTTAGAACCGCTCTCCAGGGACAGCCATAGGGAAGAAAAATGGCAATTTCTCAACCTCAATCAGCAGTCCTTTGCAGAATTATTGACGTTTATAGATTTTGCTGATAGGTTTACTATTGGCTTTGTGGAAATTAACTTTCCTCCCGATACAGATATTTTAATTGAGTTGTTAAAAAATCATCGTCAATGTCAAGAAATTCAGTTTTGCTGCTTAGAGTTTGCCGATCCTGAACTGCGGTTTTTGCGCGATGAAATAGTTAAAATTTTGCCAACAGTTCAGCTTGAGCCAAATAAAAAGTTAGTTTTGATTATCCGAGGTTTAGAAAATTCTATCGGGATGTTTGGCGATTATCCGCCAGTTTTAACCGATTTAAACTTTGTTCGGGATGGTTATAAAACCAGCGTACCGCATCCAGTGATATTTATTTTGCCCGATTATGCTATCACTCGCCTAGCGAAGTTTGCGCCGGATTTTTGGGATTGGAAATCTGGCGTTTTTCAGTTTAAAACCGATCAGTCAACTAGGGATAATGCTTTTGCTCAAGTTTTTGATTCCGGACAAGCACCAGTATGGAAATTAGATCCGCCGGAAAAACAAGAACGGATAGATTTACTGCACCGTTTATTAATGGAATATAACCCTTCTGGACAACAGTTGAAAACAGAAGATATTGACACTTGTATTAATATATTGCAGCAGTTAGGCAGAGCTTATATTAGTCAAAGAAACCCTGGTAAAGCCAGAGAATATTTAGAAAGAGCTTTGAATCTAGCTGATTGCCATCAAAATTTAAACTTCAAGGGTGAAACATTAGGCTATCTAGGACAAGTTTATCTTCTAGAAAACCAAATTCAAAAGGCAATAGACTACTCTCAAAAATGTCTTGAGATCGCCCTTGAAATTGGCGATCGCACTAGGGAAGGTTATGCCCTAATAAATCTTGGTAGTTGCTACTACTTATTAGGACAGTATCAGCAAGCTATAGATTACTACTCACAATGCTTAGAAGTTTTCCGTGAAATTGGTGATCGCCCTGGGGAAAGTTATGCCCTAATAAATTTGGGTACTTGCTACTCCTTATTAGAACAGTATAATCAAGCTATAGATTACTACTCAAAATGCTTAAAAGTTTTCCGTGAAATTGGCGATCGCGCTAGGGAAGGCTATGCACTAAATAGTCTGGGTAGTTGCTACAAATCATTAGGGCAGTATCAACAGGCTATAGA
>CAKZHE010000247.1 GCA_936920195.1 uncultured cyanobacterium | reverse complement strand
AAAAAGCGACGTATTTATTGTATGAATAATATCACTCAAAAAGGCACAAAGTCAACAGCCTAGGCGCTACCCCTACACATTGAATGAAACAGCCCCGTATTCGGATAGTGGCTCAAGCCCAACTACAAGCCGAGCAAAACTCTATAATTGCAATTATTAGACGCTTTTGCCGCCAAAATGAGTTATTGCCTGAATCCCAGTTGTCCAAAGCCTCAAAATCCTGATGGGGCAAAGTTCTGTCAATGCTGCGGCTCAAAACTTATGCTGAAGAACCGCTACCGCGCTGTTCGCCCTTTGGGGCAAGGAGGATTTGGTAGCACCTTTTTGGCAGTGGATGAAAAAAATGGCAATAAATGCGTCATCAAGAAAATGCTGGCGCATCATCAGGAAAATGCCAAAGTTAAAGAGCTTTTTGAGCGGGAAGGGAAACAACTGGCAGAATTGGGTTCCCATCCCCAAATTCCCGCTCTGCTTGATTATTTTGAACAAGGTTTAGAAAAGGCAGGCGAACCAGCTAATGCGCCGGGGGAAAAGTATTTATATTTAGTCCAGCAATTTATTGAAGGTCAAACTTTGCTGGAGGAATTGTTGGCGCAGGGAAGTTTTAGCGAAGCTCAAATTAAAGAGGTTTTAAAGGATTTACTGCCCGTCCTGAAATTTATCCATGAAAGACAGGCCATCCACAGAGATATTAAACCAGAAAATATTATCCGTCGCCAGAGCGATCGCCAACTGGTTTTAATCGACTTTGGCGCGGTGAAGGAGTTTACTGCCACTAGCATTGGGCAAACTGGGACTAAAATTCATACGCCGGGATATGCTGCCAACGAACAAATTAGGGGTAAGGCTTATCCCGCCAGCGATCTTTATAGTTTGGGGGCAACCTGCGTCCATTTGTTGACGGGGGCGCTGCCAGATAATATGTATGATGTGTTGGAAGATCGGTTGCTGTGGCGGGAATTGTTGGTGCAGAAAAAAATTAAAATTAGTCACCATTTGGGGCAAGTTTTAGATAAACTGTTGAAGAGTTTAGCCCGCGATCGCTATCAATCTGCCGATGAAGTTTTAAAGGAATTTTGTCCAGAAGTTAAATTAAGTCATAGCCGTTTAGAATTGGCGGCAATAAAACCCGGTGAAATCGTCATCTCAACGATTAAAATTACCAATGCCATTCCCGGTACTTTCCTAGAAGTAAAATTAGATGTGGCACCCCATCCCAACGATCCTCCCCATCTTCCCGGCAATCATACTTGGATTACTTTTCAACCCCAAATTTTCAAGGGAAATTCTGGGAATATCAAGATTCAAGTTAATACTAGCAATTTAGTCCCAGATCGAGTTTATGAGCGAGAAATATTATTGCTAACAAACTCTCAACCAGAAATTTATAACTTAAAAATTCAAGTTAAAACGGCTCCAATCAAAATTGATACGCCTAAAATCCCCATGGGTTTTATTTTATCTTTGTTATTTGTCTGCGGAGCGCTGTCTTATTCCTCCATCAGTCTAATTGCCCAAGTCCCAAGAAATTTGAATCTAAATTTACTTTATTGGGGATGGATAGCCGGAAGTATCGCTGCCCCTCTCCTCATCTGCCAACCTTTAGCTAGTATCATTGCTTTAATGGGGAGTAGCGCTGGGTTTAGCTTTGGGGGTTTAATTACCAATTATTTGCTGCCACAAATTGAGCAATTTAATATTCAGTTTCCCCCAAAGTATCAAATACTAGGTTCGATCATTGGTAGTGCCATCGGCTTTATCACTGGAGCGGGAATTGGGGGCGGCTACAAAAGTATATTCGTGGCAATATTTGGAGCCATACTTGGAATTATATCTGGACTATTTACGAACACATTTTTTACTTATGATGGTATAATTCCAAGGCTGATTTCAGCAATTGGAGGAGTGTTCTTAGCCCTAATAGCCATTATGATCGGTAAGTGGATTGAGTCGAAAAGACTAGGAATGCTTCAGCAAGGTTTTAGGGAAATACCTGCCTTGACGATCATTCTGATTAGTATCTGTTTTGGGATGAGTTTAGGGGGGTTATACTGGTATAAAGATGCAAATGAACTGGTAATATGGTTAGCGATCGCCAGTGGTTTTCCTTTAGCGATTGCCCTGCTTTATTTGCCTTGGCAAAAAGCTCGCCTCCTGGCAAAATATTATCATGCCCAGCAAAATCTCATTCAACCATAATTGATTTTTCCTTTGCAAAGCCCCCAATGACAAAACCTCTAATTCTTGGCGTAACTGGGGCATCTGGGTTAATCTATGCTGTCCGCGCTTTAAAATTCCTTCTACAAGCTGATTTCCCCATTGATTTAGTAGCATCAAAATCTACCTATATGGTTTGGCAAGCAGAACAAAATCTTCGTTTACCTGTCGAACCTATCCAACAAGAACAATTCTGGCGGCAACAAGCCAACGAACCCACCAAAGGAAAATTAATTTGTCATCGTTGGGATAATATAGGTGCTAGTATTGCCAGCGGTTCCTTCCGTACCTTGGGAATGTTAATTATTCCCTGTAGTATGAGTACCGTGGCTAAACTGGCAGGAGGGTTGAGTTCCGATCTTTTGGAGCGAGCCGCCGACGTACAATTAAAAGAAGGACGCAAACTAGCAATTGTGCCTCGCGAAACCCCTTTTAGTTTAATTCACCTGCGGAATTTAACTGCCTTGGCAGAAGCGGGAGTCAGAATTGTTCCTGCTATTCCAGCTTGGTATCACCATCCCCAAACCATTGAAGATTTAGTTGATTTTGTGGTAGCGCGGGCTTTAGATCAATTTGATATTGACTGCGTACCAATTAAACGATGGGAATAAAAGTTTTGAAGTTAATCTTATGTCTACCAACCGGATTGTTCTCATATTATTGCTGCTGGGCGGATTAACTCTGCTCGCCATCCAAAATCGCGCCCCGGAGCAAATTCTCCCGCTGGTATTTTTGGGGCGGCAAACACCAGCTTTACCCGTGGGCATTTGGGTAGGATTGGCGATCGCCTTTGGCATTGTCACCAGTTTGCTCTTACAATCTTTAGGCTATCTGGCTAATTATTCCCCCTCGCGTCCACCAGAAGCCACTATTCCCAAATCACCGCGCCCTCAGCCCCGCCGCCAACCCCCAGTAGTGGAAAGAGAAACTCGCTATAGTGCAGAATCAGCCAGCGATTGGGAAAGTTCTCACCCACCGAGTAACAAAGAAGTCTGGGATGAAGAGTGGGAAATTGACAATCAACCCCCTGCTACCAACAAAGAAAGTCCCAAAACCCCCCCTAAATCCGAACGGGGAGCAAAACCTTATGAAGTCAAACAAGAACCCACCACCAGCAATCAATCTGGTTCTGTTTATTCCTATGGCTATCGAGAGCCAAGTAGTTCTGGGGTAGGAAAATCTGAATCTGTTTACGATGCCGATTATCGCGTAATTGTACCGCCCTACCAACAACCCACCCCAACTATAGTTGAAGACGATTGGCAGCCTAAAGCCAAAGAAGATGAAGATTGGGGCTTTGACGAAGATGAATTGGATGAAGATGACGGAGGAAATGCGCCCAGATTGCGCTAGCATCTCTCCAATGTTAACATTGCATCCGAAGGAGTTCGCGGGATTCTTGCTTCACGCGACCGATCATAGCAGCTTTCTGCAAAGTCATAAAAGCTCTGAAATCTTCTAACTCATATTTCTGAGCTAATAGTTTTCGCAGTTGCTCTTCTGCTTCCAGGGTTAGGTATCCACTTAATAGTGCCTGATTAACAACGTCGCGGATTAGAATCATGAGTCTTTACCCCCCCCTCAAAAAACATCTACTTGTTAAAACCTGTGAAATTCCCCAAAAACTGCTTTGATTCGCACTACCCATCTAGCCTGTTAGGTTCCTAGATTACCTAAAGGCTAGTTATTTGCAACTTATTGGCTTCCGCGAAGGCCAATTAAGCTAGTACGAAGCTTAGATGAAGTAGATGTGAATTCCTGATATCCTCAAGTATAGTCAAGTAAATCCCGAATTTCCTCTAGCCAATGTTATAAATTTGTTAACTCACCATTGGTCAGAAGATTGCGAGTTCTAAATCTGGAATTAATAGACGCATCCATCCATAGCAATACTTTAAAGCTAGTCGCAGAACAGTTTAAGATGGGATGGTTAATTTAATTGAGGAGCGACAATTGCTAAAGGGACTCAATATCTATCTCATTGGCATGATGGGGGCAGGAAAAACCACCGTGGGAAAATTCCTGGCACAACAGTTACAATACCGCTTTTTTGACACTGATGTTTTGCTGTCACAGGTGGTTGGACAAAGTGTCAGCGAAATCTTTGCTAGCTCTGGGGAAGATACCTTTCGGGAACTGGAAAGTAAGGTTCTCAGCGAGTTATCTGCCTATACCTATTTAGTCGCTGCTACTGGCGGTGGGATTGTTCTCCGGCGAGAAAATTGGAGTTATTTGCAACAAGGTTTAATTGTTTGGCTGGATGTACCGATAGAAATCTTAACAGCGCGCTTGGAAAGCGATAACTCTCGTCCTTTGTTACAAGATGGTAACTTAGTTACCAAACTGGAAAGTTTGTGGGAACAACGACAAAAACTTTACGCTCAAGCGGATTTGCGAATTATTATTGATAGGGAGGAAACCCCCGAAGAAATTGCTTTGCGAGTCGTGCAAACAATTCCCCAAGTGCTTAAATCGAAGCCTATTCCCCCGGATAACTGAATCCTAACAAACGGCTAATTGACTATGAAGTTCTATAGGCGGGTTAGTGCTATTGCCCTGCCAAGCCGATTTTCGCAGGCAAGATTCGATTTGAGCAATTAGTTCTTCTAGGCCAAAAGGTTTAACGACATAAACATCTGCACCAGCATTCAACCCCTTGAGCTTTTCTTGGCGCAAACCTCTGGCAGAAAGCATCATCACTGGGATTGTCTCGGTTTGGGGGTGGTTTTTGACGCGCTTGACGAAAGTATAACCATCCATTTCGGGCATGATGGCATCGCAGATAATCAAGTCAGGAGTTTGCTGTTGCAAGATGGCTAGTCCTGTGCGCCCATCGGTAGCTGTCAGTACCTCATACCGATGAAATTGCAGATAATCTTGGAGTAGCAAGACCAGGTTGGGGTCGTCATCAACCAATAAAATTTGCTTGCCTTTTCCTATAAAAGTTTTATTCATCGCAGATCAGTGGTATTTCGTAGATAGACTGACACTCAGGGGTTAGAGCTACTTCTTTTTACATAAGCGATCATACTGTATAAACCAGGAAGGCGATCGCCATTACGGATGAGCTTTAAAGAACCTTTACAAATCAGCCATCTTTTTTAAGTAGAGGATGGGGAATAGAGAACTGCGAGCCAACCCGGGCAGAAGAATGCTTAAATTTTAAACAGAAACTGCTTTCCCACTTCAACAGGTACTCCCCCAAGCGATTCATGACTAACAACAGCGAATACATTCGGCAAGAAGAAGCAACCCGCGTCCGCATCCTTAGCGAAGCTCTGCCCTATATTCAGAAGTTTGCTAATCGCACAGTCGTTGTGAAGTATGGCGGCGCAGCGATGAAAGAAAGCAGCCTGAAAGAGAAGGTGATTCGCGATATCGTCTTTCTGTCCTATATCGGCTTTCGCCCCATCGTTGTCCACGGCGGCGGCCCAGAAATTAACTCCTGGCTGGATAAACTGGGGATTGAACCGCAATTTAAAGATGGTTTGCGGGTGACAGATGCCCCCACGATGGAAGTAGTGGAAATGGTGTTAGTCGGGCGGGTGAACAAAGAAATCGTCTCTTTGATTAACCAGGCTGGCGGTAATGCGGTGGGTTTGTGCGGTAAGGATGGTAATCTGTTCCAAGCCCGTCCCGAAGGCCGAGAAGGAATCGGTTTTGTGGGAGAAGTAAGTAGCGTCAGAATTCAGTTGCTGGAATCCCTGGTCAGTGGCGGTTATATTCCAGTAGTTTCTAGTGTAGGTGCTGATGATTCTGGACAGGCATACAATATCAATGCTGATACGGTGGCTGGGGAACTGGCAGCCGCATTAGGAGCCGAAAAGTTGATTTTGTTGACCGATACGGCGGGGATTTTACGAAATTACAAAGATCCCAGTACGTTAATTAACAAAGTCGATATCCAAGAGGCGCGGGAACTGATTGCTAATGGCACAGTTGCCGGGGGGATGATTCCCAAAGTTAATTGCTGCGTGCGATCGCTCGCCCAAGGAGTCCGCGCCGCCCATATTATTGATGGTAGAGTTCCCCACGCCCTGCTGTTGGAAGTCTTTACCGACGCGGGGATTGGTTCAATGATTGTGGCTTCAGAATTTGGGCATAGTTGAACCCCTAATATGAACGATAGTTGACATCCTCCCCGGCCTAAAGGCACGGGGATTCCTAAACCTCACGATTTAGGTTTCTGTTTCTTCCCCAAAAG
>CAKZHE010000246.1 GCA_936920195.1 uncultured cyanobacterium | reverse complement strand
CCGAAAAAGCGACGTATTTATTGTATGAATAATATCACTCAAAAAGGCACAAAGTCAACAGCCTAGGCAGAGCCTCTCAATAGGCATTCCCAGGCAGAGCCTGGGAACGAGTAACAAATAAACTTATCATGGGCAATAACATTATAGAGTTGCTGTTGGCAAGATCTGGCGATCGCATTCTATTTACCGGACAGATATCGACTCGAAAACTTCCATCACTATACATTATACATCACTAAATCGTCCAATATGTTTAGGGGGAATTTAAGGGAAATTAGGGTCTGACCGCACGGAAAGCATTTTTGAGACACTTTATGAATTAATAAATTATGTAAATTCTTTATTAATTATTCTTGAATTGTGAAAATAGTCTTTTATTTTTGAGGTTCTCTCTCTTAATTAGCTTAGTATAGGAAGAATTAATTTGGTTAGCCCTTTTAGTTAATATCTCGTTAGTTGATTGATTATGAATTTCAAACCTTATTCCGTGCATTCGCCTGCATTCAACCATCTGGTGACTCAAGCCAGAAGCTGGGGATTTATCTGCCAAGAAATTTTCCCCGGCAAGTTGGAAATTGTAGCTCAGAACGATCGCGAAAATTGGCAGTTACAGGCTTTTGGCGATCGCTGGTTATTTTCTATCGGTGAGATTCCCCAAATGATTTTTTCAATTGGTGAGACTGAGCGGTTTTTAGAACGATACTACTACAAGTATCAATCGGAATTAGGTGAGGCGATCGCTCATCATGCAGCTTAGATTGTTTTCTGGCGGGAAAGCACTATTTTTAGCTTTCCCGTTTTATTGCTAAAAGTATTAATAAATCTACCAATTGACAGATATAAATTCAGCCAAATCAGATATAGTCAAAGGTTAACCAGGGCGATCGCTTGTAAATAAAGCGCTCGAAATCAGGTTGGCAATTTAGCTTAGGAATCTTTATGAAAGCACTACTGCTCTATCCCAAGTTTCCTCAGTCTTTTTGGTCTTATGACCGCTTTATGGAAATTGCTGGACTGAAGGCTGTCATTCCTCCCCTAGGAATTATTACCGTAGCAGCACTTCTGCCTTCAGACTGGGAAATTAGGTTTTATGACCGCAACGTGAGCTTGGAAAATGAGGCAGATTGGCAGTGGTGCGATTTGGTAATTCTTTCCGCTATGCTGGTGCAAAAACCCGATTTTCATGCTCTGATTCAAAAGGCAGTTCGTCTAGGCAAAAAAGTCGCTGTTGGCGGACCCTATCCCACATCAGTCCCCCAAGATGCTCTAGACTCCGGAGCCAATTATCTGATTTTAGATGAAGGCGAGCTAACAGTACCGCTATTTTTAGACGCGATCGCCCAAGGTCAACCAAAAGGAATTTTTCGCTCGGCGGAAAAACCCGATGTTACCATTAGTCCGATGCCGCGCTTCGATCTCCTGCAACGGGATGCCTATTTAATGATGGCAATCCAATTTTCTCGCGGTTGTCCCTTTAATTGCGAATTTTGCGATATTATTTCCCTCTATGGTCGCAAACCTCGGACGAAGGAACCAAGTCAAACTTTAGCGGAATTGCAAACCCTCTATGACTTAGGTTGGCGGGGTTCCCTATTTATTGTGGATGATAATTTTATTGGCAATCAAAGAAATGTCAAACGCTTTCTGCGGGAACTGATTCCCTGGGTAAAGGCACATAACTATCCCTTTACTTTTATTACTGAAGCTTCGGTAAATTTGGCAGAGGATGATGAAATGTTGCAACTGATGGGCGAAGCAGGTTTCTATGCTGTCTTTCTGGGTATTGAAACCCCAGATCAAGATAGTTTGCAAGTTACCCGCAAACAGCAAAATACTCGCCAACCATTAGTTGAAGCTTGCCATAAAATTAATCAGGCTGGGTTGCTGATTTATGCTGGGTTTATCTTAGGATTTGATGGCGAACGTCCCGGAGCAGGAGAACGAATTCAAGCTTTTGTAGAACAAACTAATATTCCCCAACCCATGCTAGGGATTCTCCAAGCTTTGCCGAATACTGCTTTGTGGACTCGTCTGGAAAAGGAGGAGCGGCTATTAACAGGTATTGGGGTGGGGGAAGTGGGAGATCAAAATACTTTGATGAATTTTGTTCCCACTCGCCCTATGACTGAAATTGCCCAAGAGTATATTAATGGCTTATGGCAAATGTATGAGCCGCAAAACTATCTTCGCCGCTGTTTTCAGCAATGCCTAAATATTAAATTGCCGACTACCCAAAGACAAACTATGCAGTTTTCTCCCGGCAAAGGCATCCAATTAGTGGCTCAATTGATTTGGCTGCAAGGTTGGCAGCGGCAGGAAATTCGGGGACAATTTTGGCAGCAGCTATGGCAAATTATCACCCAAAAGCCCCAAGTTCTGAATATGTATTTGGGTTTATGTGCCGCCGGAGAGCATTTTTGGGAGTATCGACAATTAGCAACAGAGCGAATTTCTGAACAGTTACGCAGCAATGCGATCGCAGTTAATCCAGTTCAGCCAACCAAAATTGCAGTTATGGTAGATTGACACTCACCACGAGTATTAGTAGGGTGCGTTAGTATTAGTAGGGTGCGTTAGCGATAGCGTAACGCACCGCCTATCAGTTAACGGTGCGTTACGCTGCCGCTAACGCACCCTACTGGCTCAGACATGATATCAACAGATGGTGTAATCTGTGGTAAGTTACTTATTAAGATGTTAGCCGCCAGATGAAAAAGAATTGGTTGGTAACTTTAGCGATCGCCCTCGGTGCAGTTTTTTTAATTACCCTAGTTGCTTCCCCTAGCAGCAGTAAACTAACTAGCGGTTCTACTTACAGTATTGCTCCCGACGGTTACGGGGCTTGGTATGCCTTTGCTAGCAAACAAGGCATCACCCTTAAGCGCTGGCAAAAGTCTTTTTACCGCTTACCTGGAGTTGAGAGCAATAAAAAGTCTCCCCCAATTACCCTGTTAAGAGTTTATAGTAAATTAAAACGATCCTGGCTCTATTTTGAAGAAGAAGCATGGGTCAAAAAAGGCAATACTCTCGCGATCTTAGGAGTTGAATCTCCTCCCACCAAGGCAAAATTTCGGACTTGGCAATCTAGCAGCGCGGGCAATGTCAAAATTGCCACCACTCGGCGATCTTCAGAATTAAAGAAAAACCCAAAACGGTTAGGAGATAGTTTTGGGGCAGTAGTTTGGGAAGAAACTATTGGTAAAGGGCGAATTATTTTTGCCACCACTCCCCATTTAGCTGCCAATGCCTATCAAGATGCCCCAGGAAATTATCGGTTTTTAACTGAGTTGCTGGCTAAACCGGGCGATACCATTTGGGTAGACGAGTATATTCACGGCTATCGAGATAAAGAAACTCTCGTTCAGGAAAAACGCCGGAATTGGAGAGAATATTTTGCCCAAACTCCCCTGGTCAGTGCTTTTGTGCAAGTTATGATTATCCTGTTGGTGGCAGTGTGGGCGCAAAGTCGCCGTTTTGGACAAGCGATCGCCCTGAAAGTACCTACAATCAATAATAGCGAAGCTTATATCAAAGCGATCGCCGGAGTCCTCCAAAAAGCCAAAAGTCACCAATTTGTGTGGGAAATGGTAGGCAAAGCGGAACAACTCCAGTTGCAAAAAGCCCTAGGATTAGGTACAACTTTGTTAGATCGGGAAACTTTGATTAATGCCTGGGTGGAAAAAACTCAACAACCACGAACCGAAATAGAGGAATTACTGCAACTCCCTACCCAGCGGCGCATCAGCGATTCGGTGTTACTTTCCTGGTTGGGGAAATGGCAAGGAGTTCTTAATAAGAGCCAAGGATTATCTAGCGCCTCTAAATAGATGAATTGCAAAATTCCGTAGGGGCAATCCCCCCGTGGTTGCCCCGCCAGAAAATAAGTAGGGGCAATCCCCCTGTGGTTGCCCCGCCAGAAAATAAGTAGGGGCAATCCCCCCGTGGTTGCCCCGCCAGAAAATAAGTAGGGGCAATCCCCCCGTGGTTGCCCCGCCAGATTAGGGTAGGCACGGGGGCGCTACCCCTACAGATGCTCTGTTCTTTGTGTCTCTGTGGTGTCAGAATATTCTCTAACTTACTAATTGAAAAATGACAGAAACTAACGCCGTTATTAATCGCCTCAGCCAAGTTCTTAGTAAAATTGTCGTTGGTCAGCCAACTATTGTCGAACAATTATTAGTAGCACTCCTGGCTGGCGGTCATGTAATTTTAGAAGGCGTACCGGGAACCGGAAAAACGCTACTGGTGAAAGTTTTGGCGCAACTGGTGCAAGCCGACTTTCGGCGGGTACAGCTAACACCAGATATTTTACCTTCCGATATTATTGGCACTAATATTTTTGACCTCAATGCTCGCGCCTTTACTCTGAAAAAAGGTCCCGTTTTTACCCAAATTTTGCTGGCAGATGAAATTAACCGCACGCCTCCCAAAACCCAATCAGCGCTACTAGAGGCAATGGAAGAACAGCAAGTGACGCTGGATGGCGAAAGCTTGCAATTGCCAGAATTATTTTGGGTAATTGCCACCCAAAATCCTTTGGAGTTTGAAGGGACTTATCCTTTACCAGAAGCGCAATTAGACCGATTTTTATTTAAACTAGCGGTGGGCTATCCCGAAACCGCCGCTGAAAAGCAAATGCTCCTTAACCGCCAAACGGGATTTCAGTCGCGCCGCCTGGATTTAGCTAGATTGAAACCAGTGGCGACGGTAGCGCAAATTATCCAGGCGCGGCAAGAAGTTAATAATATTCAGGTAGATGAAAAGATTATCGACTATTTATTAGCTTTGGTACAGCGATCGCGCCAGCATTCCGATCTTTCTTTAGGCGCTTCTCCCCGCTCTGCCGTCGCCTGGTTGCAAACCAGTAAAGCTCAAGCGTGGCTGGCAGGGCGGGATTTTGTCACTCCCGATGATATTAAAGTTGTCGCCCCCGCTCTGCTGCGCCATCGGCTCATCCTCAAGCCAGAGGCTCAATTAGACGGTTTATTAGTCGAAGCCATTGTTGCCGGATTGCTCAACCAAGTTCCCGTGCCAAGATGAACTATATTGCTGTGGCAATTTGAGCATAAACCACCTTGACAACAAAATGTGGTTTTTGATACTATGCAAAATTTCAATTTTGTGCTAGGGTACAGAGGTGTAACGACCGCTGAGTAATCTCCACAGTGAGGCTAAGTCCCAATTGAAAATCCAAGCGTTAAATATTCAAATTGGCGATCGCATCGTTGCGTATTGTAAAAACAAAAGACAAATCTGTACAGTGAAACGCATTCTAGAACCTGGTCTAGAAAATGTTACCCTCTCAGTTTTTACCGCCGAACATTACCGCAGTTCCATTTCCTGCGTCATCCGCTTTCGTCACGATGCTTTAGTGGATTTAGCTAGCTAGAAATTCTTAAGATTTTTCCATCCACTGAATACACTTTTGCATCTGTAATTTCATAGTTGCAGCCTCGGCATTGTAACGCCGCCCGTGTCCCGGCAATACCCACTCAAAGGTATAATCGGCTAACTTGTGCATAGATTTGGTTTGCTCCGACCAGGAATACCAGCAAGCATTGCGAAAAGCATTTAACTGCTGGAGACGCTCAGACCAAGCTAAATGATCCCCACTAAATAGAAATTTCTGTTGGTATAGCAACACAGTATGTCCTTTAGTGTGTCCGGGAACGGGAATAATTACTACATCATCCGCTAGTTGAAAAACCTCAGCACCGGAAATTTTGACTTCCACATCGCGAGTGCCGGAGTTAATTTCATCAGTATGGAGAAGGCGATCGCACTTAAAATGATCGTGAAACTTCTGATGATCTGCAACATCATCCCTATGGGTTAAATAGAGATAGCGAACTCCCCCCATTTCCTCTAATCGCTTCACTAGAGGCGCAGCAAACCGGGGAGAGTCAATTAAAATATTCCCTTCCGCTCTTTGAATGAAATAGCTAGCTGCACCAAAAGAACTTTCGGCATGGTAGCCGCAATGATAAACATTATCTGCCACCAACAGCGGCAAGCTCTGTTGAGCAACTTTGATATCTTTCGGTTTCTCCACTGTCCCAATGGAAGCCGTGGGACAAGCGAGTAAAGCCTGCATAGCTCGCAGACGTTCCGCTTCAGTTCGAGGTTGAGAATACACTGCCGACTGTTCTCCAGCACTTTGAAAAATATCTGGAGCCATCCATCGACAAGTATCGCAATCAATGCAGGTACTGTCTACATAGAAATCGCCAGGGATATTTTCGGAACGACGTTGATTAAGGCGAGCCATATTTGCACCAAAGTGTTGTTGAGTTCCTACGAGCCATATATTAGGATTTTAACTGGTTCCTAGGCTCTGCCTGGGAACCGATATCGAGAGGCTCTGCCTCGCGTAGCAATCATCCGAGGCAGAGCCTCTCAATAGGCATTCCCAGGCAGAGCCTGGGAACGAGTAAACAGATCAGAAACTGCATGA
>CAKZHE010000245.1 GCA_936920195.1 uncultured cyanobacterium | reverse complement strand
GGAACAGGGAACAGGGAATAGGGAACAGGGAACAGGGAACAGGGAACAGGGAACAGGGAATAGGGAACAGGGAATAGAAAATTACAGCAAATTGAACCTTGTAGGGGCGGGTTTGGCGATGAATTTTAATCGTCATCAATAACCTCAATAAACCCGCCCCACGCAGCTGTAAAGTTAATTAATGCTCAATTTTGGGCGTGTGGGGTGGCTTAAGATAGTTTGTCGGTGGGTTCAAAAATCTGAGTAAACCCGCTCCTAGAAGGTTTTATCCTTTGTGTCTTTGTGCCTTGGTGGTGTCAGAATATTTTCATAACACAAGAGCCTCGTCCTTGACATTCAAGACAGTTGCTACATTGTAGATTTGCGTAAGTCATGTAATGTTGATGGTGCGTTAGCGCAGCGTAACGCACCCTATCGATAGAGGATTAGGCGACGAAATAATTCAAAGCGCCGACAATCAGTACCAGGGCTGTCCAAGCAATGGAACCGAGTAAAATTAGACTCTTGGATTGATCCCAGTTTTGAGGGCTAGCATAGGCGACGGGAACTCCCACCACCATCACAAAGGACAGTAGGACTAAAACAGTTAAAGCCAATTGAAATACAATAGTCATTTTTGATCTCTCCCAAGACAGCAACAGATTTGGATATTGCCCATCGGCTTCGATGGATCGGAATTTTTATTCATGCCTGAGTAGTACGCTACCAAAAATTGACCACCTATGGATCTAATTTTGTGCCATACAACCGCAGATTTTGACGCTTTGGGCGCAGCCGTGGGGCTAACCCGCTTGCTCCCAGGGGCGAGAATCGTGCTGGCGGGGGGATGTCATCCGGGGGTGCGGGATTTTTTGGCTTTGCATCGGGATGAGTATGGGTTGATGGAAAGTCGGGCGGTGAATCCGAAACAAATTCGCTCGCTGTCGGTGGTAGATTGCCAAAAGCGCGATCGCTTGGGAAAAACAGCGGAATGGTTAGATTTGCCCAATGTAGAAGCGATCGCTGTTTACGATCATCACCCAGATGGGGAACTGGCAATCCCGGCAACTCAAATCCAAGTTGAGGCGGTGGGGGCAACGACAACGTTAATTGTGGAACATTTGCAGAAACTGGCTGCTCCCCATCAGCAGTTTTTGACTTCGGCGGAAGCGACGGTAATGGCTTTGGGAATTCACGTGGATACGGGTTCGTTGTTATTTGAAAATTCTACTCCCCGCGATGCCCTGGCGTTGGCCTGGTTGATGTCACAGGGAGCTAGTTTATCAGCGATCGCTACTTATGTCCATCCGGGTTTGTCGCCGAAGTTGCAAAAGTTGTTAAAAGTAGCTTTAGAAACTTTGCAAGCGAAAACTATTTCTGGATATCAAGTGGCTTGGGTATGGTTGCCCACCAATGAGTTTGTGCCGGGATTATCTAGTTTGGCTTCGGAGTTGCTGGCATTAACTGATAGTGATGTCTTGTTGTTGGCAAATACTCATCCCGTGCGGGAGTCTGCTGCCGAGCCTATTAAATTAAATATAATTGGGCGATCGCGCATTAAAGGGGTAAATCTCCACCAGATTTTTCAATCTTTGGGCGGCGGCGGACATTCTTCAGCCGCTTCTTTAAGTCTGCGCGGTGTCGATCCTCAAGCAATCTTAGATCAAATTTTAACTGCCATTGCCAGTCAAATTCCTCACCCGCCCACCGCCCAGGAATTAATGTCTTCTCCTGTGCGGACAATTCGCCCGGAAACTACTATTAGCGAGGCTCAACGTATCCTCCTCCGGTATGGACATTCGGGTTTGTCTGTAGTCAATGAACGGGATGAATTAGTGGGAATTATTTCCCGGCGAGATATTGATTTAGCCCTCCATCATGGCTTTAGTCATGCTCCGGTGAAAGGTTATATGAGCGGCAATTTGAAAACCATTACCCCAGCAACTTTGCTTTCGGAAATTGAGCGGTTGATGGTAACTTATGATGTGGGACGATTGCCTGTTTTAGAAAAGGGGCAATTAGTCGGGATTGTGACTCGCACCGATGTTTTACGGCAGTGGCATCAAACTAGCCAACAGAAATCCCCTACTATGACAGATTCATCAGCTTTAATTTTGAATTTGCGTGACAGATTGGCTCCGCAATTAAGGGAATTTCTGCAAAGAGCGGCGGCAGTAGCTGAAAGTCAAAATTGGCAACTTTATTTAGTGGGTGGAGCAGTACGGGATTTACTGCTGGCGAAAACCGATCAACCTTTAATGTTGTCAGATCTAGATTTAGTAGTCGATGGGATTCTCAATCAACCAGAAAGTCAAAATTCTCCCATGGCGGAAAGTTCTTTTGCGGTGCAGATTGCCCAAGCTCTACAAAAGATCTATCCCGCCGCTCGATTGGATATTCATGGACAATTTCAAACGGCGGCTTTATTGTGGCATAAAGATGCCGTCATGGGTTCTCTGTGGGTAGATATTGCCACTGCCAGAACTGAATTTTATCCCTATCCAGCAGCTAACCCGGAAGTGGAAGCTAGTTCAATTCGACAAGATTTGTACAGGCGCGATTTTACTATTAATGCCTTGGCAATACGATTAACTGCTGCCAGTTTGAGCGGTACGGATGAAAGCGGATTTTTATTAGATTTCTTTGGGGGGATGCTAGACTTGCGATCGCGCCAAATTCGGGTACTCCATGCCAATAGTTTTATTGAAGATCCCACCCGAATTTATCGAGCCGTGCGCTTTGCAGTTCGGTTGCAATTTACCATTGAACCCCAAACAGAAAGTTATATTCGTTATGCTTTAAACAGTGGCATTTACGATCGCTTATTACAAACTAATAGTAAGGCTCCAGCTTTGCAAACTCGCCTAAAAAGCGAATTAAAATATATTTTACAAGCTCCCTACTGGCAAGCGGCTTTACAGTTACTGGCAGAATTAGGGGCATTGCGCTGCCTCCATCCCAGTTTACAACTAGATCGGCAATTGTGGTGGCAGATGCGGTTAAGCGATCGCTGTTTGCGCCGTTTCGATTCTCAGCCGCGTTTAGAGCATTGGCAATTCCGTCTAGAAGTCTTAATTGCCCATTTATCCCCAGCGCATCGAGGTAAGGTAGCCACCAATCTGCAATTATCGGCTGATAGCATTACTCGCTTGCAAAATTTGGCTGAAGCCGTCAATCATCTCAGTACAGCTTTATCAATTTCTCCTCCTCATAGTGAAGTTGTCAAACTATTGCGACGCTACGAATTACCAAACCTAATTTTAATTATCGCCCAAGTTCCCCGGTTAATCCGTCGGCAAATCTGGCACTATTTAACTTGCTTGTCTCAAGTCCAACCATTACTCAATGGTAAGGATCTGAAAAAATTAGGCTATCAACCGGGCAAACAATTCAAAGAAATCCTCGAAACTATTTTAGCAGCTACCTTGGATGGGAAGATCGGCGATCGCGCTACCGCAGAAGCTTTTTTATTAGAACACTTTCCTCCATAGAAGCATCGGGAAAGTTCAAAATCATCTATTTTGATGATTGATAGAAACAACAAAACCGCTATTTATAGCGGTTTGTGCGGCGGTCATACGACCACCCCTAGGCTGTGCCTATATCAAACTTATCCTTTATTAACTCAAAAGTCAAGAGCAAAACCGCTAACAGGGGTGTCACACCATCAAAGTGTATAAGCTGGTACGCAGCTTACAGAAATGATGGAGAAAGTTGGACAATAAATATTTCACTCTAACTTTTCCTCATCATCAAATATTCCCTCGCCATCAATTATCAAAGATTCCTCTTTACTAAATCAAGAACCGCTATAAATGGTGAAGAGGTTTTTAAAAACCTTGATAGCCTAGTTTTTTCGATACCTGCGTCGGACTGCACCACCTACCAATCCAAAAGCTAGCAATCCTAAAGCAGAACTAAATTCCGGTACAGATTTTGGTGCTGAACCAGTTGACGGCGACGATGCGGAACCCCAAATTTCACCATTAGTACCAACAACGTTTTGCTTAAAAATACCAACACCTGTATTGATATCAATGGCAATTTGTTGGCGATTTGCTGTATAGCCAAATAAAGTTCCATTATCGTCAAAAGCTAATCCATATACATCTACAAAACCGATATTACCAATTTTACTGGCAGTACCGTCCGTTTTTATCGACCACAAACTATCTCCTACTGAGGTAGCCAAAAATCTATTAGTTGTAGGATCGTAGACTATATCGCCGCTGCTATTAAAACCAGAAATTGTGGAAACCAAAGATGCCTGACCAGTTTGGGCATTAACCTTATAAAAACCAGAGCCTCCAGTACCATAAAGGTCATTACTATTAGTAAATCCCAATCCATTTAAACTTGCGCCTAATGATCCTACTAAATATCCTGTACCTAATTGGGTATCAATTTTGTACAATGTCTGAAAATCAATACCAAAAAGATCTCCAGTTTGAGATAACGCAATATCAGTATAAACGATACCGCTAGCAACTTGGGCAAAATTCCCAGTTGATTGATTAACTTCTCCTACCTGACCCCCTGAAGTAGAAACATAAAATGTGGCTGCTGATGCTGAAGTGGTTGATAGTGTCAGCAGTCCTACAACTCCTACAAATCTAATTAATCCTTGAAATTGCCTGTTTAATTGAGGTATCATAACTTACTCCTGCAATGGTGCGAAATAATGGAAAACTTAGCCTAATGTTATTTCTGTTCAATTCCTTGCGATAACTGGATTTTGTCCTGACGCTAATTGGAGAAACAGAATATACGTTAACTATAGATAATCTTATCGTCTTTGAAATCTAACTTTGGTTAGATTGTAGATTTTAATTGTAAGCAAGCAAATCTTTGGCTTTACTTATAACTATCGATAAAAGCAACTTTAAAGGACTAGGACTTACGCACTGTAACAGCAGAGCAAGGGTTTCAGCTTCTTTATTAAGCGTCCAGAATGGCCTAATATGGTATTCTCTGCTTATAGGCAGAGAATACCATTTACAAATCGCCTGTAGCGAGCATCTGAATCAGACGCGGCATTCCAGGATCAAAACCGCCCAAATCCCAGGAGAGGGGGTCTTTGGGGTCTACCAAGGTAATCCGGTAAGGAGCTAAAGTGATATAAACTGCCTTGATATTCCGATTTACCTTTTTCCGGTAGGTAGCTAAAGCGGTGCTGGGATGTTTATGACCAGCCCAGGATTCAGAATCAGTCCAAAAACAAACTACATCAGCTTTGAATCGGTTCTGAATCATCCAGTCGTAGGCAACCGCCGCATCAGTACCACCAAAGTTTTGATTGCTCGCCTTTTTCATTGCCGAACTAAAACTATCCTGACGGTTGATACCCAAGTTGCGGAACTCGGTAGAGAAACCGCGAATAGCATAGTTTCTCTCGGCTTTGGCTGTGACTAGCGCCATTGTCGTTGCCACTTCGCAGCAGGTAAGTCCAATATCGGCAATGTAGCTACCCATTGAACCGGAAATATCCACGGCATGGAGGAAAACTTTCCCGGTTGGTTCTGTCACATCAAAGGACATTTCTACGGTTTTTTCCAGAATATCCACAATCCTAGTTACTGGATGCCAAGTTTTGTGACTGCGCCCTAATTTGCCTCCAGATTGGTAGGTTTTCAGCGCTTTCAGGGCATCAATAGGATGGATGCGCCCCTTTCGCAAATGTTCGGCATCGTTGAGAATGGCTGCAACTCTGTCTAAATTGGCAGGTTCATCGGCTCGCAATACGCCAATTTCGGTTAAAGAACCTAGATTTCGCAACATTGCGCCAATGGGCATTTCGTTAAACAGCAACTGCCATGCCGCTACGTCCATTTTACCGACGGGAGCCGCCATTTCGTGGGTTAGATGTCCTTGGGCGATCGCTTCATGGGTATGCTCTGGATGGCGCTTTAACCACTCATACCACCAAATCTGCGCTAGGGCAGGGGAAGGAATGGATTCTGGCAGAGTATCCCACCCTTTTACCGCCCATTCAAAGAGTTGGCGATGTTCCTCGGTGATTGGTTTAACGTGGAAAAGGCGCAAAGCATCCCGGTGGGAGAAGCCGTGGCGTTGTTGGTACTTCAACAACTGGTAGGCTAAACCCTTGACATCTTCCCGCGAAAGCCACTTTTTACCAGCTTCCCGTACCATCATTCCCAATCCGCGCAGGGATTTGGTATAACTCAGCCATTCGTAGAAGTGACTGCCAGTCCGAACTACATCGGAAAAGATGGCTTGAAAAGCTTTTTTCGCCTCTGGTGTTTCCCCCATCGATAGCAAGACTAGGGCAAAAATGGGGGTACTGTTGTTGATCGCTCGTCCATCGCTAGCATAAAGGATTTCTTCGGCAACTTTTGCGGGATTTTGGGCGATCGCTTGTCGCACCACTTCCACAAAATCATCAGTTAATTCTTTTTTGCCAGCATAATAAGTATTTTGGGCAGTCCCAATCAACAAACAGCGCCGCAGCATTGTCCAAATTCCAGCATTAAACATCCAACCGCCAGAACGTCCTGGAATCATTTCTGATTCTCTTCCCGGAATTGGTTGGGTTTGTGGTACGCTGTTTTGTGGTTGAGTGAAGAACTTATAACTCATTTGGTTCTCCCGTCCCCATTGGGGCAAAAAAGACAGGTGGCGGGGCAGGACTCGAACCTGCGACTACCCGATTATGAGTCGATAACCCTAATTCTTCGGCCTTTGCAGGCAAGGTATGAACAAGGATGTTTTTGGCGCTCTACCATCTGAGCTACCCGCCACATAATTTGAATTCAAAATTCAAAATTCAAAATTCAAAATTCAAAATGAAATTGTCTTTAATTTTGAATTGATAATTTTGAATTGGAGCGAAGCGACTTGACTGGTCAAATCTCCTATTCCCTATTCCCTATTCCCCATTCTTCTCCTCCCTATTCCCTATTCCCTGTTCCCTGTTCCCTGTTCCCTGTTCCCTATTTCAGTAGTAGGGCGGGATTTGCACCCGCATCTCCGGTGAATTAAGGGGGTTGAATCGTTAATAGCGATAACCCTCAATTCGTTCGGCCTTTGCAGACAAAGTTGGCACTCTACAATTGAGCTACCTACCACACACAATTTTTGAATTTACCAGCAACAGGACTTACGCAGTTGCTCCGCATATAGCGTTTATGGTGCGTTACGCTGTCGCTTTAGCGTTAGCCATGCCGATAGGCTATACACACCCTACTAATAGAGGTGTTGCGTAAGTCCTGAAAGATTTCTGTTGTTTCCTAAACATTCATGGGCTTGCCCTCACGCCTTGTAGTATCACTGTAGTACACAAGTTTAATGGTTGTCAAGTAGTTGGAAGGCAAATTTTGCTTGGTTCTTGTAACTGCCCCGGCGCTAGCGCATTCACAGCGGTTCGCGAAACAGAGAATGAGCAAACAAAGCGGCTTGAGTGCGATCGCGCGATCGCACTTCGCTACTACTGTTCGCGAATTGTAATCTCAAATTGGTCTTGCTTTTGAGGGTTAGAAGCCGAAACTCTCACAACATACAATCCAGCATCAGGTAATTTGGTAACTAATTCTCCTGCACCTTTGCTAATTAATTGACCATTGGGGCCAACGAGCGACAGATTGAGAGTTGACTCCTGATTACTTTTCACAGCAATCCTGATTGATTGACCAGCTTTACCTGTTGTAAAAGAAAAATCTCTAAACGATTCATTGGGATTGAGCGTGCCAGTTTTCCGAAGAGCGAAGTCTTCTACCAATAAGCTATAATCTCCCGATTTCCCTGGCTGGTCGGAGATGGCAATTATTGTATAAGTGCCATCTTGTGGTATTTCTTGATTAATTCTGTCATCGTTAGCGTTTCCGGAACCCAATGTTAGTTGTCTACCATTAGGATTAAGTAGCAATAGAGATGGATGAAATTCTACACTAGCCATAGTGATCGCAATCCAGTGATCAGCCTTAGCTGTAAAAGTGTAGAGATTGCAAAAGCTTTTATTAGAAGAGAGAGTATTGTCATTGCTGCTCAGTCTGCCATTGACAGCTGCACCATTCGGAATTATTTGTTGAGGTGACTGACTCCCAAGACACCTAACTTGCGCTCTTTCCGGTGGATACAACTCCTGATGAGCCAGAAAATATTGCACTCGATCTACAGAGATGGCCAAGCTAATACCTGAAACTTCTGGCTTCGAGGTATTGATTCCAATCAATTCTCCCTGACTGTTTAGCAGTGGCCCTCCAGAATTACCAGGATTAATCTGTGCATCTGCTTGGATTATTCCCCGCGCTGAGTCAAGGTGGCTGACAATCCCTTTGGTTACGGTATCTGGAAAAAAATCAGGCGAACCAATGGCAATTACCTCTTGTCCTACGCGGACTGAGCCGATACTACCAAGTCGAATTGTGGGCAGATTATGCTGACCCTGGATTTGTAGCAGCGCTAAGTCGATATCCTTACCATCCTTGCGAGTTCCACCCCAAGCAATTACCTTTGCTGTCAACCTAGTCTTATCTTTTAAGATAACGGTGACTTCCTTCACATCTTTAACAACGTGAGCATTGGTTAATACTAAACCTTCTGAACTAATGATCGCCCCACTACCACTACTGATATCAGTTTCAATGGATACTACTGCTGGACTGACTTGACTAACAACATCTTCCCATCCACTATTACTTTGAGCTAAAGCACGGTTTGCCTGGGGCCAATTGGGGTTAGTAAAAGCGATTTCGTGAATGGCGATCGCACCGATTGCTCCTCCGGCAATTAAGCTCCCTGAGAGCGATAGGCGAATCAAGCGATGACTCGATTTTCTGATAGAGCTTGATTGATGAAATAACATATTAGAAAATCCTGGTTAAAATTTGCCTTCTGAATCCGGTTATAACAGTTATATTATGGACTTAGTATGATTCAAAAAAAGATCTCTCTTTTTATATATACAGGACTTACGCAGTTACCTCATATATAGTTGATAGTGCCTTGCGCTACACGACAACTCACTCTACGGATAGAGGCTTTGCATAAGTCCTGATATAGCTATGTAGAAATTGGAGACGTTCCACCGGAACGTCTCTACGAATTGGGATAACCCAAGATTTTAGACCAGATGTGCTACTACAATTCGTAACTATTATTGATTTTAATTGGTTTCAATTAGTTGGGCAGCAAATTTTAAAGCAGCTTCTTTAGTCAGGATTTTTCCCTCGGCACAGGCAACTTGAATTTCTGTCAATAATTCGCCAATCTTCCGACTGGGAGGAAGATTTAAGACTTGCATTAAGTCGTTGCCAGAAAGTAGGGAAATGGGATGAGCTACGGGATCTTGAGGATTAAAATAGCGGTTGATGAGGGGAGCGATCGCCTCTATTGATACACTATTAGCTACTGCCACTACTGCCAGAGAGGGGAAAATCTGCCCAATTTCCCGAAAGAAAAAATATTGATCGCGGATAGAATTAGTCGATAGCGATCGCATTTGAGGTAAAAACTTATGAATGGCGCTAGCGGCACGGATTTCCGCCCGACTATACTTAAGTTCTGATAACTCAGTTTCGGCTATCTGGGGAGAAGGGGAAAGTAAAGTCGCTAATTTGGCGATCGCCAACCAAGAAGTTTTAATGGTATTTTCCAGCGTACCTGCTAAAATCTGGGGCAAGTTAGGCCAATTTTGCTCTAGGGTGGCAACAGCGTTATCAATAGCCGCGAACAAAGTGAGATTTTCGGACTTGATTTGCGGCAACCAAGTGGCTAACACCCCATCCTCTGCTGCGGCGATTAACCAGGGAGTGCCTTGGGAAGAGTTGAGCAAATAACCAACTTCTACCCGCACCCTTTCCGCTGCCACCGAGCCTAAAAGATGCGCCAATTGGATGATACTAGCGCGAGTTGCCGATTCAATCGTAAAACCCAATTGTGCTGCTTGACGATAGCCTCGCAATAATCGTAAAGGATCATCTTGCAGGTTAAATTCAGATACCATCCGCATCATGCCCAATTCTAAGTCAGCGCAACCATTCAAGGGATCGATTAATTCTTGGGTGCGGGGGTTGTAGGCGATCGCATTCACGGTAAAATCTCTACGGTGCAAGTCAATTGCGATCTTTTCCCCTTCCTGTTGGGCAAAATCAACGGTAGCGTGGGGAAATACCACTCTCGCAATTTGACGTTCGGCATCCAGTACCACAAACCCGGCATCATAGTGGTAGGCGATTTGGCTGGCGGTGGCGACGGCGGCTTGGGGAAGAACAAAATCTAAATCTAAATATTCCCGCTGCCTACCCAATAAGGCATCCCGCACGGCTCCACCAACTAAATAGGCGGGTTCGGGTAATAATTCTAAACTAAAAGGCCAATTTTCGGGATTAATGGTAGCTAGGGAGCGATCGCCCATGATTATACCTGCTCAGGTTAACGCAATGGCAAAAATTGTACTTGCCCTTCCCACTCTCCTTCTAGACTACACTCATCTAACAACAGAATTTCTTCAATTGCTTGCCTAACCGGAACGCGACGACTGATTTCAAACAATCCTGGCATCAACAAACCTGCTGCCAGTCGCTCATAGGCAAAGTTGGTCATTGTGGCGACATCATGTGTTAACACTATACGCTCTTGCTGCGCTGCCCATGCTAATACAGTTGGATCGTCTGCTCCAGTTAATTCTACATCCTGAACCCGGACAATGTTAACATTAGGATTCCGACGTAAAACCCCACGGATAATCTGATTGTTAAAGTTTTCATCCGCTAAGAATCTCAGCATATTAGTTTATACTTGATGGTTGCGCCTTGCTAATAAGCGATCGCGTATTCCCACGGGATTGAAACGCTTTTCAGCTTCTTGCCGTACCCTGTTAGCAATCTGTTGACGTTCGAGGAGATAGGCATCAACTTCAAGTTGATGTCTCAAGTAGTACCCAATCGTAGAATAAATATCAGAAAGCTGAAGTGATGGGTATTGCTCTCTGATTTCTTCAGCGGTAGCGCCTTCCAGAAAAGCCGTTATTACCGTATCTAGGGTAACGCGAGTATTGCTGATGCGAATCACACCATCAGCATTAGTTACTAGGGGAATTGGGTCAGCGATCAGAACCAGTGGCATTTTAAAATTGAGTCCGGTGACAATTCTGTATCTATTATAATGAATCCCCAAGATATTCCCCTCCGCAGTGTCCATACTACTAATTTGCCCGATATTCTCAATCAGTTGGGCATCTCGGTGATAGTTTCCACTTACCAAGCTGGCAAGTTAATTGTTTTACGCGCCGATGGTAATACCATTAATACTCATTTTCGGACATTCGATCGTCCGATGGGTGTGGCTGCCGACAGAGAAAAAATCGCTTTGGGTACGGCTTGTCAAATTTGGGAATTGCGAAATGTGCCAGCGGTAGCGGAAAAACTGGAACCCCTCGGCAAACATGATGCTTGTTATTTGCCCCGGCGCACTCATATTACTGGGGATATTGATATTCACGAAATGGCATATACTGGGGAAGAATTATGGTTTATTAATACCCGGTTTTCTTGTTTGTGTACTTTGGATGGCGTTCATAGTTTTATTCCTCGCTGGCGACCACCATTTATTACTGCTTATGATTTAAGCGATCGCTGTCATCTAAACGGCTTAGGTATTCGCGACCATCAACCCCGTTATATTACCGCTTTGGGAACTACTGACACGGCGGCAGGTTGGCGCAAAAATAAAGCCAATGGCGGCATACTAATGGATATTACCACGAATGAAATCATCTATCAAGGTTTATCCATGCCCCATTCGCCCCGCTGGTATTTGGGAGAGTTGTGGGTTTTGGAATCGGGAAATGGCAGTTTAGCCAAAGTGGATTTACATACGGGTAAATTGACTACCGTGGCAATGGTTCCCGGTTTTACTCGCGGCATCGATTTTTATGGCAAGTTGGCTTTTATTGGTTTATCCCAAATTCGCGAAACTGCAGTTTTTAGCGGTATTCCCATTGCCCAAAGATTGCAAGAACGAACTTGTGGCGTATGGGTAGTAAATATTGAAACTGGAGAAACCGTAGCTTTTCTCCGATTTGAAGAGGCAGTACAGGAAATCTTTGCTGTTACCATTTTACCAGGAATTAAATTTCCAGAAATTATTGATTGGGATACCAAACTTTTAAGCAGTTCCTACATTTTACCCGATGAAGCTTTAAAAAATGTCTGGCTGACTGAAAATACCGAGTTAGCCAATGACTCCGATTATCATCTCAACTTGGGCAACGATGCCTATCATCAAGGGAATTTAGTCGAGGCAGAACGCTGTTATCGCCGCTGTTTGCAATTGAAACCCGATCTAAATGTGGCTCAGTATAACTTGGGCGTGGTATTATTAGAACAGGAACAATGGCAGGAAGCGATCGCCCTCTTACAACAAGTAATTGCCAGCGATCCCAATTATGCCGAAGCCTACAATAACTTGGGCAATATTAGCCATAATCAGCATAATTTAGAACAGGCGATCGCCTATTATCGCCAAGCTCTAAAAATCAGGTTTGATTTTCCCGATGCTCATTTCAACTTGGGCATGGCACTATTAGCTAAAGGCGATTATCTCCCCGGCTTTGCCGAATCGGAATGGCGGTGGAAAACTAAGCACTTTACCCCTTTTATTTGTCCTCAACCCAAATGGGATGGCAGTAAAATTCCCAATCAAACTATCCTCATCCATACCGAACAAGGTTCCGGCGATGCCATTCAGTTTATCCGTTATATTCCCTTAGTTAAACCGAAATGTCGGCGCTTAATTTTGGTTTGCATTCCGGAATTAATGTCCCTATTTGCCACCATTCCAGAAATTGATAAATTACTACCTCCTGGAGATGTTGCCACTTCAGAATTTGATGTCTATATTCCCTTGATGAGTTTGCCTTACATACTCGGAACAAAATTAGCCACTGTGCCGAACCAAGTTCCCTATTTACAAGTTCCCCCAGGTAAAAAGCTGTTAATTCAAAGTTCAAAATTCAAAGTTGGGATTGTTTGGGCAGGTAGCCCTACCCATAAAAATGACCATAATCGTTCTTGTCAATTAAATGATTTTATCCCGATTTTGAATAATTCGCAAGTTGATTTTTATAGCTTGCAAAAAGTTTTAAAACCGGGAGACTTGCCCAAACTCCAAGAATTTCATGTTTTCAATTTAAGTTCTGATTTAGGAGATTTTGGCGATACCGCTGGGATTATTGCCCAACTGGATTTAGTCATTAGCGTCGATACTTCCGTAGTTCACTTGACAGGAGCATTAGGCAAACCAGTTTGGACATTACTTTGTTATAGTCCCGATTGGCGGTGGATGTTAAACTGTAATGATACTCCTTGGTATCCGACAATGCGTTTATTTCGACAATCTCAGCCGCAGGATTGGACAAGTGTATTTCAAGAAGTTGCTCAAGCTTTGCTAAAATTATTAAAAAGTTAAAATTGGAGCTAGAGCGAAATTAATAAATTTCTATCCACTCCAGGCATTTCCAGCCATTGCAGAGTGTCCAAATCTGAGATTTTGATCGATCTTGAAAATGCAGCAATTATTTATCCGCCGATTGGCAGTATCACTATTTGCTTTTTGCCTTGCCGTTTCGGTTTGGGCGATCGCACCCATTGCCCAAGCTTACGACAATCCCGATCTTTTGCCTAGTACGCCCACCCCAGTAATTGATCTGGCTAAGTCTCTCACCAATGCCCAAGAGACAGCCCTAGCCGAAGATATCACCCATTTTGAAGATGAAACTGGTTGGAAGTTGCGCGTCCTTACCCAATATGACCGCACTCCGGGGCTATCAGTGCGAAAATTTTGGGGGTTAGATGATAAGAGTGTCTTGCTGGTTGCCGATCCGCGCGGCGGCAATCTGTTAAACTTCAACGTTGGAGATGCAGTATATCAATTGCTCCCCCGTACCTTCTGGATTGAGTTACAAACCAGATTTGGTAATTTGTACTTTGTGCGGGAATATGGCGAAGACCAATCTATTCTCAAATCCTTAGATTCGATCAAATCTTGCTTGCGCCAAGGTGGTTGCCGAGCAGTTCCCGGATTGCCTAGGGAGCAATGGATTCTTACTCTGATTACCTCCGTTTTAGGCGGGGTGATTTTTGGCTTTGCCGCGCACCCCCGCAAACCAAATCAAATCTTTGCTTGGCAATGGGCATTGATTTTTTCTCCTCTATGGGGCATTCTGTTCATTGCCTTTGGTCTAGGTCCGGTGATTTCCCGAACTTCCGATTGGGTACCAATTGTTCGGAATTTGGCTGGATTTGGGATGGGAGCATTGGTAGCCTATTTGTCGCCCTATATCAATTCTAGTTCGGAATCTTCCTGAAAGGGCGATCGCCTTCTCCAATCCTTTTAGAAGTAGTAGTAGTAGGGTGCGTTAGCGATAGCGTAACGCACCGCATACCAGTTTAAACTGGTTCCTAGGCTCTGCCTGGGAACCGATATCGAGAGGCTCTGCCTCGCTTGGTTCTCGTCGAGGCAGAGCCTCTTGATAGGCATTCCTAGGTAGAGCCTAGGAACGAGTGAATATAGAGGCGTGGCGTAAGTTCTGTTTGAGTTAATTTTTTACAGCTTTCTGATGCTTTTATTACAATTTAGTACCTCTCACTACTGCCGCAAAGCTAGACTGGCTTTAGGATACAAGCGAATTAGCTACCAAGTTGAAAATTTAACTCCGGGACTCCACGCCCTGAAATTGCGTCCTTTAACTGGGTTAACGACGATTCCGGTATTGTTGCCGCAACAAACTGGGGAACCAGAAGCGATCGCCGATTCGACTAGAATTTTTAAATATCTGGAAATCTATCGTCCCGAACCAAACCTGTTTTTAGCCAGTTTAGAGCAACAAACGGAAGCTTGGTTGCTGGAAGATTGGTTAGATGAAAGTATTGGCACGGCAACCCGGTTTGTTTATTATGACTTTCGAGCGGGGGCTGGCAAACAAATCGATCCTTCCCTCTTCAGTCAAGTATTAATTCAAATTGTCCGCCGACAATATGGGATTACTCCGGCAGCGGTGGAATTGGCAGAGAGCAGATTGGAAAATGCGATCGCTTTCCTCTCCCAACGCTGGCAAACAAGTTATTATTTAGTTGGCGATCGCCTCAGCGTTGCCGATCTTACCGCCGCTGCCTTACTTAGTCCCCTCGCCTTAATTCCCCAATACCGAGAAAATCATCCTTGGTTATTTGAACGGATTGCCCAAATTCATCAACTTTGTGGAGAACCCTTACCGCCAGGAATGTAAATTATCATGTGGAAACCCATTTATTTACTATCATTAAGTAGTATGGTCATGGCAATGCCTGCGATCGCCTTACCACCACCGGAAGATGTCCCAGAAGAAGTGTTGCGAACCGAGATTATTACCGAAGCGCGATCTCCTATCGACGGCAAACCCCTCACCGCCGCTGAATATGCCGAATTGCGAGCCAAATTAGCCACTTCTAACTATCCTCCGCGAGTGTCTGCGGACATTCAGCACTTAATTTTTCTCCTCCGCATCCGGCAATTCATCCGTCCAGTTTTACCAAGATGATGATGTCTAATTTACCGCCGTTGAATACCGAGACTATTTGGGCAATCATTAACGAACAAATCGACGATGCCATAGTGAATCAAATAGTTTGGCATTATTTGGGATATCGCTACGACAGCACCACTAACCAATGGGATAACAGTGGCGTTGCTCCTGATTGGCAAACCGAATATCCCGAACCTCCCGATTTTATCGCCAATCGTCCTCCCACCGTCAAACTAACTCGTTCCATTCCCCCAGAAAACAAACAGTTATTGAAAGAACAGTTAGGTTTCAAAGGTTATAAAATTGGTGAATTTGGTCCTCGGCAAACCCGGCGAGCCACTGCCGCCAACTGGCTATTAAGCTACATGAAAATCAACAGTTAAAAGTGATGACTCCGATTTTCACTTCCCTTCCCCAACCAACTACAGATTCTCCGCTAGTTCTCCACAATATTAGCTGGGAAATGTACGAAGGACTGCTGGAGGTTTTTGCCGAACATCCCGGCATTGCCATGACTTATTATAAAGGAATATTAGAAATAATGACTCCTTTACCAGAACATGAAAGATATAGTTGGACAATTGGGCGGTTATTAGTAGTGCTTTCCGAAGAATTAAATCTAGAAATTTTAGGTTTAAAATCAACAACTTGGCGATTGGCAGCCGCTGGAGTTGGCAAAGAAGCCGATGAATGTTTTTATATTCAACATGAAGCCCAGATGCGAGGCAAATTAAAGATTGATTTAACCAAAGATCCCCCTCCGGATTTAGTCATCGAAGTTGAAACTACTCATTCATCCATGAATATGATGGCGATCTATGCCGATCTCAAAGTACCAGAAGTTTGGCGTTATCGTCAGGGCAATCTAGATATTTATCTGCTAATTGATGGCGTTTATGAAGAGTCGGAAACTAGCTGGGCATTTGGTTCATTTCCAGTGAAAAAGTTAACAGAGTTTATCCAGCTAGATTCTGAAAAAGGGGAAAATGCCAGAATGAGAGAGTTTCGAGAATGGGTGCGATCGCAGCAACTCTAGCACTAGAAGCGATCCCATTTATTCTTAGACTCTAGCATCACCAGAAAAGATGTAACTATTAGCAAAAGAAAGATTTATGATAATTTATTACATTAAATATTTACTAACAAATGCAGATGGAGTTAAACATTCAAATTCTCCCGTTTTCTGAGCTAAAATCTTAATTAATTTATGATTAGCAGATATAAAACATTGCGATTGACCAACTTTTGCCGTTAAATAAACCCCCACATCTTCACGTGGTATCACTGCCAAAGCCTCTATTCTAGCTAATTCAGATTCATCGATTTGGACGTAGAAGACTTTTAGATTTTGCCAAATACGCCCAATTATTTCCCCACTCCAATCTTTATTTTTTAACCGTTTAGCCACTCTAGAAATTTGGTCAATCAACTCTTCAGAAATTACCACCTCAACAGTGTTATTATTTTTAACTTCCCAACCGAGCCATTGCAAAATCAATCCTTCAGGACTTTCTGGTTCACTTGCCCCAATTAAATAAACATTAGTATCTAAAAAAATCAACTGAGGAATTTTTGTCATTTCATTCATTTTTGTTTTTGTTGACGCTCTTGAGAAATTTCTCGTTTAATATCCTGGACAAGATCAATGATTTTCTCCCTGGAATCATAACCTGCGTCAGTCAAAGATTGTTTTAGTTCCTGTTGTAATTTTTCTGCTGATATTAAGGGATTTTGTTGATATTGACTGATTTGTCCCAAAAAGTCATTAACATCTGATTCTGTTTCTTCAAGAAAAATAATTACTCGGACTGACCTGGATAAAGTCCCTTTAATTGGGCTATCCAAAAATAATTGACCTTCAGCATCGATTTTTCCAGTAGTTTGAATTGCTTTCATAGCTGTTCTCTTTAAGATGAAAATGCTAGGATGAGAGAGTTTCGAGAATGGGTGCGATCGCAGCAAGTCTAGCACTAGAAGCGATCGCATTTATAACATTTTCCCTCAATCCTAAGTATATCAGTGACACCAAGCAGCAATTTTAATTTCCCTTCCTAACTTTGCGCTCTTTGCGCCCCCTTTGCGCCCTTTGCGTTAAAAAAATCTTCCTAAACTCCTGTTTTAGATGAAAATACCAAAATGCCAGAATTTAAATGGGTGCGATCGCTCCCTCATTATTATTTATGCTAACCCGGCAATATGGTGGGCGCAAAATTTCTCCTCAAAAAGCCCATAAAGTTCGTAGATTATCCCTTGACAAAAATTATTTAGTGTGTATTGCAGAAGTTATTCAGAACAATCCTGAGAATTACGTTAAATTTAATTAAGAATCAAAAATAGTAAACCTGTTTTATCAATATCTAGAGGCCGCGCCTATGAAAATTTCTTGGAAAACAATTCTGCTGTGGTCAATCCCAGCCTTGGTGATTGGGTTTTTTGTTTGGCAAGGTGCATTTGCCCCCAATCCCACAGACCTCGGTCGGAATGCCGCTAATACTCGCATGACCTACGGACGGTTTCTAGAATACTTAGACACCAATCGCGTCAGAAGTGTAGATCTTTATGATGGCGGTAGAACGGCGATTGTGGAAGCCACCGATCCCGAACTAGATAATCGCACCCAACGGTGGCGGGTAGATTTACCGTTCAATTCACCGGAACTGATTTCTAAGCTGACTACGGCTGATATTAGCCTAGAATCTCACCCTCCCCGGAATGAAAGCGCGATTTGGGGCTTTTTGGGCAATCTGGTTTTCCCTGTCCTGTTAATTGCCGGATTGTTTTTCCTCTTCCGTCGTTCGAGCAATCTTCCCGGCGGTCCCGGACAAGCGATGAACTTTGGCAAATCCAAGGCTCGCTTTCAGATGGAAGCCAAAACTGGGATTAAGTTTGAAGATGTGGCGGGAATTGAAGAGGCGAAAGAAGAGTTACAGGAAGTGGTCACTTTTCTGAAACAACCAGAACGCTTTACCGCCGTGGGAGCGCGGATTCCCAAGGGAGTGCTGCTGGTGGGACCTCCGGGGACTGGTAAAACTTTACTAGCAAAGGCGATCGCTGGGGAAGCTGGCGTACCATTCTTTAGCATCTCTGGTTCGGAATTTGTGGAAATGTTTGTGGGTGTGGGTGCTTCCCGCGTCCGCGACTTGTTCCGCAAAGCTAAGGAAAATGCTCCCTGCTTAATTTTCATCGATGAAATTGACGCAGTAGGACGGCAGCGCGGTGCTGGCATTGGCGGTGGTAACGATGAACGGGAACAAACCCTAAATCAGTTGCTGACGGAAATGGACGGTTTTGAAGGCAATACGGGGATTATTATTATTGCAGCTACCAACCGTCCCGATGTGCTAGACTCGGCCTTGCTCCGTCCCGGACGCTTTGACAGACAGGTGATGGTGGATGCACCAGATCTCAAAGGTCGTTTAGAAATTCTGGAAGTTCACGCTCGCAACAAGAAACTGGCTCCGGAAATTTCCCTAGAAGCGATCGCCCGTCGTTCCCCTGGTTTTACTGGCGCAGATTTAGCTAACCTGTTAAATGAGGCGGCAATTCTCACTGCCCGTCGGCGCAAAGAAGCCATTACCATGTTGGAAATCAACGATGCCGTTGACCGGGTGGTGGCAGGGATGGAAGGCACTCCCTTGGTAGATAGCAAGAGCAAGCGCTTGATTGCCTATCACGAAATTGGTCACGCGATCGTCGGTACTTTAATTAAAGAACACGATCCCGTCCAAAAAGTCACTTTAATTCCCAGAGGACAAGCCAGAGGACTGACTTGGTTTACTCCTTCCGAAGACCAAGGTTTAGTTTCCAGAGCGCAATTGTTAGCCAGAATTCAAGGCGCTTTGGGTGGCAGAGCCGCCGAAGAAATTGTTTTTGGTGATGCGGAAGTAACTACAGGTGCAGGCGGCGACTTGCAACAAGTGACAGCACTTTCCCGTCAAATGGTAACTCGATTTGGAATGTCCGATTTAGGACCTTTATCTCTGGAAGGACAACAGGGGGAAGTGTTCCTGGGTCGAGATTGGACAACTCGTTCGGAATACTCCGAAGAAATCGCTGCCCGAATTGATGCTCAAGTGCGGACAATTGTCGAGCATTGCTACAACGAAGCGCGGCGGATTATTCGCGAAAACCGAACTGTGATTGACCGTCTGGTAGATTTGTTGATTGAGAAGGAAACCATTGACGGCGAAGAGTTTCGTCAGATTGTGGCGGAGTATGCCGAAGTGCCAGAGAAAGAGCAATATGTTCCCACTCTCTAACTGAGGACGATTAAAAAAGGGGGAAACAAGAAATTGTTTAAAGTCCCCCTTTTTAATCAAGCCGAAATAACGAATGACCTAGCCCAAGAAAGGGCGATCGCGCAGAGTAGAAAACATGAGTACAGTTCAACTAGAAATTCCTGAAGAAGTGCTAATCAGTCTTAAAGAAACACCAGAAACAATTTCCAGAGAACTGCGATCTTACTACAATTTATAAATAAGTTTAGCCTAAATTTTCATTTATTTACTGCTTTTTTATGAATGGAGAAATTCCACAAATAGCAAATCCCCTTCGTGCCTTCGTGCCTTGGTGGTGAATAAATCAATTCCCAGCCAGTACAATGAGGAATATTCATTTCAGCTACCAGACTCTACCGTGACTCCTTTATCTCCCAGTCCCCAAATAGTTACCAATAGCCAGCGCCCTGACTCCTTTGGACGTTTTGGCAAATTTGGCGGTAAATATGTTCCCGAAACCCTCATGCCTGCCCTGAGCGAACTAGAGGCCGCTTTCGATCTCTATCGCCATCAGCCAGATTTTCAAGCGGAATTCCAGGGGTTGTTGCGCGACTATGTGGGACGGCCTAGCCCGCTCTATTTTGCCGAACGCCTGACCAATTATTATGCTCGCCCCGATGGTACGGGAGTGCAAATTTACCTCAAACGAGAGGATTTAAACCATACTGGGGCGCACAAAATTAACAATGCTTTAGCTCAGGTGCTGCTGGCAAAGCGGATGGGGAAAAAACGGATTATTGCGGAAACGGGAGCCGGACAGCACGGCGTAGCTACTGCCACGGTTTGCGCTCGCTTTGGGTTGGAATGCCTGGTGTATATGGGCGTTCACGATATGGAACGGCAAGCTTTAAATGTCTTCCGAATGCGGTTGATGGGAGCAGAAGTTTGTCCGGTGGCATCGGGAACGGGAACTTTGAAGGATGCGACTTCGGAAGCGATTCGGGATTGGGTGACGAATGTGGAAACTACCCATTATATTCTCGGTTCGGTGGCGGGTCCCCATCCCTACCCGATGATGGTGCGGGAATTTCAAGCGGTGATTGGACAGGAAACCCGCGCTCAATGTCAAGAAAAATGGGGCGGTTTGCCAGATATTTTATTGGCTTGCGTCGGTGGCGGTTCTAATGCTATGGGATTATTTCACGAATTTGTCGATGAGCCATCGGTACGGCTGATTGGGGTAGAAGCTGCCGGAGAAGGAGCCGAAACGGAGAAACACGCGGCAACGCTGACGAAGGGTAGGGTGGGGGTACTCCACGGAGCCATGAGCTATTTATTGCAAGATGATGATGGACAAGTCATTGAACCCCATTCAATTAGTGCGGGGTTGGATTATCCGGGTGTGGGACCAGAACACAGTTATTTAAAGGATTTGGGCAGAGCGGAATATTATAGCGCCACGGATAAGGATGCCTTGGCAGCATTTCAGCGCCTATCTCAATTAGAAGGGATTATTCCCGCTTTGGAAACCGCCCATGCGATCGCCTATTTGGAAACCCTTTGTCCCCAACTCAGCGGCAGTCCCAGACTAATTATCAATTGCTCTGGCAGGGGAGATAAGGATGTCCAAACAGTTGCCAAATTTTTAAATCCTGCTTAATCTCCGGATTATTATCCCTAGGAATAGTAATAAAGAATATTATTCCGCCAGAACTTTTCAGTCAGCTAGGAGAAACCGTTGACAGACTTTCAAGCGAGCGATCGCGACTTATCGGCAGAATTACTCACCCAGTATTTGCAAGCAGAGGCCATTGCCGTAGATACTGAAACTATGGGATTGCTGCCCCAGCGCGATCGCTTGTGTTTAATCCAGTTGTGCAATCCTCAAGGGCAAGTTGCCGTAATTCGGATTGCCAAAGGCCAAAAAGATGCCCCCAATTTAAAGCAATTGTTGGAGGCTCCCGGCATTACTAAAGTGTTTCATTTTGCCCGCTTTGATGTGGCCCAACTGCAATATCACCTAGATATTCACGTCAACCCAATTTTCTGTACCAAAATTGCTAGTAAGTTGGCGCGGACTTATACCCCCCGCCACGGATTAAAGGAATTGGTACAAGAATTGGAACAGGTGGAGTTAGACAAAAGCGCCCAAAGTTCTGATTGGGGAAATGCCGCCAACCTTTCCGAACAACAACTGCGCTATGCTGCCAACGATGTCCGCTATTTATTAAGCGTGCAGAAAAAATTAACCGCCATGCTGGAACGAGAAGAACGCTGGGAATTAGCCCAACAATGCTTTCAATGTTTGCCAGTATTGGTTAACCTAGACTTACTACAATACAAAGACATCTTTGAGCATTAGTAATGAACTCAATGGAATTATTTGCGGGAGTAGGTGGTTTAGCCATGGGAACAGCAATGGCAGGCTTTGAACATCAAGCTCTAGTGGAGTGCGATCGCCGCTGTTGCGATACTATGCGCGAAAATCAACGTCAGGGAGTAGAAATAATTAGCGGTGGCGCTGTTTATGAAATGGATGTTGCCGATTTTGATTTTGGATTATTTTCCGAAAAAATTGATTTCCTTTCTGGCGGTCCCCCCTGTCAACCATTCTCAATTGGGGGCAGACATGGAGCAAATCTAGATCGACGGGATATGTTTCCCCAGTTTTTTAGAGCTGTGCGAGAATTGCGCCCTAAAGCCTTTTTAATTGAAAATGTTCGGGGTTTACTGCGCTCATCCTTCGCCAACTATTTTGCATACATTGTTTTGCAGCTAGCTTATCCGGACATATTACCCAAGCCAGAGGAAAATTGGCGCGAACATCTCGCCAGACTGGAACAGCATCATAATCATAATTCTGAGCCGGGATTGCATTATCGGATTACTTTTCGCCTGCTGAATGCCGCCGATTATGGTATTCCCCAAAAACGGGAACGAGTTTTTATTGTTGGTTTTCGCGCCGATCTCCAATCCAGTTGGTCTTTTCCTGAACCAACTCATTCTGAAGCTGCTCTCAATTATCAGAAATGGGTGACAGGAGAATATTGGCAAAAACATCAAATTCCCCTAGCTGAACAGCCACCCATCTCGCCAAAATTTCAGCGGCAATTACAACGTCAAGGCATGAATTTATTTACCAGCATTATGCAGCCTTGGCAAACCGTTAGAGATGCGATTTCTGACTTACTTGCAGAAAAATTGCCAGAGGGAGAAAAAAGGAGCGATCGCCTTTATAATCCAGGTGCTAAAACCTATCCTGGACATACAGGTAGCCCCCTCGATGAACCAGCTAAAACGCTCAAAGCTGGCGTACATGGAGTTCCTGGTGGTGAAAATATGTTAGCTTGGCCTGATGGAAGCGTCCGTTACTTGACCATCCGAGAAGCAGCTAGATTGCAAGGATTTCCCGATAATTACTGCTTCCCAAATCCTTGGGGAGAATCGATGCGGCAAATAGGCAATGCCGTACCAATAACTCTGGCTCATCTACTTTCAGAAAGCATCTATCAGCAATTACAAGCTATTTAATACCAATCCGATTTGGTAAGTTTATTATGGCATTAGAAGTTTTTCAAGCACCTCCAGAACTGCGGCAACAACTCCTCAAATTTCAACATCAACAAGTTTGCTATCCGCTGGCAGAACTAAATCAATTAATCAACCAAATGTCAGGATATGTTGGGACATACTTACTTTTCTACCAAGGTTCATTTTCGCTTTATTCAGAAATAGCATCTGCTAATACTCAAGCCTGTTGTTTGCCAATTTATATTGGCAAGGCAGAAAACCCAGGCAAGCGGACTGGCATTGGCACTATTGGAGGTGGTTTAATTGGTCGGTTAAAAGAACACAGAAACTCAATTAATGGAGTGGAAAATCTTCAAGTTGAAGACTTTCAATTCAAAGTGGTAGCGATGTCAGTTGATTTAGTGGCTTGGGGTGAAGCGGTGCTAATCAGACATTTTCAGCCTGTTTGGTGTAGTTTAATCTCTGGCTTTGGGATTCATGCTCCTGGAAAAGGTAGACAGGCACAAATGAGATCTATATGGGATCAAATTCACCCTGGACGGTCTTTTGCCAAGAAATTACCCAATAATCCGGTTGATATTAATAGCCTAGAACCTCAAATTGCTGAACGCTGTCAGCATATACTGGCTTTTCTTAACTCTCGCGATCCATCATCGGATGTAAACTAGAATTAATGCTGTGGCGATCGCCTTTTTGCTGTCAACAGCCCATCGAACCATTGAGAGTCATCCGCCGTCAGCTAATTTACAGACATTTTGGTAGATAGTAGATATTAGGGGATTGGGAGCGAGTTCTAGAAAATTCTAGCTGTCGGTTCGCGCCAATTATTTCAACTGTAGGGGTGCTATAACTTTCTGGGCAATATTTTCCGTGCGCGTCCAGACTTTTCTATCCAGTGCCACTGCATGGCAGATAGCCTCCTAGGAGACCTAAAAATGAGGTTGATCTTTGGTTCTCTCCGCGCCAAAATTTTATGGTCTGTAGTTACTTGCTTCTTAATTTGGCTAGCAAGCTGGTTTTTTGGGTCTGCATTTAGCCAAGTTCTTCCCAATAACTTACAGAACTCGCCCACCATAGAAATTACTCAAGGGTGGCAATACCGCTGGGGGGATTCACCTTTCAATGATGTCGGTATTCCTACCTGGACTGAAGAAAATACTACCAATCCTAATTGGCAGTCCTTGAAAGTTCCCGCCAAGTTGCTCAAACCAAAAGAGGAAAAAATTCTGTGGTTGCGGGTAAAATTACCCACGGTTGGGCAGTGGAAATATCCCAGTTTTGATATCAGTTTTATGCCTTGTTTGGAAGCCTATTTAGGTAACAAATTAATTAGCAAACAAGCGGATATCTTACCATCTGGGGCAGTTAAATATCGCCGACGTTATTGGCCTATTATTCCCTTAGAGAATGATTTCCTGGGGAAAACTCTGTTTTTAAAAATCTATGCTGGGCAAAGCAGTTATTCCCCGATTTTTGTTTATAAAAAAATGACGATTGGTTCGCAAATTAATATTATTCAAGATATTATCCAAAATAATATTGGTAAGTTTGTTTTAGGCTGCTTCTTTATTTGTGTGGGGATCTTTCCAATTTTAATGGCGCTGGGAAGAAAAGAAAGAAAAGCGTATTTTTCCTTCGGTTTGCTAGTGATTTGTACTGGGATATTTACGGTTTCTAAAAATGAAATTACCATGCTATTTTTTAATCTACCGGAATTCTGGCCTGTGATTGCGATCGCCTGCTTCTACCTCATGCCTGTGACGATGGGGATCTTCTTTGAGCAAGTCTTTGGGGCAGGCTATATGTTAATTGTTCGCCAACTGTGGCAGATTAATCTAATTTGTGCGATCGCTGCCACCATTGCCATTATTACCAGCAATAACACTTACTTAGAATCTGTCACCAATCTGTTTTCCATTCTATTCATTATCACCATCTTAGTCATCTTTGTCAATTCCGCCCTCATTGCCCTCAAAGGCAACATTGAAGCCCGATTATTTACCGCTGGATTTGTAATTTTTAGCTTTTTTGGCTTGCACGATGTCCTCACCATTATTGAGATTGTCCCCGCCAGTCAAGAATTTTACTATTGGGGATTATTCATTTTTATTGTTTTCATTGCCTTTATTCTCGATCGTCGCTTTACCGAAGCCCGAAATCACCTGCAAATTTATGCTCAAGAATTAGAAGCCAGTAACATTGCCCTACAAGAAATGGACAAACACAAAGATGAGTTTTTAGCCAATACCTCCCATGAATTGAGAACTCCCCTCAATGGGATTATTGGACTGACAGAATCTTTAATTGATGGAGCCGCCGGAACATTAAATCCCCAGCAAATTGCTAATTTAACCATGGTGGCATCTAGTGGGAAGCGCTTGGCTAATTTAGTTAACGACATCCTAGACTTTTCTAAACTTAAACATAATAATATTCCGTTGCAAATCAGTCAAATTGATATGCGAGCTTTGACTGATGTGGTATTGTCTCTATCTCAACCCCTAGCTGCCAGCAAATCCCTAGAATTAATCAATCAAATTCCAGTCGATATTCCTAATGCTGATGCCGATGAAAATCGCGTCCAGCAAATCATGTACAATTTGATTGGCAATGCCGTCAAATTTACGGAAGTTGGCAAAGTGGAAGTATCAGCTAAAGTCGTAAATAATTGGTTGGAAATTTCGGTGACTGATACCGGAATTGGCATTGCTCAAGATAAATTAGAAAAGGTTTTTGAGTCTTTTGCTCAAGCCGATGGTTCCACTGCCAGAAAATACGGCGGCACTGGTTTAGGGTTAGCGGTAACTAAAAAGTTAGTGGAATTACACGGAGGAAAAATTAGCCTAGAGTCCGAATTAAATCGCGGTTCCCGATTCACCTTTACTTTACCCCTATCCCAGAAAGTCAAAATTCCCAGAAATACGAAAGCGAATATAATCTCGCCAGAAAATTATAATTTATCTTCAGAGAAATGGCAGCAACCCAGCAATCAATCTCAACCAGTTTTAGTCAATGGTAGTCAATATAATGGCTACCAACCCCCAACAAATGAGGGTGAGTTCAAGATTTTAATTGTAGATGATGAACCTGTGAATTTACAAGTTTTGGTGAACTATTTATCTTTACAAAATTATGCGATCGCCCAAGCTTCTAATGGTGTCGATGCCTTAAAAGCGTTAGAAAATGGTTTGAAACCAGACTTGATTTTACTCGATGTGATGATGCCGCGAATGACAGGTTATGAAGTCTGTCGAAAAATTCGCGAGCAATATCCCGCCAATGAATTGCCCGTGGTATTTTTAACCGCCAACGATCAAGTATCCGAATTGGCGGAATGGGTAGCTGCCGGAGCTAATGATTATTTGACCAAACCTATTTCCAAAAATGAATTAATTGCGCGAGTGAAAACTCACCTACATTTAGCTAAACTCAATCTAGCTTACAGTCGCTTTGTCCCCCGGGAATTTTTGCGTTTTTTGGGCAGAGAAAGTATTGTGGATCTCAAATTGGGCGATCAAGTCCAAAAAGAGATGACAATTTTATTTTCCGATATTCGTTCCTTTACGACTTTATCGGAAAGTATGCCGCCCAAGGAAAACTTCAATTTTCTCAATTCCTATTTAAAACGAGTTGGTCCAGTGATTCGGGAATACAATGGATTTATTGATAAATATATTGGCGATGCAATTATGGCGCTGTTTCCTGAAACTGCCGAAGATGCTTTGAAAGCAGCGGTGAATATGCAGAAACAGGTAATTATTTATAACTCCCATCGGAAAAATAGCGGCTATCCGGCGATCGCCATCGGTATCGGCCTGCATACTGGTACGCTGATGTTAGGGACAATTGGCGAAGAACAGCGGATGGAAAGCACAGTGATTTCTGATGCCGTTAATTTAGCCTCGCGAATGGAAGGATTAACTAAACTGTATGGGGCGGGGATTGTGATCAGCGAGCAAACCCTTTGCCGCTTGGATGAACCGCAAAATTACAGTTTCCGGTTTTTAGATAAAGTCAAAGTCAAAGGTAAAAAAGCGGCTGTAGCGGTTTTTGAAGTTTATGATGGAGAACCAGAAGAATCCAGAGATCTGAAGCGTCAAACTAATGGAGAATTTGAACAAGGCGTTTATTTTTATCATCAAGCCAAGTTTTTGCAAGCTCTGGAAATTTTTGAGCGTTTGTCACAAATCAATGAACGAGATCAGGCAGTGAAACTTTATTTGCGGCGCTGTCAACAACAACTTGCCGGAAAGTTAGCTGAAGATTGGGAAGGAGTCGCGGAGTTAGAGGAAAAACTCTAGTATCAATTGATAAGAGATATAGCGCGTCCATTCCCAATTCCCAATTCCCAATTCCCAATTCCCAATTTCCAATTCCCTGTTCCCAATTCCCTGTTCCCTCTCTTTGGCTAGGCCATTCGTTCACAACAATTGTCACATAATATAAGCGATCGCGATCGCACAAAATATTAAAAACTTATGATTAATGTAGGGGCGGGTTTGGGGATGACTTTTAATATTCACCAATAACCTGAATCAACCCGCCCCCGAAGCATCATTCAAGTTAATTAATCCTCAATTTTGGGTTTCTACAGTCGTTTCAACCCAACCTACGATTTTAGGAACGAGCCATATTATTTACACCCTCAACATATAGAAATATATTATATATATAGTTAATCGCTCAAAATCGAGATACAATAGTCAGTAAAGCTTACTTTCCCTTTATGCCTCTAAATTTGTCTCACCCAATGGCGAACCAGAATTTTTATATCCCCCGCGAGCAAACCAATCGGTTTCTCAGCCAAATCGCCTTAGCCTTGAGTTCCCCATCCACAGCAACCATATTATTTCACGTTTATGGCATTGGCGGCGTGGGGAAGACGCGACTGCTGAAGGAAATGCAGGCAGCTAACCAGTCAGTGGCTCATTTTGCAGAATTTTCCTTTGGCATTACAGGGGAATTGGAAACGCCTTTGCAACTGATGAAAACGCTGTATGACAAAATCCCAGCGCCGCCAACTCTTTCCGTTTGGCAGCGGGATGTGCGAGAACTTCAGCCAAAACCAGATACTTTTCTTTCCCTGTATGAAATATATCAACAAGCACTTTCTCTCTTGGCAAGCCAACCTGCGAGCGGAAGTACAGTTACTTCAGAGCAGAAAAGTTCGGTGAAGTTCTTGAAATGGATAGCAATGGCAGCGATGTCGCCGTTTGCAAGTTCAGCAGACTTAGCAATCAAAACTATTGTCGAAGGTATGGAAATGCTCAAAGAGGGCATGAAACCTGCACCAGATAGCAAAGAAGGAATACAACAACTGCTGAAACAGCATCCAGCAACTAAAAATAAAACTGATTTGCAAGCTTTACTACTGCAACCTTTGCCACCACTAACTAAAGCTTTTGTAGAAGGATTGCAACAAAAATCCACACAGCGCCCAATTGTATTAGTGCTGGATAATTACGAAAAAGCGCCTGCGGATATTGATTTTTGGTTGTGCAAATATTTACTGTCCAAATCCGATCTAAGCGCCACAAAAATCAGGATTGCGGTGGCGGGCAGAAAAAGCTTAATTAAAACTGAATACTGGCGGAAATTAATCCAGGATAGAGACTCGATTAGCGAACAATCCTTGGAAAAATTCGACCTCGATCAAACAGAGAATTATTTGCAAATAATTGGGATTAATAACCGCGAAGAAGTGGTGGATATTTATCAGGCAACAAAAGGTTTGCCTTACTATTTAGAGTGGATTCGGAAAGAAAAGTTAGGAGGGAGAAAACCAAGTTTCCATCAGGGAAATCGCGCTATAGTCGATCTATTATCGCAAGGTTTAAACTCTCAGGAAAAGCAGATCGTACAGATTGCGGCTTGCTGCCGTTGGTTCGATCGTTCGGTAATGCGCTATTTACTAGAAAAGCAAGGGGTGTCGCTGACAATTACCAACCAATCTAGGGATGTATTTGATTGGTTAATTGAGCGGGATTTTGTCGAGTGTCCAGAAAAACACTATCGCTTAGATGATGTGGCGCGGGATGTGTTTCGCTTGTCGCTGTTACAAGAGGATGAAGACAGGTTTTATCAAACTCATTCCTTGTTAGCAAATTACTTTCAGCAGCGCAGCGACAGGAAGGTTATGCCAGATAGTTTGCCCACGGAAAAGTATAATAATTCTGACTGGCGTATTTCCATCGCTGAGTATCTATATCACCTACTGTTTGCCGCCATTCCAAATTTTCAGGTTGAGTTTATTTCTCATTTGTTTGCGGCTCAATATCTCGGTAAAACTGAAGTTGTAGAAATTCCCTTGCAAGCAATCATTACCGAAGCAGATCTAAACGACAATCCTTTATTGTCGAATGAAATCAAGAGTTTTTTGCAAACAATTAAACCTGCGGTTGAACGGGGATGGTCAGTTTTGGTAGAAGAGTCAATAAACTACGATCTATTAAGGAAAATTGGCTTTTCTAAAACACAAATAGAAGCAACACTCAAACTTTGCTTTAGTCAAATAGAGTCCTTAGAAGGATTGGCAAAATTTGCAGCTTTGCTGTATCAAGCTAGACGCTGTTGTGAAAATCAGCCATTAAAATTGTTGCAGCAAGCTAAGAATCAAGCCATAAAAATTACCCCGGCTCTCGATCCAGAATTTAGTAGCAATATATTTGTCTGGGAATTGGGATATAAATTTTATGAATTAGGCTGTTACCAGGAAGCGATCAACTCCTACGATGAAGCGATCAAATGTAAACCAGATAAACATGAAGCCTGGAACAATCGAGGGATTGCTTTATTTAATTTAGATCGATGCTCAGAGGCGATCGCTTGCTATGACGAAGCGATCAAATTTAAGCCAGAATACCATGAAGCTTGGAACAATCGCGGAATTGCTTTATTTAATTTGGGGCGATACGAAGAAGCATTTGCCGCCTACGATCAAGCGATAAAATTCAAAGTGGATTTCCATGAAGCCTGGAACAACCGGGGAATGGCCTTATTTAATTTAGGCCGATATGAAGAAGCGATCGCCTCCTATGATGAAGCCATAGAAATCAAAAAATATTTCTATCAAGCCTGGTACAGTCGGGGAATGGCTTTATTTAATTTAGGCCGATATGAACAGGCGATCGCTTCCTATAGTGAAGTGATAAAAATTCAACCAGATTTTTATCCCGCCTGGTACAGTCGGGGAATAGCTCTAGGAAATTTAGGCCAATATGCAGAGGAAATTACCTCCTACGAACAAGCAATCAAACTCAAGCGAGATCTCCATGAAATCTGGTACAGCCAGGGGATTGCCCTCGAAAATTTAGGCCGATATGAAGAAGCATTTGCCTCCTACAAGCAAGCAATCAAACTTAAGCCAGATATCTCGGTTTACGAAGCTTGGTACAATAAAGGTTTGATTTTCGTTTGCCAGGGATGGTTGCGGTTTCAGGCATTGTTGTCAAATGGGGGCAAGTTAGTAGCAAGAGTCAAGAATTGAAGCCAATACAGGACTTACGCAGACCATCTACATATAGTGTTTTGTAGGGGCAATGTTTCGACAAGCTCAACAACCATCCCCCCGTGGTTGCCCCTATTCCTAGGATAGTTGCGTAAGTCCTGATTTAGTTGGAATCTGAATCGCTGGCATTAGGGCGCGGCAAACTATCCATTCCCGCCGGAGGGCGCAAACGATTTAATTGAGTTAATGCCCATTTTGCCGTTTCCCGCACCTCGGCATCGGGATCGTCTGCCACATAGCGTAACATTTGACTGGTTTGGGCAATCAATTCATAAATTCGGGTTAAATCTCGAATGGCATTTTTGCGGACTTCGGCATTTTCATCTTGCAGGGAAACACTCAAAGCCCGATTCATCGGTTTGAGGGTGCGGGTAGTAATTTGAGATAAAGCTTCTAAAATCAAACTTCGTTGCTGGGAATCGGAATCAATCATCAATTCAACTAAGGGTTGCACGGCTCTAGAATCTCCCCGTTGCGCTAATTCCCAAATCGCTTTGCGTCGCTTGGCAGGATCTTGTGCCTGCAATTCTGTCATCAATTCGTCCACAATATTGATTTTGGGCAACCGAGTAGTTTCTTCCACTGTCAAAAGTTCCGTATTGGAGGGTGGGGTAACTTCTGGTGGCGGCGGTGCTACTGGTGGGGGAGTTACTTCGGGTGGCTCGGCAACGGCTTCGGGAATGGCAAAGGAGAAAGGATTGTGGCCATTGAGTTGATTTTCTGGTTCTGGCAGCGGTAAATTATTGACAGGAGGATTTTCTGGTAGTGGATAACTCTGGAAATTGCCATTTTCGGGATGGAAACCATGTTCATCTAAAGCGGCTGATTCTTCTTCAGGCTCTAGATCTTCTTCTGCTTCTTCCTCCCAAGATGTCCTACTTAACCGCAACTGCAAATAGAAAAATGCTCCCCCTACCAAGGTAAAGGTGAGTACAGTTAAGATTACCCAAAATAATAGACCGGGCGATCGCGATTTAACTGGCTTAGGTTTTTTGGGTTTTTGGCTGGGTTCAACAATCGGCTCTAGGCTGGGAGTAGCTTGCGCGACTTCTACGCTAGACGAATAGGTTGGTAGCTGGGCGCTAACAGGATTTTTGCCGGAATTAGCCGCTAGGCTGAAACAGGTAAGACAGAGAAATATCAGCAGAGGAGAGCGCTTGGACATTGCATTAGGGAATCTTATCTAGGCAACTCGCAATCGACAAGATTCTTTATTTGAATCAATTGGTAGGGTAGTAACCAGTTTTCATTCTCATCTAAGCAGTTGTCTATTGTCATCTTTCTGCGTATTTGGCAATCACCATCTTAAATTTAATCCAAAAACTAAATATAGCCATCCTAATTTGATTTGTAAACTGCTCATTAGTGTCAAGTGATGGGGAGTTGGGGTGTAGGCTAGGCTAAAGAACGCAAAGGTTCGTAGTTGGGCTTTAGCCCTCTCCGGATTAGGGCTAAAGCCCAACTACGAACTTTTGCTCTTTATTCCCTATTCCCTATTCCCTATTCCCTATTCCCTATTCCCTATTCCCTATTCCCTATTCCCTATTCCCTGTTCCCTGTTCGGGAGCGATCGCCATTTTTGGGCAATTTCCTCCCGCTGATTAATTAAATAAATACTTGCCAGGGTGAAGCTCACTCCTAGCCATTGCCAGGGGGTGAGGACTTCGGAGAGGAGTAAGTTACCAAAGAGTAGGGCAAAGACTGGAGTCAGAAAAGTTAGAGAACTTAAACTGGTGAGATTCCCCTGGGAGGCAAAGTAAAAAAATAACCCATAGGCGATCGCACTGCCAAAAACAGTAGCATAACTCAGCGCCAACCAGCCATTAAAATCAATTTGCACCCATTGTTCTGATTCCCAGAGGGAGGACAGAATAAACAAAGGGATACCGCCCAAAATCATGTGCCAACCCGTTGCTACTACCGGATCGGTATATTGGCACACTCCCCGAATAATCACAGTTCCTAGCGCCATTGACAGGGCAGCCAGCAGCATCAACCATTCCCCATGCTGCCAAAATTCTGGCCAGCTAAAGGCAGTAGTCATACCGCCTCCATTCAGAAAATGCCCAATTAATTCTGACGGCAAACCAATCAAACTGATGCCGAGGACTCCAATTGCCAAACCCAGCCAGCCCCAAAAATTAATTTTTTCCCCAAATAATCCCCAACAGAGCAGCGCCACGGCTAGGGGTTGGGAATCAATCATCACTGAACCTAATCCTGCCCCAGTTCTGACTAATCCGGTGGCTAAAAAGCCTTGAAAGAGACTGCCATCTACCAAGGCAAATAAACTAATCCACAGCCAAGCTTTCCAGCCTTGGGGTTGAGATTTACCCATAATCCCGGCGGCGACTAATACTAAGATGCCTGCGGGAAGGAGGCGCACTCCAGCTAAAAATAGGGGGGTAGTATGGGGGATAACCCCTTTCATGGCTACCATTGCCGTTCCCCAGAGGAAAAAAGGGGCGATCAGTAATAGGGGCGCAAAAGGAAGTTTAGATTCAGCGAGTTTTAACTGCATAGCTCTCTATATTGCTCAACATTCGGGGGTTGGGCGAACAAAAAGTTGGACTTATTGAGCGAATTGTATATTTTTGTTAATTTAACATTAAAAATAGCTAAATTTCTGGGAGAGGCTCAGGGAAAATTTGCTAATTTCCAACTTTGAAGTTTGCATGAGCGGCGTAGCGATCGCCCAAACTGCGATAAGATCTAGAGTATTCACAACAATTCCGAGCGACTTACCGGAAATATATAAAGCTTCTGCACTGCATCACCGATGGTAAAAACTCCCTTTTCCCCCGACTACAAACTATCGAAAGTTGAAGGACTGAAGGAACGCAGTAACTATCTGCGCGAACCTGTGGCTAGCGAACTGCGGTTGGATACTAACAGTTTTAGTGAAGATGCCACCCAAATTCTGAAATTTCACGGCTCATACCAGCAAGACAACCGGGATAACCGAGCCAAGGGTCAGGAAAAAGACTATCAGATGATGCTGCGAACTCGCAGCCCTGGAGGATTTATTCCCCCCCAACTGTATTTAACCCTGGACAAGCTGGCAGCAGCTTATGGCAACAATACCCTGCGGGCAACTACTCGGCAAGGCTTTCAACTGCATGGTATTTTAAAGAAAAATCTCAAACAGGCGATCGCGGCGATTGTTAAAAGCATGGGTTCTACCCTAGGAGCCTGCGGCGACATTAACCGCAACGTCATGGCTCCCCCGGCTCCCTACAAAAATCGCCCCGAATACACCCTGGCTTGGGAATATGCCAATAATATTGCGGACTTGTTAGCTCCCCAATCCGGCGCTTACTATGAAGTTTGGCTAGATGGGGAAAAATTCCTCTCTGCCGAAGAAAGTCCGGAAGTGAAAGCGGCTCGGCAGCGGAATGCCAACGATGTCAATCTTCCCGATCCCCAGGAACCGATTTACGGGACTAACTTCATGCCCCGGAAGTTTAAAATTGCCGTGACAGTGCCGGGGGATAATTCCGTTGACCTCTATTCCCAGGATTTGAGTTTAGTGGTCATTACCAACAAAAAAGGGGAATTGCAAGGTTTTAATATCTTTGCAGGCGGCGGCTTAGGCAGAACCCACAACAAAGAAGAAACCTTTGCGAGGGTAGCAGATCCCATCGGGTTTGTAGACAAAGCGGATATTTACGACTTAGTAAAAGCCGTTGTCGCCACCCAAAGAGATTATGGCGATCGCGCCAACCGCCGTCACGCCAGAATGAAGTATCTGCTCGCTGATTGGGGAGTGGATAGTTTTCGAGAAAAGGTAGAGCAGTATTTGGGCAAAGCGATCTCCCCTGCCAAACCCATGCCAGCCTTTAAATATCAAGATTTTCTGGGATGGAATGAACAGGGTGATGGCAAGCTCTTTTTAGGACTTTCGGTTGAAAATGGAAGGGTAAAGGACGAAGGCAAGTTTAAATTACGCACCGCTCTGCGGACAATTGTTGAGCAATTCTCCTTGCCGATGCGCCTCACCCCCCATCAAAATGTCCTCTTTTACGACATTGAACCCAATGACAAAGAGGCGATCGCTAAGATTTTCCAAGAAAATGGCGTAGAAATCGACCCCACCGCCTTCGATCCCTTGGTGCGGCATTCCATGGCTTGTCCAGCTTTACCCACCTGCGGTTTAGCCATTACCGAGTCAGAACGAGCCTTACCGGGCATTACCGACCGGATGCGCGTCCTATTGGATAAACTGGGTTTAACCAACGAATCCTTTACTATCCGGATGACTGGTTGCCCCAACGGTTGCGCTCGCCCCTACATGGCAGAATTGGGTTTTGTGGGCATTGCGCCGGATACCTATCAAGTCTGGTTGGGTGGTTCTCCCCATCAAACCCGATTAGCGCAGGTTTATCAAGAACGGGTAAACCATGCGGAATTGGAAATCCATTTAGAACCTGTTTTTGCCTACTTTAAAAAGTCCCGCCGCAAAAACGAGAAATTTGGGGATTTCTGCGATCGCGTCGGTATGGAAGCCATCCGGGAATTTGTGACTAAATCCCAATCAGGAGAAACCACCGCCACCAAAACCCGCCACCGAGTCAGTTTGCCGGAAGAGATTTACAACCAACTCAATCAGGCAGCGGCAAGTCAAGGCAAACCCATTAGTCATTTGGCTGCCGAAGCGATCGTGGCCTACCTGCAATCCCAGTAGGATTTTGCGGCTAAAATCAGCCATGATAGAGGCATCGCACTGCCACGCAGGAGCGCCTTATGTCATCTATACCGCTATTTAGCGATCGCGCTAGTGCAGGCATTCATTTGGCTGAACGGGTAATTTCCGCCTTAAATGAACTGCGAGCCGCCGAGATGGAAATTCGCCCTATTGTTTGCGCCTTACCTAGGGGAGGGATTCCCGTTGCCCTCCCCGTGGCGCAACAATTGGGTTGTCCAGTGGATATTGTGGTTGCCAAAAAGATTACTTTGGCAGAGAATACTGAATTAGCTATTGGTGCGGCAACTGCCAGCGGCGATGTTTTGTGGTCAAATGCCCCTTGGATCGGAAATCGCCCCCAGTCACAGGAAGCATTGCAACGCGCCCAAGCCAAGGCTGAAAACCAATTGGTTCAATTGCAACCCTGCTGTCCAAAAATTGATTATTCAGGCGCGATCGCCATTTTAGTTGATGATGGTATTGCCACGGGAATGACGATGGCAGTGGCAGTACAAGCCCTGAGATCCCAGCAACCTGCCCAAATTTGGATCTGTTCTCCTTTGGCTCCCCAGGAGTTATTAGAATGGCTAGGCAAGCAGGCTGAACGGTTGATTATTCTAGATGCACCCCATCCTTTTTTTAGCGTCAGTCGCTTTTATGTCGAATTTCCGCAATTAAGTTTAGTAGATGCCCAGAATTTATTGCGATCGCACAATCAGCAATTTTTAGCTTAATAGGGAATATAGCGCGTCTGAATCATTTGTGGTGTAGGGGTAGCGCCTAGGCTGTTGACTTTGTGAGTTTTTCGGCAATTTTATTCATGCAACAACCCTGTTCGATATTACAACTCCCCTTGAACTGGTTCCTAGGCTCTGCCTGGGAACCGAATCGCGAGGCTCTGCCTCGCTTTGTCATCCGAGGCAGAGCCTC